>NZ_JAWOUX010000003.1:0-559463 GCF_033339595.1 Vibrio sp. 2096
GTCCTAGGTTCATCTGGTGATACAGATGGTTCACTCGTTGAGCGGTGAACAGCGCTTCATACGACCTCACGTCGCACGCCCCTTTTCGTGTTAGCACGGAAACTGTCCTGCTACCAGACTTGTGTTTCAATAGTGCCTTGTAGTATCGAAAACACTTACCACAAACTCTAGAGATTTATGTACTATACCACCTACTGGAAGCTTGATGGGTGGTATTGACGTGAACTTATCTCAAATTGATCTGAATTTGCTCTTTGTTTTAAAGCACTTGCTCGAAGAGAAGCATGTATCTAACACCGCTATGGCTTTAAATATGAGCCAGTCTGCGGTAAGTCGAGCACTGCAAAAAATGAGAGTTTTCTTTAATGACGAATTACTGGTGCGCAAGAAATACGGCTATGAACTGACTCCAAAAGCAGAGTCAGTAAGGCAAGACATCAATAATGTGATTACCAGTTTAGAAAAACTTGCCCATAGAGACTCGTTTGATCCGAGCACTGTATCAAGCACCGTTAAGGTTTACGGCCTTCTTCCTCAGATTAATACCTTAATGCCTAAGGTTATCGCTAAGATTCGGCAAGAGGCTCCAAACCTTAAGGTCAGTTTGGACTCAGCACCAAAACGTCATTTTGATGCGTTGGTGGCTGGAGATGTTCATTTCGCACTTTCCTCTCATCAACCGCCAAGCTCTGAGCAAAATATCTATCGAATGGTTGTTGCTAAGCGTACTTTCCGTTTGCTTATGAGCCGCTATCATCCACTGGCCGATTTAGAGCTAACTCCAGAGCGTTTGGCCGAATTTGACTTTGGACAAGTCTCTTTGCAGGGTGAGAAGCGATTGTCGTTTGAGCATAAATACCAAGAGCTAGGGTTAGCGAACAAAAAAAAGCGTTTATCAGCGCCAGTGCAACTGAATAACTTTAGTTCTGCTCCAAGTATCGCTGCGGAGACTGAGATTATATTTCATCTACCGACACCTTTTGCAGAGGCAGCTTGTCAAGACCCTCGCTTGATCGTTCGAGAAGTACCTGCCGAGCTACAGTTGGACTTTCAAGAAGTCTTCCTATATTGGCACAAACGCTTTAACGATGATCCTATGTGTGAATGGGTACGAGAGATCTTTAAACAGCTCTATGTTGGAACCGATACTTTAGCTTAAATGCTTATATCGGGTAATTCGTGGTTAACTATTCGTATATTGGATAGTGATATTCTCTTTTCTCGATAGTGATTAACTTGTCAGTGATTATGATAATCAGGTTTAATTGATAATAATTATTAAATGCAATTACATTTTAAGCCTATTCAATATGAAGCCTCTTTTCACATACTCTCTATTTTCTACATCAGTTGTTTCTGCTTGTATTACTGTACCTATGGTCGTTGTTGCAAATGACCAGTTACCTGAGACTGGTATCAATACAACAGCAATGGAAACCGTAGTGGTTACAGCCTCTGGTTACGAACAGAATGTCACAGAAGCGCCAGCAACAATAAGTGTTCTCACCCGAGAGCAACTTGAAAATCGCTCATATAAAGATTTGACTGATGCTTTAAGTGATATACCTGGGGTAACCGTTACAGGAGGTGGTGATGGCCAAGATATCTCAATTCGAGGTATGCCTGCTCAATATACGGCCATTCTTGTTGATGGCAGGAAGCAGTCTGGTCGAGAAACTCAAACTAATGGTAGTACGTTTACTGAACAAGACTGGCTTCCCCCGTTGAGTGCAATTGAACGTATTGAAGTTGTACGTGGCCCTATGTCAACCCTTTATGGGTCTGATGCTTTGGGGGGTGTGATTAATATTATTACGCGTAAAAATTATCAAGAGTGGCACGGAAGCTTGCGTGCAGAAACGACGCTTCAAGAAAATTCAAAATCTGGAAATAGCTATCAAGGGCAGCTTTACCTTGCTGGCCCTGTCATTGATGGTCTGTTGAGTACTTCTTTGACTGGACTGTATCAGGAAAGAAAAGAAGATGAAATTGAAGGTGGTTATGCAGGTAAGACACTCGACAACTATCGAGCTTCTTTGTACCTCACACCTACCTCGGATGACACTTTTACTCTGGAGTTCACCAATCATAACCAAGAGCGAGAGACCACTCTAGGTAAATCAGTGGAGCGAGAGTCTCAAGTTGCAGTACGAGAATATGAACGCCAATCTATTGGTTTTAGCCACGACGGAAACTACTCTTGGGGTACAAGTTCTTCATTTATCAGTAATGAAACAGTAAAAAATATCGGTGCAGATAAAGAAGTCGAGAATAGTCAAATTAATACGCAATGGGGTCTGCCTCTTAATGCTCACTACTTAACACTGGGCGCATCTTTCGAGCAAAAGGATCTGACTGATAATAAACTGTCATTGACCTCTAAAAACAAGCAATGGGCAGTATTTGCTGAGGACGAGTGGTATCTCACGGATACATTCGCTCTCACCCTTGGTTTACGTTACGACGACAATGAGATCTTTGACGGGCAATTTAGCCCAAGAGCTTACGGGGTCTGGTCTATTGACCCTAGTTGGACGCTAAAAGGTGGTGTGTCTACGGGTTATCGAGCACCTAGTTTGACACAAATGGACGAAGAGTGGGTTCAAGAGAGCTGTAGAGGGCGTTGTTCTATTTACGGTAATCCAGACTTAACAGCAGAAACCTCCATCAATACAGAGATGGGACTGTATTACGTTAATGAGCGAGACCTTTCTGCAAACATTACTTTGTTTTACAGCGACTTCAAAGACAAGATCGAAAGTGAGTTTGTCGATCCGACGTGTACTGATAGCAGAAGTTGCGACCGCACTTACGTCAACATTGATGATGCGAACAGCTATGGTGCAGAAAGTTCCGTATCTAAGGGTATTACAGAGTCAATTACACTAAGTGCAACCTACTCGTATACTCGTAGTGAAAAGAACACTAATGACGATGATGATGGCTTGCCTCTTGTACAAGCACCTGAACATATCTTCTCACTTAATGGTGATTGGGCAGTGCGTGATGATGTTGCTTCATGGGCCCGCATGAACTATCAAGGCAAAGAGAAAAACAACATCACTAGTGATAGCACAAGAACGTTGGCACCTTCTATTACTTACGTGGATCTCGGTGTGAACTGGCGTGTAACTAAGAATGTGAAGTTAATGGCAGCGGTTTATAACTTGTTCGATGAGCAAATCACAGAGGAAGAGTTTGGCTACATTGAAGATGGCCGACGCTACTGGTTAGCTGCTGAAGCGACTTTCTAATCTACTTACTTTTTTAAGCGAATAACAAAACAATGAATACGAAAATTAAGTCTGCGATGACCTCTCTGCTACTTATGCCCTTTGTCTGTTTGGCTGGGGAGTTCAATGTAGAGAAGGATATCTTGTTCAAAACTGTAGGTGAAAGAGAGATTAAACTCGATCTTTATACGCCTTCGGTTGAATCAAATACTCATTACCCGTTATTAGTCTGGGTACATGGTGGTGCATGGAAACGTGGGAGCAAAGACGCCATCCCAGAAAAGAACCCATTATTACTTCAGTCTGTGTTGAATGAAGGTTATGCGCTAGCTTCAGTTGATTATCGTTTAAGTGGAGAAGCGATCTTTCCTCAACCAGTACAAGACATTAATGATGCACTGAACTATTTGTACGACAATGCTGAAAAGCTCGGTATTAAAGCGGACAATGTTGTGATAATGGGACGCTCTGCTGGCGGGCACCTCGCTGGCTTTATTGGTGCGACTAACTCGGCATACAACCAAGTAGATTTCTATGAGCCACCAAAGTACAAGGTCTCAGCCGTAGTAAGCTTTTTTGGCCCTACCGATTTACTTGAGTTAAGTAATAAAGGTGGCAAGAAAACCAGCAAAAAATCGTCTGTATCTCGTTTCTTAGGAGATATTCCAAACAATATTCCAAAGCTTGCCAAGAAAGCATCAACGACGAGTTATGTGAATGAAAATACTCCACCATATATACAGTTACACGGCACCTTGGATAAGCGAGTGCCTCTATCTCAAAGTGAGATACTTAAGGCTAAGCTTGATGAGCATGGAGTTACCAACCAACTTTTCATTGAAGAAGGTGTAGGACACAGTGCACCTGTCTTTGATACCGAGAAGTACGTTACTCATGTTTTGGACTTCTTAAATAAACACTTTCCGAACTAACGCTCTAGTCAATATAAGGCTTAAAAGTTCAAGGGGAAATACTGAGCCAACTGTGATTACAGTTGGCTTTTTCATGTATCTCTATTGGGCATTTTATCATTCTGATTAATGGGAGCGGCTGGCTCATTTTCAGGCAGTGGTTGAATAAATCTATGACTACTTTAGGGTATGTATTCTAACGTACTTCTGTCCAAAAAAGTGTTTCGTTAGCTTGAATTAGAACAACAAAGCGCTCTTCACAGAAAATGAAGGTCGTTTATCTCGTCTTAACAGCCTTTCAAGTTGTTTGAAATGAGGTATCGAGATCCGCTTCGCTCTTAGTTACGTTCAACCTTAGCTGCTACTTTTCATCAATAAATAGAGATGAGTTACCATCAAGTAGCATAGGGAAGCGAGGGAGTATTCTCTCAAATGAACATTAAACTCCTTCTTTGTAGCCTGTCACCTTCAAACTACTTCCTCTAGCGCTAACAATTAATTCAAATGTGCGCTGGTTAATGATTTTTCTGTAAGTAACACAATTGAACGTGATAGAAGTAACAAAATGGCCTCTTAACGGTAACGTTCCCGAAAAGTTTATATATTATCGCCCTCATTGATATAAGTAGTAGAGACGCTCTGAGTACGAGCGCTCTGAAATTCAGGCTTTAGATGGACATTTAAAGTCACCATAAGTTTGCGATTTTTCCTTGGGAACGTTTGCAATACGCCTAAGTATAAATTTACGTGAGACTATGGAAATGAAACTACACACTTTGACGATGGCAGTAGCGCTTGGAATGGTTACTGCACCTGCATTCGCAGCAACAGATGTTGACGCTCTTGAAAAGCGAATTAATGAATTAGAACAGAGACTTGAGCAGACAGAAAAAGCATCCACAGAAGCAAATGAGAAAGCCTCAAGCTTTGAGTTTCATGGCTACGCTCGTTCCGGGCTACTGATTAATGACGATCTGAATGGTGCAGTGGGTACTGGTCCTTACATGACGGCAGCTGGTGCTATTGGCGCTCCAGTTGGGCGATTAGGGGTAGAGGATGATCATTATGTGGAAGCAAACCTTATTCACAAACGTTTTGCAGATGATGGTTCCAGCGCATTGTTCCGAATCATGTTGGCAGATAGTACGGAAACCAATAACGAATGGACGGCGAGCGAGAGTCAATTAAACGTTCGTCAGGTATATGCTGAGCTAAACAAGTTGAGTATGTTCTCTGAATCAAGAGCTTTTGCTGACGCGACGTTTTGGGCTGGTAAACGATTTGATCGTGATAACTTTGACATTCACTTCTTTGACTCGGATATTGTTTTCTTATCTGGCACTGGTGCTGGTGTGTATGACGTCCAAATGAGCGAATCATGGAAAGCAAACTTCTCGATCTATGGTCGAGATTTTGGTGAGATTGATAGCTCGTCAACGGATGTTGAAAACTATATCGCGACAATGAACAACCGCTTCGGTAATTGGCAATTGATGCTGAACGGCATGACGTCAGCTGATAACAATGATCGCGTAGAAGGCGCAGCGGACAAAGGTTTACATGCGATGTTTGCTTACCATGGCGATAACTTCTTTGGCATGAGTGAAGGCTTCTCTAAAACCGGTATTTTGATGGGTGATGGACTGGGTGCGGAACTTAAAGGCATCGGTTCAAACGGAGATTTGTTAGAAGACGCAAAAGCCGTACGCTTGTTCAGCTATGGTGTAACACGCATCGGCGACAACTGGCGTGTAGCACCTGCGTTGCTAGCAGAACACAGCCAAGATCGCTTTGCTAAAAATGATGAATTTACGTGGGCATCGTTCAACATCCGCTTAGCGCAAGAGTTTACGCAGAACTTTGAGATGGTTTATGAAGGCTCATACCAATACATGGACCTAGACAATGCGATTGATAAAGCAAGTGGCAGTTTTTACAAAGCGACAATTGCACCAACGCTTAAGATGTCTACCGCTGCAGGTTTCTTTGACCGTCCGGAGCTACGTTTTGCAGTTAGCTACGTTGATTGGAGCGAAGACTTGAATGGCTACTCGATTAGCCAGGATGCGGGTGCTGCAACGATGGGTGATGGTGGTGAAGTTCTGTTTGCACTGCAAATGGAAACTTGGTTCTAAAGGGACCTAACCTACAAAGAGTAATAAGAAAAGCGCCAACTGATTTCAGTTGGCGCTTTTTCATTAACAGGACTGACGCTCAATAGTTTTGAAGGTTAGTACCATCTTACTCATTTCAAAACTTCTGTTGGCAATTCTATCTAGTAACAGTTTCGCACCATTTTCCCCTGCTTTATCAAATGCATAGTTAAATGTTGATAAGGTTGGGGTGCACACTGATGCGAGCTCATCATCACCAACGCCTAGCACTAAAACGTCTTTACCCGGTGTTAACCCGAGCTCTTGAATCGCTCTCATCGCACCGATAGCAATACGGTCTGTCGCACAGAACAAGCCATCTAGCTTAGGGTTCTTTGTTAAGTGTTGTTTTGCCAATGAATAGCCAGAATCGATGGTAAAGTCACCACGAGCATGGAAGGCGAGCTCAAAACCATGATGCTGTAGCGCTTGAACAAATCCTTCAGAGCGTTGCTTATCTACCGCGATATCGTCACCTTGCACACCAATAAAACCCATGGTTTGGCAACCTTTTTCAACCAGTCTATTTCCCGCTTCAAACCCTACTCGTGCGTCATCATGAATGATGCTTGGAATATTAAACATGGAACCATCTTGACCGACGAGCACAACTGGGACGGCTGAGTTTTGAATTGCTTTTACCAGCTTGGAATCGAGGTGGGTGGCGTAAAGAATGATCCCTTCAACCCGTTTTTGGTTAAAGATCTGAATGTATTCCAGTTCTTTTTCGTGGGCTTGGTGAGTGCTAGCAAGTAAGACATGTTTCCCGGCTTTTTCAAGGACATCGGTTAATCCATCGACACCTTGGGATGTGGCATGAGAGGAAACCCGAGGAACAATGACACCAACCAGATTGGTCTTTTGAGATTTTAGATCTTTAGCGACTTGGTTCGGCACATAGCCACATTCCGCTACTGCTTGGCGGACCTTCAGTTTTGTCGCTTCTTTTACGCCATATTCATCGTTTATAACCCGTGACACTGTTGATTTTGATACGCCAGCCAGACGGGCGACATCATGCAGACTCGCCATTGTTCCTATCCATTCTGTTTTTCGTTTTTGGGATTGTTTGCAAAGAGAAGATGAAAAGCTCTTTGATAAGTAGCGATTCTAACCTCCTATACTGCTCTTAGGGAGAGAATTTGACGATCATTCTCACATTCTCTCTGCTTTATCTTTGATCATTTGGTTTTATTGAGCAAAAATCTGTTTTGCAAACGTTCCCGAAAATTTCGCAAGCTCAGATAATAATCCAATGGGGTATGAAATGAATTATCCGGCAGTAGCAAAAGAGTTGTTAACTCTATTAGGTGGTAAAAGCAACATCACCGCACTTGCGCATTGTGCGACACGCTTACGCCTTGCCGTTGCAGATGAGCAAAAAATAGATGAACAAGCGATTGATAGCCTTGAAGGAGTAAAAGGGCAGTTCAAAGTTGCGGGTCAGTACCAAATCATTTTTGGATCTGGCATCGTAAACCAAGTTTATGCAGAAATGGCGAAGTTGACGGGGATGAGTGAAATGTCCACCAACGACGTTGCGTCTGCTGGCGCAGAGAAACAAAACATTGTTCAGCGCGCGGTGAAAGGGCTGTCTGATATTTTCGTTCCAATCATTCCAGCAATCGTCGCTGGTGGTTTGTTGATGGGTATCTATAACCTATTGACTGCTCAAGGCTTGTTCATTGATGGCAAATCTTTGATTGATGCCAACCCAGGACTGACAGACTTGGCGAACATGATCAACACGTTTGCGAACGCGCCGTTTGTTTACCTGCCTATTCTGCTGGCATTTTCAGCCAGTAAGAAGTTTGGCGGTAACCCATATTTAGGGGCGGCGCTAGGTATGTTGATGGTTCACCCTGACTTGCTGAATGGTTGGGGATTCGGCGACGCATCTGTGTCTGGCAACATTCCGGTTTGGAATATTCTTGGCTTTGAAATCCAAAAAGTGGGTTACCAAGGTTCGGTGTTACCGGTTTTGGTATCGGCATTCATTCTTGCGAAGGTTGAGCTAGGCTTACGTAAAGTCATCCCTTCTGTTTTAGACAACCTTTTAACGCCATTACTGGCGATTTTCATAGCGGGTTTGCTGACGTTTACTGTCGTCGGTCCGTTCACGCGTGATATCGGTTTCCTATTGGGTGATGGTCTGAACTGGCTATACAACACAGCTGGCTTTGTTGGTGGTGCGGTATTTGGTCTTATTTATGCTCCGTTTGTTATTACTGGTATGCATCACAGCTTCATTGCGATTGAAACTCAACTTCTTGCGGATATTGCGACGACGGGCGGCACCTTTATCTTTCCTATTGCGGCGATGTCTAACGTTTCTCAAGGAGCGGCAGCGTTGGCGGTGGGCGTGATGAGCAAAGATAAGAAGATGAAAGGTATTGCGATTCCATCGGGTGTTACGGGTTTGCTGGGTATTACAGAACCGGCTATGTTTGGTGTTAACTTAAAACTACGTTACCCATTTATTGCGGCAGTTTGCGCTGCGGCGTTATCAAGTGCGTTCATCACAATGTTTAATGTGAAAGCTCAGGCATTGGGCGCAGCTGGTCTTCCAGGCATCATTTCCATTACGCCAGAGAAGATTGGGTACTACATCGCGGGTATGGTGATCGCGTTCTTGACCGCATTTGTTCTCACCATTGTTCTTGGTATGCGTGACCGCGCTAAAGTCGGTAAAAAAGCAGCGGCTTAATCTGAACTCCTTAAGGGTGGAGTCCCCCAAAATCCACTTCTTTTCCTAAATGTTTGGGGTGCTAGCCAAGCACTAATGGCTTGGCTAGCCTTTTTCAATTTTTACTTGGTAGTGAAGGTGTTCAACACGTTGGACTATCAGGGCTTTAATTTTAAGGTAAGCAAGATGAATCAAGTATGGGTAACTGGTGATGCAGTTGTCGATCTAATACCGGAATCTGAGACTTCTTTACTCAAATGTCCCGGTGGTGCACCAGCGAATGTCGCCGTAGCAATTGCTCGTCTATCTGGTAAGAGTGCGTTTTTTGGACGTGTAGGTGATGACCCATTTGGTCGCTTCATGCAATCAACGCTCGATCAAAAGGGCGTGAGCACGGAGTTTCTCGTTAAAGACCCTGAGCAAAGAACATCAACAGTGGTGGTAGATTTAGACGATCAAGGGGAACGCAGCTTTACATTTATGGTAAAACCGAGCGCTGATCAGTTTATGTCTGTTGAAGACATCCCAAACTTTAAGCAAGGTGACTGGCTACACGTTTGCTCAATTTCACTGGCAAATGAGCCAAGTAGAAGCAGCACATTTGAGGCGATCAAAAGAGCAAAAGCCGCTGGTGGTTTCATTAGCTTTGACCCTAACTTGCGTGATGAAGTGTGGCAAGATCAATCAGAAATCCAAGCTGTCGTGATGAAGGCTGTAGCGATGGCCGATGTGGTTAAGTTCTCTGAAGAAGAGCTTTTGTTCTTAACTGACTCAACGTCGATGGCGCAAGGTTTACAACAAATAGCCTCTTTGAATATTGCTTTGGTCTTGGTGACACAAGGTGCGAAAGGTGTTTGGCGCGTCTTTGAAAGTCAGAGTGAACTGATCACAGGTCAAGTCGTTAGTCCGATTGACACCACAGGTGCGGGTGATGCTTTTGTCGGAGGGCTACTGGCATGCCTGTCTCGGCATGACGATTGGAAAAATCATCCTGTTGTTAGCTCTGCGATTCAATGGGCAAATGGCTGTGGTGCATTAGCGACGACGCAAAAAGGCGCAATGACCGCGCTTCCGACCCAGACAGAGTTGCTGCAATTTATAGGGCAATGATCTTCAGATCCAATTTCAGTTGAGAAAAATTATGAGCTTAAACAACCGTTGGACTGTAGAGCAAAGATATCGCCGACTTGAGCAAATCCCTCAGTGTGATATCGAAGAAATGACACTTTCACGTCAGCAAGATAAAGGCTTTCCTAGTTTTCATATCGCCCCTAGATTTGGGCTGTTAAATGACCCAAATGGGTTGTGCTATTTCAATGGTGAGCACCACATCTTTTACCAGTGGACGCCTGTGGGACCAGTCCATGGAATGAAGTATTGGTATCACCTTTCTACTAAAGACTTCATCCATTTTACTGATCATGGCGTGGGTCTTCATCCCGACCAAGACTACGATTCACATGGTGTCTATTCGGGCGGCGCTTTGGTGGAAAACAACAAGGCTTTGCTGTTTTTTACTGGCAACAAGCGTGACCAAAACTGGAATCGAATCCCAACACAGTGTTTTGCCACCATGGATTCAGACGGCAGCATTGAAAAGCACGGTGTAGTCATTGAGAACGAACATTACACGGAGCACTTTCGTGACCCAAAAGTTTGGAAGAAAGGCGACGACTATTTGATGGTGGTGGGTGCTCAAACCAAAACCGAGCATGGTTCTATGGCGCTCTATCAAAGCAAAGATTTGAAAACGTGGCAGCATAAAGGTCCTATCAAGACCAAGTTCTCTGACCTTGGGTACATGTGGGAGTGTCCTGATTTCTTTGAGATTAATGGTCAATCGGTGATGCTGTTTTCTCCACAGGGCGTGAGCAGTAGTAATCCTTATGATTTCAAAAACATCTATTCTGTCGCGTATATCGTGGGTGATCAGTTGAACCTAGAGTCGATGACTTTAGAAAACCACCAAGATATTTTACAGCCAGATTATGGGTTTGATTTCTACGCCCCACAAACCTATTTAGATGAGAATGGGCGTCGCATTCTTATTGCATGGATAGGGTTGCCAGAAATCGACACACCATCGGTCACACACCAGTGGGCAGGAATGTTGTCTCTTCCTAGAGAACTAACGTTGAAAGATGGTTTTCTTGTTCAAACTCCACTCCCTGAATTGGAGAGTTTAAGAAAAGAAGAGGTGGTCTTTGCACAGTCCCATACACTGGAAAGCACAAGTTGTTTGATCCAATTAGACCTTGAGGGCGATGGCTTTGAACTTGAGCTGAGTAACCTCAAAGGTGACAACATCGTCTTTAGTGCGACAGAGCACGAGTTTATGCTGGACCGTCGTCACATGTCTCATTTGTACGCAGAAGAATTTGGTGGTATTCGAAAAGCACCAAGATTGGACGCTAAGCAGACGATTGAGATGTATATCGACAATTCTGTCATCGAGATTTTCATTAATGGCGGCAAACACACGATGACCAGTCGTTTCTTTATTGATGACCTCAATACGGTAACGTTGAGAGGGTTGGAGCAAGCAAGGCTTTTCCCTTTGAAAGGTATTTCTGGTTTGTTTGAATCAGCTAAGTAACGGTTTCGAATACATTAAAACGCCCTTCATTGATTTAGTGAAGGGCGTTTTTCTTTCTAACTATCTAACTTAACTGCCTATCACGCACGTAAGTTGTTTGAACTAAGGTATCCAGAACAACTTCATTCTTGGTGACTTTGAAGTTTAGCGGTTGTTCTAAATCCCCAAATAGAGGTGCGCCGCCGAGTGTAGCTTACTCATCGTTGGCATCTCGAACCTAGTTCACATTACCGTGACGTTTTTACTTATAGCGTGAAAGAAAATCCCATAACCAAAGGTTCTAACTAAAAGAGATTACAGGACTTTTATTTAGCGAATTCGACCTAATATCTTGAGTATGCCTAATCGCAGTTGGCGAAGAGGTGATGTTAATAATGCTTGCTGGCGCGTAAGACCCGTCAGTTTGAAGATGCATTCAAACACAATAAGGGAAAACAATGGCTAACGAATACATTCCACCAAAAGTTTGGACAAACGATAATGAAAACGGCGGTCAGTGGGCGAGCATCAACCGTCCGGATTCTGGCGCACGTCATGAGCAAGAGCTTCCAGTTGGTGAGCACCCATTCCAACTTTACTCAATGGGTACCCCAAATGGTCAGAAAGTGACGATCATGTTTGAAGAGCTTTTGGCGGCTGGCGTAACGGCAGCAGAATACGATGCATACCTGATTAAGATTGGCGATGGCGACCAGTTTGGCTCTGGCTTTGTGGCTGTTAACCCAAACTCTAAAATTCCGGCATTGGTTGACCGTTCGGGTTCTGAGCCAGTGAACGTGTTTGAATCTGGCAACATCTTGTTTTATCTAGCAGAGAAGTTTGATCATTTCTTACCAAAAGAAGGCGCTAAGCGTGCTGAGGTAATGAACTGGTTATTCTGGCTGCAAGGTTCTGCGCCATATCTAGGCGGTGGTTTTGGTCACTTCTACGCGTACGCACCAGAGAAGTTCGAGTACCCAATCAACCGCTTTACAATGGAAGCAAAACGTCAGTTAGATGTATTAGACAAGCGTCTTGCGAACAATGAATTCCTAGGTGGCGATGAGTACAGCATCGCTGATATCGCAACATGGCCATGGTACGGCAACCTTGTGTTGGGTCGTGCTTACGATGCGGCTGAATTCTTAGACGTAGAAAGCTACAAAAACGTTGTGCGTTGGGCAAAAGTAATTGATGAGCGTGAAGCGGTAAAACGTGGTCGAATTGTGAACCGTTCATGGGGTGAAGAATGGGAGCAGTTACCTGAGCGCCACAGCGCAGAAGATATTGATAAAGTATTGAAACTTAAACCATAAGCAATCTTGGCCTAGCTACGTCAAATGAGTTTAGTTTTATCTATGCTTATACAGTGACCTTAATCAAATCTATAGCGCACCATATACGGTGCGCTATTTTTATTCTCATTTAGTATCGAAATGCTAATTTATATCACCTCTTGAAGAGCATTTAGTTCGTAGATGAATCTTTAATGTATTTATATATTATGATGCAAAACAAAGCTCATATTTCCATGTTAAATATGGACTGGTCATACTGCTTTCTAATAATTAAATTATTTGAAAATTATAAACTGATTTTATATCCATTATAAATGAAATTAATGATAATTAATATTTGACATAACCACTAAATTTATGTGGAATATGCGGGTTGATTTGTTTTGAAGAAATAAAATCAATTTCTAGTACTTTTATTTAAGACAAGCTTAGCTTTTAGCGATGTTTAATTATTAATGCTTATATCATGAAAGAGGATATGTATGATGTCGTCGTTTGAGTCGTACTGGGTTGGGATACGTCAAAGAATAGCCGCACAAACCGAAGGTAACCGCAGTTTAAAGTCTCTAGTCATTAAAAAGCAGCGTGTGAACTTAAATAACAGTGGGTTATCCTTTCGCGCTAAGTCCGGATGTCTTATCCCTCACTGTTATACCAAGTTCTCTGATGAGATAAACCTAAAAACATCGAAAAAATCGTCTCTTAGTTTTAAAAAAGGAAAGCTGTATTTTTCTCCAGTTTAATAATAAATGAAATTTGCATAAATTATAATATTAGGTTTTTAAATTTATCGATAATTAATTACGATTTTATGATGCGTTTTCAATATGTTTTCTTGGTAAATAATTAGCTGGGCTTATTGTTGATTGTTTTTGTTGTTTCCTATTTAGATATGGATAAAAGCTCAACTACTTTTCCTATACCAACTTACTCCCTGAATTGACTTGCGCGCTTTTTCTCCCCTCTCAAAAAACATAGCGTTACGGAATTATTTTCGCTCCTGTTTCATTCTTCAAGACGAAAGCTCTACCTACCTCTCATTATTTTCGACAAACATTGAGTAAAAGTAACCAATCGTAACAAGGTGGCTGTAACTGAGCGCCGTTTCAATATACTCGTTTTTTAACTAGGTAATCCCGCGCTTTGAATTCATTCGGGTACCGTTTGTAAGCCTTAAATGCTACTAAGATAAGATGTCATGATGAGAAAAAGTACTATATTACACACAGTGTTAATTACAGGGTTCGCTGCTGTATCCTCGTTGGCTTATGCTGCGCCTTCAGTTGTGCCAAATGCGCCGGAACTCAGTTCTCGTGGTTATGTTTTGATGGACTTCCATACGGGGAAAGTACTGGTTGAACGTGATGCCCACAAACGTTTAAACCCCGCGAGTTTAACGAAGTTGATGACTGCTTATGTAGCTGGTCAAGAAATTAATACAGGCAATATTACGTTGAATGATGAGGTTGTCATCAGCCGAAATGCTTGGGCAAAAAATTTCCCAGATTCTTCAAAAATGTTTATTGAAGTCAATACTTCCGTTTCTTTGTCTGACTTATACCGTGGTCTGATTGTTCAATCTGGTAACGATGCCAGTGTTGCTATTGCTGAGCATGTTGCGGGAAGTGAATCAGGGTTTGTGAGTTTGATGAATAGTTGGGCCGCCAAGCTTGAATTGTCTAACACGGCATTCACCAACCCTCACGGCCTAGACAGTGACGGTTTATATTCGACACCTTATGATATTGCCAAATTGGGCCAAGCGATTATTCGTGACTTACCTGATATCTATCCGCTGTATAGCGAAACCTCGTTTACTTACAATGGCATCACTCAATACAACCGTAATGGCTTGCTTCGTGATCGTAGTATGAATGTCGATGGCATGAAAACTGGTTATACAAGTGGTGCGGGTTATAGTCTAGCGACTTCTGCAACACAAGGTGATATGCGTTTGATTGCTGTAGTGATGGGAGCGAAGAGTGAGAATGTTCGTGAATCAGAAAGCAAGCAGCTGTTAAGTTATGGCTTCCGCTTTTACGATACGGTAATGCCGACTGAGGCGGGTGCGGAACTTGCGAAAGCTCGAGTTTGGATGGGCGAAAAAGACGAGCTTACTGTCGGCGTAGCTAACGATGTTTATCTCACTTTGCCAAAAGGAGATTTAAAAAATCTGCAAGCGGAAGTTGAATACAACGGTGATTTAGTTGCGCCAATTTCTGAGCAACAAGTGGTTGGTAAAGTGCTTTACAAAGTCGAAGGTAAGGTCGCAAATGAAGCCGAGCTCGTTGCATTGGAGTCCGTGGAGGAAGGCAGTTTATTCAAGCGAATTTTAGATTGGTTTAAACAATTGGTCGCTAGCTGGTTCTAAACAGTAGCGAACTTCTGTCTATATCACTCTATCTTGTTAATGTTCTATTAAATCAATTTACTAAGGTGACCAACGTGGTCGCCTTACGTTTTTGGAATACTCGTTGCGTTAAAACGCAGGCCTTCTTGTAAGGGTGTGTTTTTACCTGACCAAGAGCGTTTTTTGTTTTTGGGTGCGAGAGAAAAGAAACTAGAACAAGAATGGAGTGACACGTGCACAAGATTTTATCTTTGACATTGATTTTATCGCTCATGGGCTGCGCTATGCCTTACCAGCAGGAGGTCGATAGCGGCCAATGTGTTGGAGTCATGACCTCTCAGGATGCATATGGTTATTTAAACCCAAACCATTACACGATGCAGGTACTCGCGCTGAAGCAAGAAAAAGATGTGAAAGATTATATTCGCTATATCGATCCTAAGCATCCGGTTTGGGTTAACTGGAAAAACAGCCGAGGCACACGTTGGTATACGGTAACTGTTGGTGATTTTAAAACGAAACAGGATGCCTACAATGCGCTTTCTTCATTACCAAGCCGTGTAAAGCAGTCATCCCCGTTTGTGCTGACTTTTGCGGAAATGCAGCGTAAGCAACAAACGAGTGTTGTGAGAATGCGTTAGCCAACAAAAAACGGAAGCGATGGCTTCCGTTTTTGTATTTAGGAGTAAGCTTAAAGCGCCGCTAAAATCGTTTCTGCTTTGCTTGCTTCAAACTCTTTTGGCTCTTCAACGTTAAGCTTAGTCACTGTGCCGTTTTCAATGATCATCGCGTAACGTTGTGAGCGAATACCACCAAAGCCGCCTGTATCCATTTCAAGACCCAATGCTTTAGTAAAGCTAGCGTCGCCATCACCCAACATCAGAATCTCAGAAGCGTTTTGAGCTTCGCCCCACGCTTGCATCACAAATGCATCGTTTACAGAAACGCACGCAATTACATCAACACCTTTTGCCTTTAGCTCATCAGCTAATACCACATAGCCTGGTAGATGAGCTTCTGAACAGGTAGGGGTGAATGCGCCAGGTACAGCAAAGAGTACGACTTTCTTGTTCGCAAACAGTTCTGTAACGTCGTGGTTAACCATACCATCGGCAGTCAACTCACTTAGAGTTGCAACTGGTAGAGCTTGGCCTTGTTGAATCATGATTCTATTCCTTTTTGTGTGCTAGTTTAGCTTTCTCAGTCTAGCGTTTATAAATGCGGTTAACCACAGAGTTTTTGTAGGGTTTTAATACCTACGCATTTGACCTAAGGCGTGGCACTGATGCCTTTATTGCAACGCTTCGTGCTGGTTTACGTATTGGCTAACAAGGTGACGATATTTCGCCTTTAACTCGTTATCGATAAAGCTGGCATCAATCGCGTTCATTGTAAATTGGGCAAGTTCACTCTTACTCATTGGATGTGCGTTGTTGACGGCCAGAAAGTTATCCGTCATGTAGCCACCAAAGTACACAGGATCGTCTGAGTTAATCGTTACGGCGACACCTTTTCGTAGCAAATCCACAATATTGTGATCTTTCATATCGTCGAATACACATAGCTTAAGATTCGATAACGGACACACTGTCAGTGGCATTTGGCTTTCGATTAAGGATTCAACTAATGCTTCATCATCAACACAGCGAACACCGTGATCCACGCGGCTCACGTAAAGCATTTCAATTGCATCGCTAATATTTTGTGCGGGGCCTTCTTCACCTGCGTGAGCAACGGTAAGTAAGCCTTCTTCTACTGCTTGTTTAAATACGCGCTTGAATTTAGCTGGCGGATGACCTTGTTCTGAAGAATCTAGCCCAACACCAATGATCTTATCACGGTGTTTCAGAATAGCCTGCAGGGTCTCTATGGCGCTCTCTTCTGAAAGGTGACGGAGAAAACACGCAATAATTTGCGAAGTAATGCCAAGTTTTTCGTGACCATCTTTTAGCGCACGAGCGATTCCATTGATAACAGTGTCAAAGTCTATGCCGCGTTCTGTGTGTGTTTGAGGGTCAAAAAAGATTTCGGTATGAATAACGTTGTCTTCTTTACAGTGCAGTAAGTATTCCCAAGTGAGATCGTAAAAATCTTGCTCCGTACGCAGAACTCCCGCTCCTTGGTAATAGAGGTCGAGAAATGATTGTAAGTCTGTAAACTGATATGCGCTGCGTAGTTCACTCGGAGAAGAGTAAGGGATCTCGATGCCGTTTCGTTTTGCTAATTTGAATAAGAGTTCCGGCTCAAGTGAACCTTCGATATGTAAGTGCAGCTCTACTTTTGGAAGACCTTGAATAAATGCGTTCATATTCCACCTTATGTGTATTGTGGATGCAGTTACTCTAAGAATAGGTATAGATAGAAATAAATCGAACGCTATCACAAAGAGTAAGACCCACGATGATCTCAACTCTTCGTAATCAGCACTTTGCGGGAACTGGTAGAGACCCCCAAACCATATCATTGGGGTTATACGAAGCAAACGAGAGGGATTATACGCAAAAATATCGCTTTGGCTATACGCAAATAACCTAACTGTCATTAGTCACGGGTTTTCCTGTGAGCGAAACGACTATTTGCAAGTCACTTGAGTATAGAGGAGCCAGTTGTTTTTGCGTGTGTGAGAGGCACGTGTAATTAGAAGAGTAGTCTAAAAGAGTGGAGATTCGTTTGAGCAAAGGTAGGTGGCGGTACCTTGCACAACGATAAAGGCAGAGAAAGCACTAGAGAGCATTTATAGATCGAATAACTTATCAAATTCTCTTTGTTCCATAATGTCTTCTATGCGGCGTCGAGTTTTCTGCTTTACCGCCGCCGCGTTTTGTTCAGACTCTTTTTTGTCTTTTTCTGACTGCTTCTTACTTTTTCTAGCCATTGGATACCTTCCAAATTAGTTGCATTATCCATTAATGCATGAAAACTGAATCAGTTAACAGTAAAACTTCCTAACTTTGAACCTGAATCACAGAGAATAGTTCCAGATTGCGTTTTCTCACAATATTCAAAATCGATCATAAAGCTATGAGAAAGAAGTTTCGGTAATACGTGTCTTCGTAAAATATCACCATTTAATTGATGTATTTTAGCGTTCCAAGAGGTTTGAGGTTGTTCTAAATTAAATTCAATTTCTAACATTTATTCTCCTGTTTTTTAGTGATTTTCTCTTTGTTAAGTAATTGATACCAATGCCTTTGACGGCCAGTTCTTTTTGAGGACATGATTTTTCCTATAAATAATAAATTAAGCAGTACTATTCAGTTTATTTTAGATAGCACAAAGCAATGCCTAAAATTAGGCTGAGTGATTGATGAAAGAATATTTTTGAAGGAGAGAGGTTTGGTGCAGCATGGGCATGCTACACCAAGAAAAGCAGTCTTATAGAGGAGTTACTTCAGTCGCTTGAGGACCTTTTTTACCTTGCTCTACATTGAAGCTTACTTTCTGACCTTCAGTCAGTGTTTTGAAACCGTCAGAAACGATAGCGTTAAAGTGTACGAATACATCTTGGCCGCCGTTGTCTTGAGATAGAAAACCGAAGCCTTTAGTTTCGTTAAACCATTTTACTGAACCAGTTACTTTAGACATAAAAATACCTTTGAATTAAACATTAAAATTATGATTTGTTTTGTGGATCTTTTCTAAGCTATTGAATGTTCAATCAAGAGGAAGTTGTACGCAGGTGTCTGAATTGGGGATTCAAGATTTTACTGAGAGGAAACTTAAACTAAATGTTGCATTAACAGCTCTCTTCTAAGAGCCAAGGCACACTATACACCTTGTTTAGAAAATAGCTACATTTATTTTAGATAAATTAAATGTGCTCATTATTAACTCGATAAATTGTATTGTTCGAAAAAGTTGAATAAGTAGAACGAATAGTATGGCTCATAATTTTAGCTCATCAACCTAAAATAGAACCTTATCGATAGCCATAGATTGAACATGCGATTTGCAAGCGGTCACATAGATAAACTAGGAGAACTAGTATGAGTACATTCAGAGACATTCGTCAGCTTATTCCTGCGCAAGCTACTGCTGATGGTGATGGAGTGAAAATTCGCCGAGTAGCGGGTTTCAATCATGCTAGCTTTTCTCCATTTTTGATGATGGATGAACTCAAATCAGAAGACCGCGCTGATTATATCGGCGGTTTCCCTCCGCATCCGCACCGCGGTATCGAGACGCTTACTTATATGTTGAAAGGTCATTTCCAGCATCGTGATCATATGGATAATGTTGGTGAGCTTCGTTCCGGTGGTGCACAGTGGATGGCGGCAGGAAGAGGCGTCATCCATAGCGAAATGCCTATTATGAAGGAAGGCGAATTGCATGGTTTCCAAATTTGGATTAACCAGCCCGCGAAAAATAAGCTGCAGCCAGCTCAATATCATGACTTTCAACCTGAAACGATCACTGAGTTTGATACTCCGAATACGGGGGTTGTACGTTTGATTGCGGGTCATATGACTATAAACAACGAACGAATTCAGGGGCCGCTAACAGAGACAGGTGTTGCTGCCACGGTAGCCGATTGGAGAGCGATGGGTGGTCAAGCTTTGAATTTGAACACGGAGCAAGACAACAACATGATGCTCTATGTCTATAAAGGTCGTATTCAATTAAAAGGTCGTGAGATCAATCAAGGCGAAATGGCCATTTTATCGAAAGGTGAATGGGCTGAATTGCAGGCCGAAAAAGAGAGTGGTGCACTGATCTTTATAGGTGAGCCAATTAATGAACCCGTGGTGCATTATGGCCCTTTTGTCATGAATAGCATGGAAGAGATAGAACAAGCTATCCAAGACTACAACTCTGGGTTATTTGAAACTTACTAGTTTTGACTGCCTACTCGCTTTTTCAGTTAGCGAGCAAATTAAAACAGTTTTGAGCCTGAACATTGGGCTCGACCAGAAGCAAATACGATAATCCACTGCCATCGAATTTGCGTTAGCCACGTTTAATCCACGTGGCTTTTTTCTACTTCTGACTCCAGCGTATGATGGCTTCCTTTCCTGCTTCAATTCCTAACTCATAAGCATGACGCAGTGGTGCTGGCGATCGACTCAGCCGTTTCAACTTGAATGTTTCAGGAGGACACACTTGAATGATTTCGATACCAGGTGGTGGGTTGTTGATCAGCGCTAAGGTCTGATTGTAGCGAACTTCACGTGTCAACATAGGTTCAATTAATCCGGGCGTTTCTTTCAACATCCTCCTAGTTAGGGCGCTGAATTTTCCTCTTGGCTTTTGATAGCTTGCGGGCTGACTGCGTAAAACCATAATCTTTTTGGCTCCTCGCTTTATTGCTTCTGCAACAGGAAGTGCGTCTGAGACGCCACCATCAACGTATTGAATTCCGTTCAGTGATACGCCATTTCGGTAAAGTACAGGCAGTGCGCTGCTGGCTTTCATTGTTTCTGCCAAGTCGTCGACATCAGGAAGGTGGTACTCCGCTTGCCCATTGTCTTGACGCGTCACGCCTAAAAAGAAAGGTCGTGAATCAGCTTTGAGCGCAGATTTATCGATTCCAAGTTCTTCGAGGGTGACATTCCACATCCAGTCTAAGTTCATCATATTACCACCACGTAGAAGTTGAGATGGAGAGATAAATTCTTTTCTTAAGCTGTAATCGAGGTAGATTTTTAAGTTACGTCCGGGCATTTTAGCTAAGTAGGCAGCCAAGTTGCTAGCACCCGCAGACACTCCCCAAAAGCTATCAAATGGAGAGAACTCGCTAGCAAGAAAATGATCGAGTATGCCGCATGAAAATACGCCTCGCATGGCTCCACCTTCGACAATCAATGCTCGAGAGCCTACTTTTTCCATCACTTCGCTCCACTCTTTATCAATCGGATAATAGCGTGCAGCTTAACGCATAATGGTTTTATACCCAAGTGGGCCAAAGGTCTATTGGTTGCGTTCCTTTGAATAAAAAGGGCATCAACGGATGCCCTTGTCACTTTTAGCTTATGGAATTGCGGGTAATTGAGTCGCTAATTTAGTGAAGGAGACCGAGCGAATTAGCCCCCTTACATAGAGCCATACCTGTAGTCCCATACTGATCGTTGTTGGAATAGTTTGATGATCACTTGTTAAATAGGCATACAAACACTATCCAGAGCGTTGTAAGCAAAAGTAATGGGGTGAATACTTTCTGGATAGAAGCGCCATCAGTTAAATTGTAAATTTTGATGGATTCATTATAGAACGCTCGTTTGAATTCTTTGAAGCTAATGTCGCTCTTCGCATGCGACTGTTCATAGTGGTGGTGCGCAGCGTCCGATAGCTGGTATTCCAAGTCTTGGAGCTCGTACTCCTTGTTAAAAAACGCATCCCAAGCCGAAAGGCGGGCTATCGTTTTAGGAGATGGATCCCCATTTAGTTTCTCTAGACGCTTAGCATAAGCTGCTTGATATTTATCCACGGTATATTCCTGTCTGAATAGACGTTGAGTTAGAACATATGTAAAAAGAAAAATAAGTAATAAAAGGTTTTTTACGTTCTATACCTGTGATAAATGCTAAAAAGTTCAATGCTCTAGCACTCCGATGTCGCAAATGATATTGATGGAATTGCTCTGCGACAAATAAAATAATTACTCTAGATAACAACGAATTTTTGTTGTTTTTTAAAAAAACTGATCATGAGATTGAGTGGGGAGTTTTACCGAGAAGAATTTCGCTACTGTAACTGTCTATATTTACTCAAAAAGAGAAAATCTTAGAAGCTTTCTTTGATTGATGTGAGATATTTTAGGTCGAAAAGCATTAATTTTGGCTATGATTATAGTTCGTCTTTTTGTTGTTGAACTCTACTTCGAGGGGGAAAGAATCCATATTTCGAGCATAGGATAGCTCGCTTTTTCGTTACGTCGTTCTTGGAGTTTGAGTCAGTGACGACGCTATGAGTCTAGCATCTTGAACTCGATTGGGCGTATTAATTAATTATAAAAGTAAAGCAGTGCTGAGCTAGGATAAACTTCAACGTAAAGGTGACGGTATGAATATACAATCAGCCATTATTGAATATGCGATAGCGATTATAGGCTTACTTTTGACGGGCGTTACCCTCTGAGCATGACTGCCCAGAGGATAGAAAGCGCATTAGCTTTTTGCTAACGATTGATGTTGTATCGAGCCATTGCAGCTTCTTCTGACGATACAACCGTTTTACCAATTGGTGCGAGTGAAATAACCGCTAGCTTGAGGTGTTGGAGCGCAAACGGAATGCCGATTATGGTGACAAAGCATGCTGCGGCAGAAAGTACGTGACCGATAGCTAACCAAAGGCCTGCAAATACAAACCAAAGGACGTTACCAATAACGCCGAGCGGACTCGTGCCAATGTCCATTTCATTGGTCAATTCATCGCGTGAGATGGCCTCTTTACCGAATGGGAAAAAGGAAAAATTACCCATAACGATACACGCACGCCCCCAAGGTATTCCGATGATGCTAATAAAGGCCAAAATACCAAAAAACCACCATAGCAACCCCATAAATACGCCACCAAATACAAACCAAATGATGTTACCAAGTGTTCTCATTCTATTTCCTTTATTCTTGAATGTGATGATTCAGATACCTGAGAGCAGTGTAAAACAAATCTAAACCGTCTGTTTTGTCGATGTGTGCTTCCGTGCCCTCATTCACCTGATTGATAGAATAATCGCCGTAGTCTTAACAGAGAATGAATGCCTTCCCTAAGGCAAGTCTTTTTAGTATAGAGCGTAATACTCAATCAAGCATATAGCCAAGAATCGCATTATCTAGAGACAACTTTCTCGAGATATTGACAAATTTGCTCTGCCAATCGATGGCTGGCAATGTTGCGTGTTACTACTTCATCAGCAATATTTCCAGACTCAACGACGCCAAACCAATCGAGCAACATCGAATGGAAACCTTTACTCGTCAGCATTGGCGTCCAGTCTTTCAAATTGATTTTTTGCTCTTGGTTAGATTGCCATAGTTTGCCTTCAACGAAGGAGTCGAACTCCACTGCTTTGTTTGCATAACAAGCTTGAACGCGCTCTGTAGTGATACCGAAGTGGCGATTCATCGAGGCGTGGAGCAAAGTATCTCCATGTTGCCACTGAATATCTAAACGCGCCAACTGACCACCTTCAAGTTGATGAGTTACATAAGCATCTTTTAGATCGGCTTTGGCTGTGACGTTAACGCTGTCTAATGGGTGAATAAAATCATCAAATATAAAGGTACGAACATCCCCCGGTAGTTGGTGACGGTTCTTTTCCCAGCGTAACGACTTTAAGTCAGATATGTTGCCTTGCTGCACTTGTGGCATATGTTGGTTGTAAAGTGGAATGTGACGACGGTTAAAGCCCACATAGAGTGGCTGTCTCTCTTTTTCGGCAATGTCGTACAGCTTTTCCACGTCATCAGCACTATTCGCTAATGGTTTGTCGACAAAGGTTGGAATTCCATGCTGCAGAAAAAATGCCGCTATTTGAGGGTGTACGCTTGTTGCCGCATGAATCATGACGGCATCGACGCCAAAGTGCAGAAGTTGCTGGTAGTCTTGGCAGATCTCTGAGATTCGATACTGCTTAGCCAGGCTCTCAAGTGTGTTTGGGTTGCGGGTACAAAATACAAGTTCGATATTTGGAAGCTGAGTGATAACAGGAAGGTATGCTTTCTGAGCGATATCCCCTAGACCAATAATACCAATTTTCATCCTAGTCCTTATCTCGATGTATGGATCGCGGACTGTCAGTATAACGCTTGGCGCGGCGATGAGTTTAAATACCTTGTTAGAAAAAGCCTGATTCACACTTTGAGCCAGGCTTTATTGAATGATTTAGGAAACGGCTCGGCAGGCTTTGAATATATCTAACTTGCTATCGTAGGCTTGAGTTTGTACATCCATAATGCCTAATAAAGAGTGGAACACGTTATCATGTGAGTATTGGCCTGCATTCTGTGCTTGTTTATACAAACAGTCGGTATTGATCTGCTTCGCTTGTTTAAAGCCCGAAGACAGCCACATAATCAAAGGAACACGTTTTTGGAAATCTGGTGCAAGGCCATAAGGCATACCATGTAAGAACAATCCGTTTTCGCCTAGTGACTCACCGTGATCCGATATGTAAATTAGCGCGGTATTATACTCAGACTCTAACGCTTTAAGTTTTTTGATGGTTTCTGCCAATACAAGATCGGTGTAGCGTATTGTATTGTCATATGTGTTCACTATTTGTTCGATGCTACAGTTTTCGATATCTGCACGTGGACAGTCTGGTTTAAAGAAGGCGTTGTCTCTTGGGTAACGCTGAAAGTAGGTCGGACCGTGGCTTCCTATAAGGTGCATGGCGACCACTCGGTTACCGTGCATATCCGCGACTTCCTGATCAAAATGATCTAATAGCGCCATGTCGTAACAAGTTTGGCCATTACACATAGGGTTTACTTGCTTTCGATCCACTTCAATTTTCTTGATCTTGTGGGCTACTTCTTTATCCCCACCGTCATTTTCTTTCCAAATGAGGTCAACCCCAGCGCGCAGCATTATATCGAGAGCATTGTCCTGGTTATCCGCTTTGGTGCGTTCAAACTCGTTTCGCGTGAGCTGTGAAAACATACAAGGCACAGATACAGCAGTCGCGGTACCACAAGACGCGACGTCTTGAAATGAGATAACATCCAGTTTACTAGTATAAGGGTTTGTCTCTCGTGTATAGCCATTGAGTTGGTAGTTCTGCGTTCGAGCGGTTTCTCCTACGACAAAAACCAGTAGTGTTGGTTTGCGCTGTGCTTGCTGTACGGCGCTATCTGACTGCTTTGCATCTGTGCCGATTTCTCGATATGGCTCTGGCGTGGTGAAATATTTCTCCTTCACATACCCGGTCGCGCTGTAAACGAACTGGGTGGGTATGATGATTTTTTTTAGGTGGCTATTGTTGCGCCCTACAGATGCGTAGTCTTGATAGTACACGCTGGCAATGACGGCGATGACAGCTAGCGACGACAGCATCGATACTAATTTGGTAACAGAGAAGTACAGTAATTGGTGGCGTTGAGATTGCAGCTTTACCTTAAAGACAATAATAGCAGGGATAACTCCCATAATCAGCGTCCAAATTACAGAGTGAGCACTCAGGTAAGAACTCGCCTCGCTCGAATCGGTTTCAACAATATTGGCAATCATTCCAGAATCGAAAAGTGTGCCATAGTTATAGCTTGCGTAGCTCACCATACTTGAAACAATGATTAAAATTATAAAGAACGGCTTGCCGATCCAAGGCCAACTAAATAAATTAAAAAGGAAATTGAGCGCGGCAAGAAAGAAAATTGGTATTGTGATAATAAATCCAATCTTGACATTATCTAAGTGTGTAAAGATGCCGATCAGTTCTTTATAAATAGGGATATTTACGACGAGAGCGAAATACAGCGCCAACAGGAAAGTAAAGGTAACGTAAGAGATACCTCTCTGTTGTAAATCATGTGTCTTCATAATGAGTGTCTTGAATAAAAATTAGAGCAAGAACGAAGCCCAAATAAAAAGGGCAAGAGTTAACGCAACAAATACTGCTGCTGAGCCAATATCTTTGGCTCTACCACTGAGCTCGTGCCAGTCATCGCTAACACGGTCGACAACCGCTTCTACGGCGGAATTAATGAGTTCGACGATCAATACCAAGAACAGGCTACTGATCATCAGCACTCTTTCGTATGTGGTGACAGGAAGGAAAAAAGCACAGACGGAAAGCACCAAGGCGAGAATCAATTCTTGTCTAAAAGCGGCTTCGTGTGTCCATGCGGCTTTCAATCCTTGAAATGAATAGCCGGTCGCATCCATGACACGGCGTATACCTGTTTTACCTGGCTTCAAAATATGACCTTACTATTTAAGCATTGGGATGGAACACATATCCCAGAGAGGTAACGAGATTAATCGTTACAGCGTGAAACATTTGTGAATAGAATCCATCGCGCGATAATTTAAGAAAAGTGCTTATTTAATCAAGATCGTAGACGGTATAGCCTTTGTGCTGGAGGCATTTACGCAATACGAGAGATTGAGTTTTGGTTGAATCATTTGTTCCACTCAAAGCACCAGCTCCAGCTCCTACAGCACCGCCGGCAGCAGCACCGACAGCCGCTCCACCTAATCCGTCTTCTAGCGCACCAGCAGCTGCGCCGATCAATGCGCCTGTAACTGCCCCATTAGTGGCTTCAGATTTCGCTGCCTCTGATTTGTCGACATTTTCTGCATAGCCTTGGCAGTAAAGAAAGTCTTGTTCATATGTACTAGGGTCAACATTGGTCATGTCGACGACAGGTTTTTGGTTGTAGGCGCAAGCTGTAAGCGTAGAAGTAAGCGCCATAATCAGGATAAAAGATTTATACATGAGTACTATCCATTTAGTGTGTGAATCTTATGGATTAAATGTACACTGTTTTATTGTTGGGCTCTGTCGCTTGAGTGTATTGAAGTGTCGTCTTCTGTAAATGGGGTAGGAAGGTTAAGTTAACTGTCTGATTTTTTGAGGCTAAGTGTGAAGCAAGCTCCTCCAAGTGGGCTATGGCAAATCGAAACTTCTCCACGTTGAAGCTCCATTATCTGTCTGACAATCGCCAAACCGAGCCCAAACCCGCTCGTCTTTTTGTTGCGAGATTCATCCGCGCTGTAAAATGGTTCGAATAGATGAGGCCAATGCTTTTTTTCAATACCTATGCCATCATCATGAACATTGATGAAGCAGCGGTGCTGATCGTGTTTTATCTCTACTAAAATCTGCTTATCCGCGTACCGCATTGCATTGCGCAGCAAGTTATCTAAGGCTCGCTTTAACAATTTTGGGTCAGCAAACGCGAGAACGTTTTCTGAGTTTACTTCTTGAAGCGAGATAGCGAGCGTAGTCTCTTTTTGCCATCTCTGTCGTAATTCTTTGACTAAGTTGAATAGGACGACTTCTTCTTGAGTTTGTAATGCTGTGTCAGGACGCTCCATCTTTGCGTAGTAAAGCAATTCTTCAACCATTTCTTCCATCTCGTCAATGTCTTCGACGATACTGTAAACATACTTTTTCTGTTGTTCAGTTAAGGTTGAATCCGATAACAAATCTGCTTGCCATTGTAAGCGGAAGATTGGGGTACGCAATTCATGTGCAACGGCGTTAGTTAGCATTTTATTGCTAGTGATCAAGCGAGATACTTTATCGGCCATCGTGTTAAAGCTTTTGTTTAACGTCCCAACAGACTTAGCGCTTGAGGTACTAGCTCGAGCCTTGAAGTTACCTGAGGCAAACTCAACGGTCACTCTCTCTAGCTCTCGAATCCGACGGCTTAAGAACCAGATCAACAATATGCAATACAGAGCAAATCCAGCTAAAAAGAACAACCAAACGATATTGTCATCAAAGTTGGCTGCTTTAACCACAGGACTATTCGGATTATCGCTCATTTTAAAGATAGGCGTGCTCGCATCTAGGCGGAACCAGATATCCCTTTCTTCATCGTAAGCGACGTTAACGGAGGTATCACTTTCAAACGCCTTTTTGATGTCTGTTGGAAGCTCTTCAAGCGTATGAGGCACCAACAAACGATGGCTTGATGTGGCAAATTGTTCCAACTGTTGTTGAGTATATTCTAATCCGTGTTCTTTATAGATAGGGTAGATCAGATCGTGAAAAGCTTGACCCTCATGCTCTTGTAATAGGTAGTCATAATCTGTGTTGATCTCATAAACTAAGAACTCGTATCCCCACAAGCTAGCCATAAACAGAATGATAAGGCCAACAAAGCTTTCCAGATAAATTCGTCTCATTATTCATTCCATGCATCAGGCATAAATAGGTAGCCTTTGCCGCGAACGGTAATGATTTTTTGTGGTGAGCAAGAAGCATCGCCTAGCTTCTTTCTCAGTGTCACTATGCGATTATCAATGGTGCGGTCTGTTCCATCGTATTCAATACCACGCAGTGTTTTGGTCAGCCACTCACGTGATAGTGTTTTTTCAGCATGCGTTGCAAGAACCCACAACAAATCGAACTCGCCGTCTGTCAGCGCAATTTCTTCTTGGTTCATTACGCACGATTTACGCAATCGGTTTAAACACAGAACACCAATTTGTAGGCCGTTTTCGGACTCGGTAGGCGCCGCCTCTTTTCTTCTTAATAGCATGCGAATACGAGCCAGCAATACGCGAGGTTTGATGGGTTTAGTAACAAAGTCATCTGCGCCTATTTCTAATGCGGCGACATGATCGAAGTCATCATCACTTGCTGTCAGCATCAACACTTTGCCTTTGTAGCATTCTCGGATTTGACGACATACACTCAGACCATCTTGCCCGGGTAGCATCAAATCTAACAGCACCACGTCTGGTTGTGTGTCAATAATCGCATGAGGTGCGTCCGTCCCATTGTCGATACATTTGACCTGAAAACCTTGTTCAACAAAATACTCTCCCAACATAGTTTGTAATTTGGGATCGTCTTCCACAATGATTAGAGATGGTTTGATTTGTTGTGCGTTCATTTAAGTGATGTATACAATATTTAATATCAATGGAACTTAAACAAATTTACGAATTATTTCAAATAAAGCTTTCTCAGAATAAGGTTATCGGATGAGTTAATTGGATAAAATTGCCAATTAATGATTTAAATCTAATCACCAATCACATTTCGAGAGATGTAAAAAGGCGCAACGTTTGCGCCTAGGTATGGAATCTTAAAGCGAAATTACCGCTTATTCGGTGGTACATACGACGCTGTTGTCGCTGCCAAATGCATTTGGAACGTAAGCATCAGCTTGTGGGTCATTTTCCCACTTCGCGTCATCGAGCAAGTAACGGAACTGAACATTCCGCGCTTTAGGTAAGCGGGTTTTAAATTTAAACTGACGACTTTTCTTCACTAATTTCATCGGTTCTGGCTGCCAGTTGTTGAAGTCTCCAGCAATTTGGACAGAGTCCCACTGATCTTTATCTAGCTCGAACGTGACTTCGACTTCATCTTTTGTCTTAAAGAATCTTTTTTTAAGCATTGATCTTTCCTTGTTCGTACAAAAACTGTTCTAACTATTACTCGTGTTTCATAATGATTTCAAGTTTTATCGAATTGTTGCTGGTATCTGATGAGGGGAGTATCCGAACGGTGAATAGCTCGTTGTGCTGGTTTCGTGTACTGAGGGAGCGTTAGAGAGAAAATTCACTAGCCTAAAATAGTCAAAGAACAGAGTTTGTTAGCGAGCCGAGAGTCCGTATCTTGAAGTCAAACCGTTATCATGTATTATCTTAAATCACCATTTTCCTTGATGTAGCTATGTTGAAGTTTAACCGTACATTGTTGACTGCGATAGTTTGCTTAGTTGCTATGCTTTTGAGTAGTGTCGCTCCTGTGGCGCAGGCTTCCGCTCCGATGAAAACAATTGAAGTACGCGATCTTATTGTTCAACAGGCTGCTCTACACAAACAACTTGGCGTCAATGACGACTGCGTAGAATCACATCACGATGAGTCAGCCATCAATAAGGCACAACAATCTCACACGAGTTGTAGCTCTTCCTGCATGGTCAAAATTCCCGCCAACTTATCTCAAAACGACTTACTGCTTCTTCCTTATAGCCTTGCTTTGATTGATAGGCCTCTAGTCGAAAAAGTAGTGACAGTGATCACCAAGCTTTATCGTCCTCCGATTGTTTAATTCCTCATCTCAAATTACTTGGGGTTTACTCCTTCTTACCAAATGAAATGATTTGGCATTTGAATGCCACAAGGAAATAAACAATGAAAAAACTACTTGCCTTATGTAGTGCACTTGTACTGACTTTTACCGCTCATGCAGCGCAATTTGAAGAAGGGAAGCACTACAAAGTTCTGGATGTTAAGAAAGCATCGAAACCTGTTGTGACGGAATTCTTTTCTTTTTATTGCCCACATTGCTACAAGTTTGAGTCGCTTATTGAGCGTTTAAAACCTGCTCTGCCAAAAGAGGCAAAGTTTGAAAAGGTGCATGTGGGGTTCATGGGCGGAGATATGGCGATTCCGATGGCCAAGTCCTACGCGACGATGGTGTCGCTAGGAGTTGAAGATACAATGATTCCTGCCATGTTTGCCCAAATTCATCAAAAGCGACAAGCGCCAAAAGACGAAGCTGAGCTGAAACAACTCTTCGTTGATAATGGCGTAGAAGGTAAGAAGTTTGATGCGGCGTACAACAGTTTCGCCGTAAACTCAATGCAGAAAGGTTTTGATAAGCAATTCTCTGCCAGCACGTTAAGAGGGGTTCCGGGTGTGGTTGTGAACAATAAATACATTGTTTTGGCCAACGAAATTCGTACTTACGACGAGTACAATCAATTAGTTAATTACTTATTGACGCTGTAACTGTAAATAGCATTGAAGCTTAAAAATGGCGACGGTAGAGTCGCCATTTTTATGCTTATCACTTTCGTATTATCTTAGAACGCTTGTACATGCTTGAGTCGGAACACTAGTCATAAATATGGCATGCGGATAAAACAAGCTAGCAGCAGTGATTGCAACATTACATGGCTGAGCAATCGTGGTTTTAATCACATTGGTAAGCACAGCGCCTGTATTATTTACTGTTTGAGCGGCGGCTTGTTGTGCCTGGTAAGACACGCAACCTGTCGTTGCATTGATCATCGCAGTGCTAAACAAAAGTTTGCGAAAAAACATATTCATATCCTTTGTGAATGCTTTGAATTACTTATATGTGGATTGATTCATAAATGAAACAAAACAGTGTTCAAAATATGTGTGCATTCACGAAATGAACATTGTTTTATAAAAAGACGTTTTTTTGTGATCTTAGTACTGGACAGACCAGGTTATGAAACTAAAGCCAATCCGTGCATTACGATTACGCCGAAGGTCAGTTTGCTCCTCATTCCTTGATATCCCTTGGGCTCGGCGTCTTGTTCGACTTTCCTCACGAGCTTTTCTGCATACCAAACAGCAAGGTACCCAATTGCTAAGAGTAGGGTTGCGACTGCGTAATGTTTGTGGCCCTGCAGTAATGCGCCCCAAGCCAGTAAGACAAAAAGGTTGCTGAGAATTAATATATTTCGGCTAAGGCGATGGTAGTAATGCTCAATGCCATTACCCCAAAGGATGCCGGATAAAAAACTTAATATAACGGCGCTATATGCGATGAAAAATTGCTGACCACTTAAATTGAAGAGTGAGATGTCAGTGAAAATCAGCCCTAAACTAAACACAAATGGAACCAGGCCTAAGTAACCGAGTTGTAGCATGGTTGAGCGTGTTGTCATGGTCGTCACCTTATAATTGTTGCTCTATCATATTGGTAAGCGTAGTACTTGTCGGTGATGTGGAGCTTGGAAAAGTAGCAATAACTTTACCTTCAGAGCTAATTAGAAACTTGTAGAAGTTCCATTTTGGTTTTATGCCTGCTTGGTTAGTAATCTGGTTGAAGACTGGGTTCGCATCTACACCTAATACTGAAGAGCGTGCCATCATTGGAAAGGTTACCCCGTAATCGAGATAACAGACTTTCGCTGTGTTTGTTTCGCTTCCTCTATCTTGTCGAAAGTCATTGCTCGGGAAACCGATAACGGTGAAGTTTTGGTCTTTGTAAGTTTGATAGAGGGTTTCTAACTGTTCGAACTGAGGAGTGAAGCCGCACTGGCTTGCTGTATTGACGATTAGTAGTGTCTTTCCCTTAAAGCTTTCGCATAGATCGACTTCTTCCGTTGAGTTTAACAACCTTTGCTTACCTTGAAGAATATCAGGGCACTCAGATGCAAGAGCAAGCGAATTCATGGAGAGAAAGCTAACGAGAGCGGCGAGTTTCAGTAATTCTTTCATGGTGTTGTTCCCCTTGTTTTCAATAAGTATAACTACTCAAGTGCAAAGAGGATCGATCAAAAAAGCCGCACAAATGCGCGGCTTTTTTCAAGAGCTGAGATCTGACTATGCCAGTTTCAACTCGAACTGGTTCAGGTACATTACCATGTCTTCAATCGTCAGTACCGGCATGTTGTGCAGGCGACCGAATGCTACGATCTCCGGTGCCTTTGCCATCGTGCCATCTGGATTGGTCACTTCACACAGTACGCCAGCGGGTTGAAGCCCTGCCATTTGCATCAGATCAATCGTACCTTCTGTGTGACCACGGCGAGTCATTACACCACCTGGACGTGCGCGCAGAGGGAATACGTGACCCGGGCGAGCAAGATCTTCCGGTTTTGCGTGCGGGTTTGCCGCCGTTTTAATGGTCGTTACGCGGTCTGCTGCTGAAACACCCGTTGTTACACCAACTTTCGCTTCAATAGAAACCGTAAATGCGGTTTGGTTTGCGCTGTTGTTGTTTACCACCATTGGAGGCAGTTCCAGTTTGTCTGCTTGAGCATCTGTTAAGCACAAACAAACTATGCCGCTACATTCGCGGATCATCAATGCCATTTGCTCGTTAGTGAGGTGCTCGACTGAATAAATGATATCGCCTTCGTTTTCGCGATCTTCATCATCAAGAAGCAGTACGCCACGGCCTTCTTTTAAAGCGATAAGTGCGTTTTCAACGCGAGTAATTGGGTCGCCGAATTCGGCAAGTAGTGATGACTGATTCATGGTTAACTCCTAAATTTCACCAGAATCAGGGCGGTATGAGAGATCGCCGTAAAATACGATCAAAAAGAAGTGCACCAGCATTCTTAGCGATCTGACTCGCTATGCTGGTGTATTCTTATTCTCTTTCATCCGGACTATAACCGTCGGCTCTGGCATCTCACCAGATCTGCTGACCTCGACGAATCGAGCGCTCGCGGGCTCACTTGAAAAAGTATACCGCCGGTGGGGAATTTCGCCCCGCCCTGAGAACAATTAAAAATGTACCACTTCATCCAAGTTGTGAAGAAGTGGAGCTAGGATAGTACTGCGAACTGAATAGCTTGGAAAGTCGATTCCATCTGTATGATGGAAAAGTGTGCTATCGACGGAAATAATCTGTGCGAATAAAGTGATCAATCTGCTGCGGCACGAAGGTGTTGTAAATCAGGCTCGTATGCGTTTGCTTCACTTCGATATGATCTTGCATACCGTCCAGTCTTGTCTCTTCTACGGTAACGGTACCGTCCGACATGGTGTTGTCATTACGGATCAACAATGGGCGAGCGCCAATCGGCATCGTTCCTGCGATACTGCCGAGTTTTTGAGGGAAATCCCAAGCGTCATCATGTTTGTTTAATCCGTGGTGTGGCGAATTGCCTAAAATTGCACCCAATCCGAGATCTTGAATTCGACCTACAATGGACGCGCCTTTCAGAGGCGAACCGATAGCGACAACATGAGAGATTAAGTTAGTGCTCGGTTTTCTGTTGGCGAGATAGCGCTTAATCATCAAGCCTCCCAAGCTGTGTCCCACGAGCACGTTTGTGGTCAGTGGATTAAGCGAATGATCAATAGAATCAAACAGTGAAGACTCATCGATAGCAACGGTGTTATAGCTGAGTACTTGCGTTTCGTATCCGAGTTTTCTCAGCTTTTGGCTAAGAGGCTGCATGACCAGCCCATGCATATAAAGACCATGTAAGATGATGATTTTCATAATACCTCCTAGATTTATGACGTCGTAGATATCCTACTCTAATTGACAAGAAACTACTTGTGCTTTGTGGTGCATATTTACGTTTTGCTGCAAAGTTTGACTGCTGTAGCAAGCGACTCAGCCCAGTAAATCCTGTACTTGTTGTTGCAATTGATGACGATTTAAAGACGCAGGACTTAACACTTCACCGATAACAACATCCACTTTTGACCAAAAACGAGTCGGTCGTTTTGTGAGAGCATGTCCGCCTTTATGGCTGAAAAAAGAACCCCAAAGCCCTTTTAACGCCATAGGGATGACAGGAACAGGGTTACGTTCAAGGATTTTTTCTACACCAGGGCGAAACTCACCCAATTGACCGTTAGACGTTAAACGACCCTCAGGGAAGATACAGACAACCTCACCGTCGTAAAGTGCTTGTTCAATCTCCTCAAATGCTCGTCGGTAAGTGTCGGCACACTTACGTGGAGAACAGATCGGGATAACACCGGCATGACGGAATACATATTTAAGAACAGGTAGCTCGCTGATGGACTTGTCCATCACAAAACGAACCGGGCGAGTAGAGGTTCCCATCAAAATCAACGCATCGACATAGCTAACATGGTTAGCCACGATTAACACAGCACCTTGTTCAGGAATATGTTGACGCCCCTTTACAGACACACGATACATACAATGGCTGAGTAAATAACTGATAAAGCGTTGTGTAAATTCCGGTACTTGACGATAGACATAGATTGCCACGAAGAAGTTACCTATTGCCATCATGGCAAACAGTTCCACAATAGAAAGATCTAGTACGCTGAGTACAACGATCGAAACCAAAGCAGACACCACCATAAACAATGCATTCATGATGTTGTTAGCAGCAATGGCACGTGCACATTCCCCTTTGTTTGAACGCGATTGGATGAACGCATAAAGAGGAACAATAAAGACACCGCCGCTTACACCAACAAGGAACAGGTCAATCATGACGCGCAGATGTTTGGATTCAGCAACGAAGCTTTGCACATCATAAAAGTGCACCGGAAGCGATGGATAACTCGGGACTGCCCATAGCAAGTCGACGCCAAACACTGTCAGTCCAAGGATACCGAATGGCAAAATACCAAGCTCAACGTGGTTGAAAGAGAGCTTTTCACACAACCAAGAGCCTGTAGCGATACCAATGGAAAACAATGCCAACAGTAAAGAAACGACAGTACTGTCTGCAAACAAATGTTCGCGTGCGAAGTTAGGGAATTGAGTTAGGTAAGTCGCACCCATGAACCAGAACCAACTGATGGCAAGAATAGACATCCAGATGCCTCTCTGCTTTTTTGCCACTTTTAACGTGTTCTTTAAACCAGAAATCGGTTCAAACTTCGCTTTGTCATTTGATTGGCTAGGCATCGCTGGAATATTCACGCTGCTCATGAACCCAAGCAAAGACAAGGTAATCACGGTACAAGAAGCAATCAAGGTACCATTAGGAATGGATAGCAGCAGGCCTGCACTAAGCGTACCTATAAGAATCGAAAGGAACGTGCCCATTTCAACCCAAGCATTTCCTTTAACAAGCTCATTTGGTTTGAGCGCTTGTGGTAGTAAGGCGTATTTCACGGGGCCAAAATAGGCCGATTGAGTGCCTGTCATAAACAGCAGAACCAGCATCAGCATGGCACTTTGGGTGGCAATAGCGGTTGCTGCGCAAGACATGATAGCCAGCTCGATGAGCTTTAGACGTCGGATTAATTTGGCTTTGTCCATGCTGTCAGCGACGGCACCAGCATGCGCTGAGAATAGAAAGAAAGGTAGGATGAATAAGCCTGCCGCCAAATTAACGAATAGATTGACGGATATTGGTAGGTTATCAATTTGGCTGTATGTCACCATCAATAACAGAACGTTTTTGTAGATGTTGTCATTGAGTGCGCCAAGGCATTGCGTCACAAAGTAAGGAAAAAAGCGTTTTGAGAAAAACATACGGGCCCCGATTAAACAAAGTCGAATGAGATGGGAGCACTTTATGCTCAATGAACGATTAAACCAGCTTTCTCTTTCTAGTGACGTTGTATGCCACCAAAAGTAACGAAATTCGTTACTTTTATTTCCATTTGTTTATTGAGTTACTAATTGCGAGACTTATTGGTGAGTTTTCTTTCCCATGGTTCAAATAAAGGGAACGTCCAGCGACGCATCGCAATAATCAGAGAGGTGCCGTGTTTTTCGTCCATATCGAGAGAGCTATCACTTTGGCAAGCCTGATAAAACTCATCGATGACCTTTTGCAGTTTCTGTTGTAGCTTCTTGTTGGTTGGTACACTCATCAATCCTGTTGCCATGGAGAACTTTTCATCTTCACCAGAAAAGTAGCTTTGGAAAAAGGCGTCTTGAACTTGCTGTTGGAAGAACCGTTGAATAGGGCCGCCCATCTGCCACTTAAATGTCGGAGATATACGCAAACGAATTTTGTTATTTGGCTGCAAGTCGATGATGTTCAGCCGATCCAAATGAGCAAGCTTTTGCACCAGTTCCAACTCATTGAAGGTATATTGCTGAACGATTTGTTCAAACTGATAGCCATTTACAACACAGATCGCCACGAGCAGCAGGGCTTTATCGTTAACCAGCTGCTTTTCTTGCTCTAACGTTAGCGACTCCAGACCTTTATTGTGCGCAGCCGCGAGCTTAAATAGTTCCGCCATTTCTAAACCAATCAATTGGCAAATTCGTTCTAAGCGCTCAAGGCTAATGTGCTGACCTTCAGCGAGTAAACGTTTGACGCTTCCTTCACTTAAATCAAGGTGTTGTGCAACATCGGCATAATGCAGCCCAGTTAACTTTAGTTGGCGTTTAAGCTCTTTAATTAACGTATAGCTTTCTGACATTTACGCTGTTACCTCGTCGTGTAACTGCTCTAGGTACGTTTGCATAAAGGTTTTGCGTTTTTGCGCTTCGCGTCTTGCTGACTCTGTGTTCATGGTTTCAGCGATTTTGAATAACTTGGTCTGAAAGTGATCCAGAGTGAATTGTTTATCGTTAAGTTCACGTTCTTCGGCAAATATATCGCTGTCGTTGTAAAGTTGCGCGTTAAATTGAGTGCTGACTTGAATGCATCGCGTCACGCCAATTGCGCCTAAAGCGTCCAGACGGTCGGCATCTTGGACGATTTTGGCTTCCAACGTATTTGGCCTGATGTTTGCGCTAAAGCTGTGTGCCTCTATCGCATGAGCAATGGCATCATGATATTGCTGCGGATAATCGATACTCTCTAAAAATGCGACCGCTTTTTTGGCTGCGATGATTGAGCTCTCTTTGCGATTTGGGTGATCTTTCGGGTAAGTAAAGCAATCATGCAAATAGGCAGCCGGTAATACAATCGCGATGTCTGCATTTTCTTCTTTGCAGAGCTGTTTCGCTGTTTTGACCACGCGTTTTACGTGTTTAAGATCATGAGCTGCATCTACTTGCATCTCTTGCTGCATAAATTCCAAAAATTGCGGTTCTATCTGGCTTAATGACGTCATGGTTCATATCTACAACTAAAATGAAGTCAGAAGTATGCCCAACGCTTAGAATAATTTCCAAGTGCGATGGTGTAATTGAGATTCAGCCACCAGAACCTTGTGCAACGTTTGGTACTCAGCCGTTTTATATGGCCTTTCAATGTGTTCAGTGGTTTATGAGACAAGAATAGACAGAGCGAGCAGTGATGTTTACCAGTAGAAAAAAGGCCTGACGATGTCGTCAGGCCTTTTTCGTTTCGCCGATCTTTTTAGCGTTTGAACGTTACTTGCTCTGCTTGTTCAAGATGAATATGAGTTGTCGCAGGCTGTGTTTCTGCGATCACTTTACCGTGACGAACAGAGTAGCGAACCGGCACTTGGCGACGTACTGCGTCAAAACCATTTTCTGCGGGAAGAATCAGTAAACTACCTGGTTTGCCTTCTTCAATGCCGTGCTTGTCTTGAATGTTCAGTGTACGTGCTGAATTGTTGCTGATCAGATCCAGTGAGTTGTTGATTTGGTCGTAACCCATCACCTGACACACGTGCAGACCCATATGCAGCACTTGCAGCATGTTTGCAGTGCCTAGTGGGTACCAAGGGTCAAATACATCATCGTGTCCAAAGCAGACGTTGATGTTGGCATTCAGCATCTCTTTCACTCGTGTTACGCCGCGACGTTTTGGATAATCATCAAAACGGCCTTGTAAGTGAATGTTCACCAATGGATTTGCCACGAAGTTGATACCGGACATGCGTAATAAACGGAACAGGCGAGATGCGTATGCACCGTTGTAGGAACCCATCGCTGTGGTGTGACTGGCCGTGACTTTATTCCCCATATCAAACTTGTGCGCTAATGCTGCCAGTGTTTCAACGAAGCGAGATTGTTCGTCATCGATTTCATCACAATGCACGTCGATCAGACGGTCGTATTTTTGCGCTAATTCGAACACGTAGTGCAGCGATTCAATGCCATATTCGCGTGTGAATTCAAAGTGTGGAATCGCGCCAATCACGTCCGCACCTAATTTGACGGCTTCTTCTAGCAGCTCTTTGCCATTTGGGTAAGAGAGAATTCCTTCCTGCGGGAAGGCGACGATTTGGATATCTACCCACTCTTTCATCTCTTCACGCACTTCTACCATCGCTTTTAGGGCAATTAGGGTAGGGTCTGAAACATCGACGTGGGTACGAACGTGTTGTACGCCGTTTGCTATCTGCCATTTTAAGGTTTGTTTTGCGCGCGCTTTCACGTCTTCAATCGACAGCATTTCTTTGCGCTCAGCCCAACGTTCAATACCCTCAAACAATGTGCCAGAGATGTTCCAGCTAGGCTCGCCTGCGGTTTGAGTTGTATCTAAGTGAATGTGTGGCTCGCAGAAAGGCGCAACCGCCATACCGCCTTCAGCATCGATGATGTCACCGTTATGACTAAGCTCCACATCGTTGCTTTCAATGCGCTTGAATTGACCATCTTCAATCAAAATTTGCTGCAGACCTTCTTGTCCTTTTAGCGTTACGTTTTTGATCAGTAGTGTTGTCATGATGGTTCCTTACGCTGGCTGTGTAGCCAGTGCTTTTTTGTTAAGAATAGGGTTAAGAATCAGGAAGCTAATTGCGCCGCCAAGTACAGCGTTAATCGGCACTACGCCAGGCAGGAAGTGTCCCGCACCAACGCCAATCACGACAGCGATAATGCCAGCCCAGTTAACGTTTTGGAATTGGGCGGCTTCAAAGTTTGCGTAGCGTTTACGGTTCGTGAAGAAGTCAGCGATGATCACGCCGCCAATCGGTGGAATTGCCAACGATAAGAAGGTCAGCCAGCCAACAAAGTTATTGTAGAGCCAGATAGCGCAAAGTGTGCCAACAAGACCGTTCGCCATTGAGATGTATTTACTTGGTAAGCCTGTGATGTTGGAAAATCCAAGCCCCGATGCGTAGAGCGCGTTGTCGTTGGTCGTCCAGATGTTCAAGCCAAGAACGATGATAGCTGGAATAAGAAGACCTTGCGCGATCATCACTTCAGAGATGTCTGATTGACCCGTCACCGATGCACCTGCCGCGCCAAAGATAAACATTAACGAGTTACCGATGAAAAATGCCACCATGGTGATCATCACGGCGCTGCGCGGCTTTTTACCAAAGCGTACGAAATCCGCCGTTAATGTACCAGCACTGACAAAAGAGCCGACAACCATCGCGAGAGCTATTGAAAAATCGAGTGACTCGGTTGGTTGAACCTGTTGTAGTTCGCTTATACCGCCAACACTATTTACTGCCTCGATGACAGAGTAGCCGCCAAGTAGCGCAATGGCAGGAACGGCAATTGCTGACAACACCATCAGTGCGGAGATGCCAAAGTAAACGGTCGCGGTCATGAGCAAACCGGAGACGAGGATCAAAGTATTGGTATCGATGCCCGTTGCTTTGTGCACCGGAATCGCAAACATCGCGACACCAACTCCAAACCACCCGACTTGAGTACCGCCAAGAAGAGCGGAAGGAAGCCAAGAGCCTTTAGAACCAAAAGAGAAACGAGCAAGAAGGTGAGTAGAGAGACCAGTAGAAGCGCCGATGTAACCGAGGAAAGAAGTGTAAATACCGAGGATTAGGTTACCGATGAGAACAGCGAGGAAAAAATCATTAAAGGAGAGCCCAGTACCGAGAGAACCCCCAGTCCACATACTTGCGGAGAAAAAAGTGAGTCCTAACATCACCATTGTAAGTGATGCCACGCCTTTTCTGGCCGTGTTGGGAACTGGTCCAAGACTGTAATTATTGTCTCCAGCCATTATTACCTCCGCACATTGAAACATTAAATTATAGCACCTGATTTCAGGCAAACGGCGCGTATTATCGTGATGTAAATTTAATAGTCAATGATAAAATTGCAGTTTAAACGTTTGCTTGGTTTTTGATGTCTATTTTTTCTTTTAATAACAATGGCTTGATTTTTTTCTTATAAAGGTAAAAAGTTTGTTTTTACGTGTTTTATATGATTTATAGACAGGTTTTCTATGTGAAATGAATGTTTTGAATTGCTATTTATGTTTATGGATTAAATTTATCTATAACTCTAGATTGTTCAGTCGATTTCTATGAAAAGAAAACGATTTCATGATGAGGTTTTTGGTTTGGACGTTATTTGTTCTTTTTTGGGTGTGTTTTCTTGGTTTTATTTTGTTTTGGTGATTTATTTTTGTTGAAGCTGGTATTTCTAATGGCTTAGTGGGCGAATATTTGAATTTTATAAACAGTAAACAATCTGTTGTGGGTAAGAAAAGTACAACCGAGCTCGGTCAGAGGATAAGAGGGCAATAGCCACATAAAAAAATAGCCAACCGCAAAGAGTGCGATTGGCTTATATACATGTGAACAAAATCAAGTTCACTAACAACGTCAGTTGGCTAGGTGACCCTCGGCTTAAGAAGGGTCGATTTATATAATGCAGTTACTGTGCCAACTTTAATATGCCCTAAAATACGTAGTTTCTGTGACATGCGTTGCTTAAAGTTTGAGTAATGTTTGCAATTTGCAACTGCGTTATGCAATTTGACTCTATTATGCTAATGATTGATTAATAAACAATGAACCTTTTAAAGCATGACTAAACTCGCCGTTCCTAAAAAGGCGAAAAAACCAACTACATCTGTCACTGTTGTTAGAATCACCGAGCCAGCCAAAGCGGGGTCCAATTTAAACTTATCCAGAATAATGGGAATCAGCACACCAAATAAAGCTGCGGTAATAATATTGACGATAATGGCCAGCGCGATGGTTCCCCCAAGAACCGGAGATTGAAACCACAATCCGGCGAGCCCGCCGATGATTAACGCCCAAGCAATGCCGTTCAGAGAGCCAATACCCAACTCATTTTTCAAAAGCTTGAAGCGGTTACCTGGGGTGATCTGATTAAGCGCCATCGCACGAATCATTAGAGTGAGCGTTTGGCTGCCAGCAATGCCCCCCATGGATGCAACAATTGGCATGAGCACCGCCAAAGCCACCACCTGCGCAATTACATCTTCAAATAGTCCGATAGTGACAGACGCCAAAATCGCAGTAAGCAGATTGATGCCTAACCAAACACCGCGCTTTTGCGAGCTTTTTAATACTGGCGCAAACAAGTCATCGCCTTCATCCATACCTGTACCGGCCATCAAACGTGCTTCGTAGATTTCACGCTGTGTACTCAATGCAAACTGCCAATCGACTTCACCGATCAGTGTTTGGTCTGCATCAGTTACAGGGAGAGCGGGCAGTGTGCTGTGTTCTAATGCCTCTACCGCTTCAGGAAGCATCATTTTACTGTCTAGAACCGTCACTGCCTCAATAACGAGTGTTTTTAAGCGAATATCGGGGTCACCACGTAAGATATCGAAGTAATTGACCGTTCCACGATACTGTTTATTACGATTAATCAGATATACCTGTTGAGGCGTGTCGTAGCTATAGCGCTCCATTAACTGCTTAGCTGTCCCAATCGTAATGTTGAAGGGAAGGGTGATGATCTTACGTTCAGCCCAGTGGCCGAGTTCTTCATCAGCATACTCGTTTGCTTGATCGTAAAGTTCCAACTCATCTTTTTCTATCAACGAGAGCGCTTCGTTTATGATCGACTCTGGTAACGAATCGGCCCATTCGATGAGCGATAAGTTGTCGAGTTTAGCGAGAGTGAGTTTTAGCTCGACTTCAGATAACGCATTGATGATAGAGAAACGTACGTCCGCACGCATTTCCGTTAACACGTCGATATGTAGCTCTAGTGGTAAAGCTCGCCATAAGCGAACACGATCGTCGATTGGAAATGCTTCTAGAATCAGGGCAACCGCGCCGGGCTCGAGGCCCGCTTCAATAGATTCATTGAGCGTTGCGACTTGATCCGCTTCTTCGGCTTGGCCAATTTGCTGGATTAGAGTGGAGAGATCTTGAAACTTGCTCACCGAGTACCCCGATAGTTAATTCGTTTTATGGAAGTATGGCATGTTATTGAGATGCACAACTATGCATCTTAACCTTGCTCAAGGTACTTGAAAGTAACAGAAAAACAATAGGCTATTTGCTGTTGATGGTGAGATATGGCTGTACCAATTGGCGAATGTTCACTTTTGCGCCAATACGGGCTGCCAGCAAGTACATTCCGCCTATTTTTCTGTGCAAAAATAGGGCATCTGCTGGTGGAGTATGCCAGTATTCTTGTTCCATGCTTAAAATAGTGCCAGCTTCGCGAAGCTTTTGTGCTAAGCCACTGGCTTTAAAGTCATAAGGCTCATCAACTAACATCGGTTCACATGCCATTTTCACTAGATCGAGAATCGCTTGGCGCTGGTCTGGAAGGATGGTTTGGCTGAAGAAGCCTATTTGTTCAAGCGCATTATTCAAGCCTTGTTCGTCATTATTCACGACAGACGCAAAAGCTTGGCGATAGCCGGTACTGAACCGTTCGCTGTATTCGCGGGTCGCCCCGAAATCTAGCAAGCCGATTTGACGAGTGTTTTCGATATATAAGTAGTTGGCGAAGTTTGGGTCGGTTTGTACCATCTTAAATTCGAACAGCTCTCGAAACAGTAATTCGAGTAGGCTGTGCATGACAAAATCCCGTGTACTCTGATCATAATGTTCGATTTGCTCAATCGGGCTACCATCAATGAATTCCATCGCGAGAACGGAGTCTGAGCAACTTTCAGTATGAATCTTCGGTACGACAAAATGAGGGTGCTCCTTCAAAGCGTCATGATAACGAATGGCAAATTGTGCCTCTCGTGCGTAATCGGCCTCGTCATGTAGCTGCTTTTTCGCTTCTTCGAGCAATCCTTTGTAGTCGACAGACTCGGGAATCAACCCAACGACCTTGAGCAGTGTACCGACATTATCGACGTCGCTATCGATACTTTTCCGTATGCCCGGATATTGCACTTTGACGGCTAGGTTATCGCCCGCATCGCTGTAAGCTTGGTGCACTTGTCCTATTGATGCACTGGCGATTGGTTTGAAGTTAAATGACAGAAACTCAGCTTTCCAATTCGTTCCTAGCGAACTTTCCATTACTGCGTTGAGTTGTTTTGCAGGCATTGGGTCTGCGTTGGAACGAAGACGGGAAAGAATATCGGCAAGTTCAGGTTCTAAAACATCACCAGCATCCATTGACAGCATTTGACCAAGCTTCATTGCAGCGCCACGTAGGTGAGCAAGTTGGTCAGTTAAACGCGCGATGTTCTGTGGCGTCAGCAAGAGGTCTTTCGCTTTTGGTTTGTTGCCTTTGGCTATCTGCTTCGTGCCTTCTGTAATCACATTGCCTGCGACACGGGTAGCAAGTGAAGCGAACTTGCTGAATCTTGAGATGCGATGGGTAGGTAGGCTTCTTTCCTTTGCCGACATGAATCTTCTCCGCTATTTACTAACTAATTGTTATACGGGAAAAGGATATGTTTGGATACAAATGAAAAGAAAACCGCCAGCGTAACTGGCGGTTTGCGAGTTTAGATAGAGTAGAAGAAGTACAGTTGAGACTTCATTCGGATGATGATCCCGCGAATCACATCCAAGAAGGCCATGAAGCCTATCGGTTTTTCACCGCTGACCCATGCGAGGCCAACAGAGCCAACAGGGATGTCGTAGCCTTCTGGCTCATCAATCTTAAGACGAACAAAGTGGTGTTTGTTCTGTAAGTTCTTTCCAGTGGTGACACGTACGGAATCATCGAAACCCAGTAGATTACCTTGTGACTCACCTGTTGCTTCAACAATGCCTTCGACGGTCGCTGAGAAGATCTTACCTGGGTAAACGGACGAAGAGAATTCCGCTGGCTGACCCGGTTTGATGTTACGAATCGCCTGGTGGTTGACTCGCATCAGCACGTACTTCTCGTTAGTGTACATGTTGATACGCGGCATCATCGATACACGCTGACCTTCACGCAGGATAAAGTTGGTGACAAAGCCATCTGTTGGGGCATGAACTTTTGTGCTGTTCAAATCCCATTGTGCTTTTGCAATTTGCTCTTCCGCTTGACGCAACTCAGCTTGTTTCGTTTCAACCGCTAACTCGGCTTTATGAATCGCCAGTTTTGCTCGGGAAATATCGACTTGTTTCTTCTTAATTTGAGACTCAAGGGTTAACACGTTGTGACGTGCCATATCAACCGCACTCGATTGTTTGTCGATGTCGCTTTCCGTGATGGTGTTTTGCACCACTCGGTTTTGCTCAACATAACGATCTAGCATTTTTTTCTGCAATTTGTAGTCAACTTTGGCCGCTTCCAACTGGCTCTTTGATGTTTCTAGATCTTGCACTAGCGCTTCGTGATTAGCTTCTTCAATCTCGATGTCGCCTTTTGCTGTAGCTAATGCAACGCGAGCAGAATCAGCGGATACGTTCGCTTGATTTAATGCGATTTTGTATTGCGTTGGGTCAAGTTCATAAATTAGCTGACCTTCTTTAACTTTCTGATTCGGCTCAATGTAAATGTGGTCAACTTTACCTTTTACATTGGTTGAATCTGGACGCAATTGGATGTGTGGTGACTGCACGACAGAACCGCCGGATAAATCCATCGGGGTGAAGTTAATCAAACCTACCCAGACGAACATTAGCCAACCCAAGCCGCCAAGATAAGCGAACGATTTGGTTGCTTTGTTCCAAGGCATGCCAACCAAACGCAACAGATAGATGAAGAGTGCCCATACCGCTAAACCTTCTAACATTATGCTTCCTCTTTTGGCTGTGTTTCTGTTTGCGGTTTACTTTTCCATGTATCACGCAGATTGATGATGGCTTTTTCCATATCAACGAATGCAAAGATCACGGCTAGCACCCAAACCCAGTGCCAGACAAACCCTATCCAGGTCAGCGCAGTGATGAGCCCTATCTGATGATGGTCTTTGCTGTGTGCTTTATTGATAGGTAATTCATGGATTTTCCAAAAGCCGTAACACGCGCCCGCGACACTCGCGATTAAAACGACAGCAGCGACAACATGTAACGCCGTATCTGCGCCTGTACCGACAAATGGGACACTCAGTAAACTCATTAAACACTCCTCTATCAAACTGTTGGCGTATTGTGATCTGAATTTGATTTGCGGCTTTCTTTGTGACAGATTCAATCACTATAGGATTAAATTTGATGTGATTGGTTATGAAAACGGTTCGGTTTATTCGTGCGATGGGCATTCTAAACATGCATAACCTCGCGTTATCTAAATACAATTTGGACTCGGATGAGTTAGGGATCCCAGCATCGGTGTTTCGCAACCCAATGACACTGATCCCGCTAAAAGCCGTTGCGGAATGGTACCGTTGTGTTGAACAAGCCAGTGGTGACCCGGATGTGGTGTTGAGTCTCAGCCGAGGTATTGAACTGCAAAAGCTAGGGCCAGTGGGACGCTGGTTATTCTCCGGCAATGATTTAGCCAGTACCATTCGGCGAGTGAATTATGGTGTGAGCAACCTACAATCAGGGGCGTTTTTTGCTGGCGAACAGTCGGGTAAAATCATCAAATGGACTTACCACAACCCGTTTATAGAAACGTCAGTAAAGGTGCACGATAGTATCCGCTGTGCGGTATTTATGATTAAGGTGTTACGCGAATTTCTTGGCAAAGATTACCAGCCTTTACGTGTCAAGGTTTCAGGCTCGAGAAAAAATACTGAGCGATACCGGGAATATTTCGGCTGCGAGGTGGAATGGAGTCAGCCAAAAACAGAGATATGGATCCCGGGAGATGACCGACTAGCTTCTCGCCAAGTGAGCCATCGAGAAGACAGCCGTCTAGCGATGAGTTTTTCCGATTTGGATGATTTGCTTAATATGCCCGACCCAGAAGATGAGTTGAAAGTGATTTATGAAGTGGTGAATTACAGCAGCCATTATGGATTGCCAACGTTAGAGCGCGTTTCTTCTCTGCTTGATTTATCTGAACAGCAGTTTCAACGTCGTTTGCATAAATTAGGGCTCAATTTTTCGACGGTTTCTGGCTATGTATTGAGTAATATTGCAGCTGGTTTGTTGAGTAAGCGCGTGAGTATTGATGACATTGCCACGCGCCTTGGTTACACCAATGTGGCGAGCTTCAATCGTATGTTTAAGAAACATCGTGGATTAACGCCCAAGCAGTATACGGGAAGATTAGAGAAGTAGTGCTCCACTTATCTCTATGAGTACAAGCAATAAAAGCCCTCAAAAAATAGAGGGCTTTGTTTTTTTGTGTGTTGTTGTTTTATGTAATGGCTATTTTTTAGGGCGCCAACTTAGTGCACTTGCAACAGCGCCGATGGCAATTACATCCTTTTTTTGTTCGCTAAGTTCAGGGAGCATCTGTACCGCAATGGTACCGTTCGTCTGCACTGCGGCAATTTCTTGTGTGCCCTCCTTAAAGCTATAACCCAATGGAATGTCTACCGCCATCATGGCGTCAGGACTAGTATGTACAGTTTCTACATTAAAGTGGGTGCTACCAATACGCACTACGCCTGTCTCTTTTTTTTCAAAGCTGATGTCGATGAGAGCCGATTTTGGCTCCATCGCAAACTCACCGACTTTTTTACCATCTTGAGTAATGTCACAGGTGTAAGGATCATTCCCACCAAAATCGACGCCCATGTAGTTAACCGACATACCGCCTCCGGTGCAGTTCAAAAGCCAAGTTTCTCCGCTGTCGATACGAGTCACTTCTGCGCCCATTGAACCTTCTTTGAAAGAGATACGGTTAAACCAACTTGAGTTAGAAGCACTGCGTGAATACTTGCCTTTGTACTTACCAGCAAAATCAAAATGGCCATCTGCACCGAATCCCCAAAAATCACCGTCGGTTTTGATCAGCATTTCTGGTTGTGCTTTTACGGCATCAGTACGATCCATGACGGCTAGGCCACCACAACCAGCAAGGAGCAAGGGAGCGAATAGAATAAGTTTCTTCATGTTTTTCATTGTTTATAGCTTGGTTACATCTAGGGTTTGGTCGGTGAATTGGATGTTCTGAATGTCGTACAACTCGTCAGTGCCTGTACTCGGGCACTCAACAGAAACGCTCTTTGCTTTGATAACAGTACATTCCGCCAGTTTGTGTGGCACGATATAGGTGTTGATACCGCCTTCACCATAAATGCTGTTGTCTTTGCTGTTGCCTTCAAAAGTATTGTTTTGATCATTACCGATCACATTCATCGCGTCGCCGCCAATGATCTTCACTTTTGTTAGCCACTGAGATTTGTAGGTGTACGCTTCTATCAAACCGTCTTTGTTGGGAGCCATACGGAAGGTAGGTACTGTGCCTGGACTTGTCTTTTCTGTGTAGAGCTTGACGCCCGCAGAGTCGATATTCGCGGTATATTGCAAGTATCCGTGGAATAAGCCACTGATCCAATCAACGGCTTGTGGATCTTGGGTTTGCATTTCTTCACGCGTTAACGCTTGGTAGCCATCTAAACCATGTCCGTTTGCTTTTGCTACACCCATGTAAGCTTCAAAAGCGGCAGCAAAATATTCGTGAGAATATGAAGGGCCCGTTTGTTTCACACTTTCAGGATCGAAGTCGTCCGATTTCCAATCGTCCCAGTCATACTGAGTAGGGCGCCACACCGTCGGTTTGCCCGATTGAATATCGTTATAGATGCTTAACGCATGAGCTTGAATGTCATTTTGCAGTGCCGCAGTCGCCGTGTTAGGTGCAATACCTTGCGCTTGGACCAAGTGTAAAATTTCTTCAAAAGCGGCGTCTCGTTCGGCTTTTTTACCAAGATTGGCGCAGTAATCGGCAAAATTACTCATGTAATGGCAATCGCCTTCAACTGTCAGTTCTCGATACATTAAAGATTGGCTATTCCTTAGCCAGTTTGGTGTTTCTTTACTAGTTACTAATGTTGACGCGATAGATGTGACAAGTGTATCCATATCATCTTCGTTAAGTACCATCATGCTTACAACAAACTTTTCTAGAGAACTCGTATCAAAAGAGTGTGCTAAGCCCGAGCTTGTAACTGCATCGTTCAATTTGCCTTGGCGAATCAGTTCGTTGATAAAGATTTTGGTTAACATCTCATCATTCTGTTCGTCGTTTTCGGTCAGCATTAGTGTGGCATCACGCTCGGCTAATGTCTTAGCGATACGAGACTTGTCAGCACCGTACTTAGAGTCTGGTTGGTTTGTGAGAAGGTGTTGGATGATTTTGGCTGCACGAAAGATTTTTTCATTATTCGCACCGTCATCAACAGCCACAATGTGAAATGTATCGTTGTTGTTTGCTTCGGAAAGGGAGATTTTCACATAGTGGGTGAAGCCCGAATCAGCAGCCACTTTTAACTTGGCCGGAAACTCTGTAGAAACGACAGTTGGGATTGTGACAGTGCTCAATGTTGGCATTGGTGGTGTTGGAGGTGTCGTTGTCGATGGTTTCGAATTAGATTCACTGCCGCCACAAGCAGTTAGACTTATCGCGCAAAATATGGCTAAAGGTGTTAATTTGGAATATCTCATTTCATGTTACTCGTAGACTTTATTAGAGCAGGAAACTTAGAAGCAACATAAAGTCCTGTCTATATAAGCAAACTAAGTCATATATGTTGATATTGTTTTTTGGTAAGACCTATTATTCGATATATTTAAAAATATAGTGGATTTTTATTCCGAATTTTATTTTCTATGTGAAGCTATATTCTGATAATGAATAAAACCTCAGGTTATTGCATGGTTTTAGGGGTATAGAATGATTAGGATTATCGTATATGTATGGTTTGTAAGCGTATGTAAGCCTGCGTTTTATTAAAATTATCATTTAAGTAGGTTGCGCAGTATAGGACGAGCGATATACTCCCTCCATCATATTGGTGGAGTAAATGATTCATGGTGGGTAATACAATCTTACTGGTAGAAGACGACTCAGAGATTGCTCGATTAACCAAAATGTACCTCGAAGCCGAAGGATATACGGTAACTGTCATCGATAACGGTCAAAATGCATTAGAAACGATTAAGGGGCTCAAGCCGGACCTAGTGCTGTTAGATTTGATGTTACCAGGAAAAAATGGCGCAGAAATATGCCAAGAGGCGCGTAAGTTTTATCATGGTATTATCATTGTTTTGACTGCGACCGATGATGAAATGAGCGAGGTGAGCTTATTTAAGTTCGGTGCTGATGATTACCTTACCAAACCGATAAAAGGTAATATTTTGCTCGCCCGTATTGAAGCAGCGTTGCGTCGCTATTGTCGTCAAGTTGATATCGTTGAAGAAGAAAAGCTGAGCCGATATGGCATTAGTCTTTGTCTTCGTCGCTCCCAAGCATTTTATTTGCAAAAAGATATTGGTTTAACGAGTTCTGAGTTTGAAATTTTAGAGCTCCTGATGCTGAATGTCGATAAGCCAGTATCTCGTGAATCATGTTGCCGTCTTGCCCGAGGCATTGAATACTGTATTACTGATCGTTCGATTGATATGCGTATATCCTCACTAAGGAAGAAATTCTCTAAGGCTCATATCCATACGGCTACCATTAAAACCATACGTCACCACGGCTACATGCTGACAGGTAAATGACGCATGTTTTCCCTGTTTACTCGTCTATATGTGGGGTTAGTAACTGGCCTTGCGCTGACTGTTGCTTTGTTTCTCTTTATGGGGGAAGAGTACATGCGCAAAACAGAAGTCGGTGTTTTTTTGAGTGACGGTGCTTATTTTGTCGATCAATACATTGAGCAACGAGGCACTCCGGATTCTCTCTACAAGAAGTTAACCGAAAACGGCAAGCAAGATTTCTTTATCTTTGATTTAACATTGGTTGAAAACTGGGACGGATCACCGCCTTGTCGAGATTGTAATCTGCTGTACCGTATGCAAGGGATACCTGTTTATCTTATTGATGGCAGTACCTATGCTGCGGTATTCCCTTTGCCTAACACTTCGAAGAGTTTAGTTTTCAAAGAAAAAACGGACTTCTTTAGCCCACACGTTGATTGGAATGAAGATTCTGAGATTGTATTTATACTTACTCTGCTTTTGGTTGTTGTATGCAGTTTAGGCATTATGGTTTACATACCTGTACGACGTCTTGACCGCCAAATTCGGCAATTAACGGCTGCGCAACAACAATTTGGTTCTGGTGAGTTGAATACGCGAGTCGATCTAAAGCAATTTTCGCAACCCGTAAAAGAGCTCGCCCAAGGCTTCAACTGCATGTCTGAAGAGATTGAGAGACGAGTGCGCCAAACACACATCTTTACTCAAGCTATTCCTCATGAAGTGCGCACTCCGCTGAGTCGTATTCAGCTAGCGACGGATTTAGCTCGACGCACGAGTGGTGAAATGCAGGCAGAGTTACATGACGATATTGAACGATACGTTGATGTCGTGACGGATTTAACATCCGACATCGTCATGCTGTCTCGCTTGAGTGTGAAAAACCACTCATGGATCGATTCTGTTGAAACCATGGAACTGCCACTTTGGTGTAAAAGCCGCATGAATTACCTAGGCTTAGAGTCCGCCATGTTGAGAGCAGAAAATAAACTCGCGAACCAATTGATTCACTTTCAGCCTACTTTGGGTAACCTTGTCCTCGATAATTTACTGCAAAACGCCAAGCGTTATGGTGAGTCCTGCGTTGAGGTGACGATTCGAACGGTAGCGGATTGCTGGAGCATCGATATTGAGGACGATGGTCCGGGCATCCCTGAGGCGATGCGAGAAGAAGTATTTATGCCATTTTCGCGCTTAGACAAAAGCCGCAACGCCGACATGAAAGGCTTTGGTTTAGGGCTTGCCATCGCTACCAGTGCAGCGCGGCAACTGGGGTGGGAGCTTTCTGTCGGCGAGAGTTACTTAGGCGGCGCACGTTTTACGGTGCTTATTCCTGCCAACGGTTAGAGTAGGCACTGCGGTAGTCTGGCTCTGCGATACCTTCATACAAATCGTCACAAGCTTGCAGCGGACCTACGACGGTTTGGTAGGGTAGGACACCTGCCCAAACAGGGATGTCCATGTCTTCCGCATCGTCGTTGACGCCAAAATTGCTGATTTTCACCGATGCTTCTGTGAGTGGAATACGCAGCAGCATGGTGGCTTTGAGTTCTTTTTCATTACTCAAACGGACTTGTTCTGTTCTCCCCGGAGCGATCTGTTCAATAAAGTGATTCAGCAACCTGTCTTTCTCTTGGTTATCTTCCACCACCTCAAACTGGCCAAAGACCACAGCACTGCGATAATGCGCACTGTGGTGAAACGCACTTCGAGCCAATACCCAACCATCAAACAAAGTAAAGGTTAAGCACGTTTGCACTCCTTGTTTGAGTGAGCGTAACAGTCGACTGTTGTTGGCACCATGGATATACACGTAATCATCGACACGCCATGCCAGCATAGGGATGACCACAGGGCCTGACTCGTTGGTTATCGCAATATGAGCGATTAGGCTGTCATCTATGATGGCGTGCAGTTTGCTAACATCAGAGACGGCTTTATGTGCGCCTTTCTTAATTTCCGTTCTATTGGTGTTGGATAGCATTTTCTCTCCTTGTTTGCTCACGATTACGAGCGATTGATCCTCATTCTTTGATTGCAATGTAGCGTTTAACTGGTAGCTTAAAGAGAGCCAGTTTTAACTAATGGATGGATCCAGTTTGTCTTTGATTGATATCGGTGACCTGCATTTAAAAGACAGTGAAGGAACGCGTCAGCAAGCGTTGTTTTTGGCTATTCGCAAGAAAATTGTTCAAGGACTGTGGGTGAAGAATGGGAAGCTGCCTTCTACGCGGAAGCTTTCACAAGAGCTTAATCTAAGTAGGAATACCGTGATTTCTGCCTACGAACAGTTAGTGGCGGAAGGGTACTTGAACAGCCAAAAAGGTTCTGGCTTTTATGTTGCCGTAGTACTGCCAGAGCAGTACTTGCCTGAACCTAGTTCAGTTCAGAGAGACTCATCACCGAAAGCTCACTTTGATATCAACCGCGCATTTGCACCGGGTGTGCCGGATTTGGACGCATTTCCGATGGCGCAATGGCAAAAGTTACTCACTCGCCATATGTCTCGTACTTGCTTGTTGGGGAATCAAGATATTCAGGGTAGTTGGGCATTGCGCTGTGCTTTAGCTGACTACCTCGCATCAAGCCGTTCAGTGAATTGTTCTCCAGAGCGCATTATTATTACCTCTGGGGCGCAGCAAGCGTTGTCGATTGCGACGATGGTAGTGCTCAAACAAGGTGATAAGGTTCTGATGGAGCAACCAGGTTACGCGCAAATGCGGAAGTTGATTCAGTTCCAAAACTATCAATTTGAGCCTTTGTTCGTAACAGAGAAATTAGGTTTTGATGTGGAAGCGGTGACCTCAAGCGATGCCGATGCGCTGTATATTACACCAAGTAATCAATATCCGATGGGTACCACACTCAATACCGAGCAAAGAGGAAAGATCATCAACTGGGCGGTCGAACAATCAAGTTGGATCATCGAGGATGATTATGACAGCGAATTTCAGTTTGCTCATCGTCCCTATACCAGCTTACAGGGGCTAGCAGCTCAAATGGGTCGAGATGATCGTGTGTTGTATGTGGGTTCCTTCAGTAAAGTGATGTTTAACGGATTGCGGCTTGGCTACCTTGTAGTTCCTGAACGTTTAGTAGAGCAATGCTTAGTGGTTAAGGATGCGTTAAGTGGTGATTCGCCGACGCATACACAAGAAGCATTGGCAGATTTTATTACTGAAGGTGGGTTATTACGTCATATTCGAAAAATGCGTCGACTATACAAAACTAAGCATGAACAGATGCATGTATCCATTCAACAGCATTTTGGCGACCGTGTTTGCGTCGTTAGCCAAGCGGCGGGGCTTCATGTTACGTTGAAATGGCAAGACGGTATGGATGAGCAGCGTTTTATAAAACTAGCAGAGCATGAAGGGATCATCTTGCGACCTTTGAGCTATTATGAACACCCAGATTTTCAAGCACGTCACTGGCATGGTGCCGTGCTTGGTTACGGCAATATCGCGTTAGAGAACATAGACGCTGGTATCCAACGTTTAGCTCACATATTTCGAAATGGGAAGCGATGACTATTCAACTACACGTGTTTGTCGCTTATGTCGCCACTGTTTCCAAGGCAGTAAAAGTAGAGTAAAAATGCCAAGTGCATAAAACATTGACCAGCCTAAACATATAAAAACACCGGTACAAAGCAGTAGGGACAGTCCCGCAAGTGTTTTACCAAATCCTCGAAGCAATTTAAAAGCGGCTAACATCGCCAACATGTAAACCAGAACGAATACACTGTTTGCGAGTTTTAGGAAAAACTCCAGATCGAGCTGTGATAGGGTTCCTATCACACAAGATATCAATAATATACCGCCAACTAATATGGTGGCTGAGAAAGGGACACCACGACGCGAAATCTTGGCTAGTGGACTAGAAGGACGATGTTCCCGAGCTTGAGCCCAGACCATTCGCGCTAGGCTCTGTGTGTATAAGTTAACGCTCGCGAAACAAGCGGAGAAACCTATCAAGCTGATTATCCATTTGGCTCCATCGCCTAGTAGTTGGGCACTAAGCCAGGGGATGGATGCGTTATCAAATTGAGCGTTACCATACGCGCCAAATTTTAAAATAACGACAGAGCATGCCCAATAGGTAGCCCCTGCTACAAAACAACCGACCACAATGGCAATAGGGAAATCTCTTTGAGGGTTTTTGAACTCTTCCCCCATATGGGCAAAAGCCTCTATGCCAACAAAACACCAGAACATCACGCCTAACGCTGCGGTAATAGGCCAAATTGACTCTTGTGTGATGGCGGGCATCACAAGATCGGCGCTGTTAACGTCGCCTTTCCATAAAAATGCGCCAACAAGTGCAAAGACACTCAAAGCAATAAGAGTTTGTAAATGACCTGATGACTTTGTACCCATCAAGTTGACGAACACAAGTAGTACTACCGTTAGGATTTGTGCAAACAGATTGTTGCTAATAGGCTCTGGCAATATTTGTTGTAGAAAGCCTGCGGCGAGTGCAATCGCGGCCGGAACCCCTACCGGAATGACACTAACAAATAGCCAAGCGACACTACTTTCCAGTTTGGCGTTAAAGGCTTTGCGTACAAAAAAGGCTGTTCCGCCCGCGTTGGGGTATCGTTTACCCAGTTGAGCAAAAGTCAGCGCAATAGGACAAATCGCGATGAACAATAAAATCCAAGCCCATAGTGAAAAATGGCCAGCTATACCTGCTGCGATAGCCGGGATCATAAACAGCCCCGTTCCCATTAATGTGGTGGATAACTGTGCGATACCTGATGTGAGTGAAATGTCTTTTTTGAGCTCTTCCATGCGAATTGATTCATCCAATGTTATGAGGCTTATTACGAAAAAGCTTGTGGCTTCTGGTTATTTCGTTTTATGTGTTTAAGCGATGCTATTTATGTGCTGAGTACTTAAGTTGGGAATTTGATTTCAATGTGTTATCTATTTTCTGTTGAAATGGATAACAGCACTCATCTCATGCCCGCCAAATAGCATATCCAAAATGTTAATAACAAAATGATTTACTAAACCGTCAATATGACGGTTGTTTTAAATAATTCCAACAAAATGTTGGTTTCTTATGCAGTTAGAATCGGTATAGAATGAGAAAAATAAGGAAAGCTTGGTAACGGTATGGACAAGTTTGATCATAAGATTGTGGATCTGCTCAGGCACAACGCTCGGCTGTCGGTGACTGAAATTGCGGATAAAGTAAACCTTTCTCGTTCTGCGGTAACGGCCCGTATTCGCAAGCTAGAGCATGACAAAGTGATTCTAGGGTATCACGCTGAAATTGCGCCTTCGGGTGGGGATTCGATTTGCGCCTATTTTGCCTTAAAGTTCGATAAATCAACCTCTACGTATTATTGCGAATCATACGCGGACGAATTATACAAAATTGATGGCGTAAAATGGTGTCATGCGATCAGCGGTGAGACGGACATGATGGTTTTTGTCGAAGTGCCTACGATGGCTCGCTTGAATGAAATCAGAGATCAAATTCAACGATATCCAGAGCTTCGAAACCTGATGACTCATACCGTCTTAGCTGAATTCTTTAACACGACTGGGAACCTGTTTGTGAAGTGACCATGAATGGATGCCATGTTGAAAACCCTTCTGAGCGAATATGTTAAACAACATTAATTTGAATCTACTTAGATCCTTGCATGTACTTTTAGAGGAGTGTCATGTCAGCCGGACCGCAGAACGTTTGCACATTACGCAGTCTGCCGTCAGTCGACAGCTTGCACAATTGCGCGATCTGTGTGGTGACCCACTGCTTATTCGTCAAGGTAATCAACTGATACCAACGCCACGAGCAATAGCGTTAAAATCAAAGCTTGATGCATTACTGGCTGAGTTTGACCATTTACTCGATGACCAACCTTTTGAGCCGCGGCAGTGGCAAGGTGAGCTTGTTATTGCTTCTAGTGACTACGTGGCGCAATACGTATTGCCCGATATTGCCTCTCACTTGGGTGAACAAGCGCCACAGTTAGATATGGCGTACCGACTGTGGCAACCCAACTTTCTTGATAAACTTCATGAGACGGGCATCCATATCGCGTCTTCTATGTATCCAGAAAAACCACAGAGTGTGTCGAGCGTTAAAATTGGTGAGGATTCATCAGTTTGTTTGATGAAATCTTCTCATCCGTTAGCAAAGCAGGACCAGATCAGTATTGAAGACTTGATTTCATATTCACACATCAAAGTGACTGGCGGCGGAGACAAAGATTCCTACACTGATTTAGCATTGAAAGAGCTAGGGCACACCCGCCACGTTACCTTTAAGGTTCCATTCTTCTCTGCTGCGATCAATCGCTTAGTTGCAAGTGAGCACCTGATGGTGGCTCCTGAACATATTGCCGTTAACCTCGCTAAGCATTGGGACTTAACCCATAAAGCATTACCACTCGAAACACCTATTCATCAATATTGGTTAATGTGGCACCCCAAATACGACACGGATCCTGCGCATAAATGGGTGCGAGAAGAGATTCGCTCAGTAATGCAAATCTCTGAATATTCCATTCGCTAATACGTACACCGTTTAGCTATGACTTGAAGTCATGATTAGTATGAATAACTTTGATTTCTAATTATACCTCTTCCGTTGATAGAGTGAGCTTCAAAGAGGGGAGATTCTTATGACACTAACAGTTTGGTTATCACTTTTTACCGTGTGTTTATTAGGGGCTATGTCACCAGGTCCCAGCTTAGCTATTGTCGCTAAGCACTCGTTGGCTGGTGGACGTATCAATGGATTAGCTACGGCTTGGGCTCATGCGTTTGGCATTGGTATATATGCGTTTATTACCTTGATTGGGCTCGCTGTTGTTTTGCAGCAAAGCCCGATGCTGTTCAAGACGATTAGCCTTGTGGGTGCGGCATATCTTGCGTATTTAGGGTTTAATGCTTTGCGTTCAAAAGGTGGTGTGGCTGCGAAGTTGGAGTCAGGTGAGGAAACAACGGTAATCCAGTCTGCGCGAGAAGGCTTTTTTATCTCGATTTTAAGTCCCAAAATTGCTTTGTTTTTTATCGCATTATTCAGTCAGTTTGTCGCGCTCGGTAATGATTTGAGTAATCAGATGATCATTGTTGCCACGCCGTTTGTTGTGGATGGGCTTTGGTACACCTTTATTACCCTAGTGCTATCGAGCTCTAAAGTCGTTGACAGAATTCGCTCTAAGGCAGTGTTGATTGATCGTTTGTCAGGGGTAGTACTCATGCTGCTGGCTCTTAGAGTGGTCGTAACGGTATAGACAAGCTCGCAAGACAGAAATACTAAAAGCAGCCCGTGTGGCTGCTTTTTTGTCTACTCTCAGTAAACCTTACACAATTTACGTAACTCTGACGCTAAACGTTGCTAAAATTAATATTATCAATAGTGTTACTTTGGTTCATATTCTCATTTGCTGTGAAAGCTACTTTCCAACGCATTGTTATAATGAGAACGATAGCCACTTAACGTTAATACTAACAGTGTCGCATATTAAGTCGAGAGTGCTTTATTGGATAAAAACGGACTTTCCTCTTACTTACCCTATGAAAGGGGTAGAGACTCCATGACCGTTTAGAAGGTGAGAGCAATATGCAAAGAATAGTAGATTTAGCTCCAGTAGTAATTTTGACCAGTGTTTGCAGCGTTGCTTGGATATTCTTTTCAACAAAGAGCATTTGGGTGTTTTTTGAACTGTTTGTATTTACGATGCTTGGCTTTGGCCTTTTGTACGGGTTACTACAAAAGGCTGATCCTAAACACTTTGACTTTGTTTTAAACCACATCGATGAAATTAAGAAGGAAGGCAAAGATGCTTGCCTAAGCGGCGCTCCGAAAGAATCCAACCCATACTCTGGTGTCGATGGTGATTTATGGGAGGCTGGTTACACAGCCTCCTACAACAAAAAGATAAAGCAATAAACCGCTAGGTGTTTATTCAATATTGTGCTTTTCAAAAAAGCACCCTGCCATTTTAAGGACAGGGTGAAAGCAAGAAGTTTCTCAGGAGCGGTCGGGGGAGAGAAACTCATCTAAATCTTATTTACTTACCGACGAACCTCTTCAAATTCACCTTCAATCGCATCTGCTTTACCTGTATTAAATTCATATTCTTCGTGCATTTCTCTCTGCATTTTCTTGACGCGATTTTCAATACGCTTGCCGGTAATTAATGCTGCGATGGTCAACGGAATCGCAATGATCAAGCTAAATACTAACGTAAAAAAGCCGGTAATCAGTGCTAGTGCAGTTACAATAATCCGATTCATAATCATGACCTCTCTGTAATTTATGTGCTCAGATTAATGCTGTGAACATGAACAAAACATGAATGCTGACGTTCACTTTGTCCGGAGAGTGTCAAATGAATGAAACGAAAAAACGCCTGAGGGTGATCAGGCGTATAAACGGGGAAAAATATTAGTAATGCGCATGGCGCTTATTATTTAGAACAAATATGAGATATTGTCCGCTACGCTATGTGGTTAACGTTGTGGAGCAAAGTTCACCTATCGAGGGAATGTTTGGTAACGAACACCCATCATTTGTTCCATACAGTGCACAACTTGGCAGCTGTAACCGAATTCGTTGTCGTACCAGATGTAAAGTACACAACGCTTGTCTTGTGCGATAGTCGCTTGACCATCTACGACGCCTGCATGGCGAGAGCCAACTAAGTCAGTTGATACAATTTCTGTTGAATCGGTGTAGTCAATCTGTGCCGAAAGCTCAGAGTTCAACGCCATTTCACGCAAGTAATCGTTCAGTGAATCACGGTCTACGTCTTCACCTAAGTTTAGATTAGCGACTGCCATAGAAACGTTTGGTGTCGGTACGCGAATCGCGTTGCCTGTTAGCTTGCCTGCAAGCTCTGGCAATGCTTTAGCAACTGCTTTTGCCGCACCTGTTGAAGTCAGAACCATGTTTAGTGAAGCACTACGTCCGCGACGGTCACCAGAGTGGAAGTTGTCGATCAAATTTTGGTCGTTTGTGTATGAGTGCACGGTTTCAATATGGCCAGAAAGAACACCATATTTATCGTTCAGAGCCTTAAGGACTGGCGTGATTGCATTTGTTGTACAGCTTGCCGCAGAGATGATGGTGTCATCTTCTTTAATTACCGACTCATTTACACCGAATACAACGTTTTTGATGTCACCTTTACCTGGTGCTGTTAGCAGTACTTTCTCTGCGCCTTGACACGCTAAGTGTTGGCTCAGGCCTTCAGAATCACGCCAAACACCTGTGTTATCAACAACTAGCGCGTTATTGATACCGAAAGCTGAATAGTCTACTTCGCTTGGGTTATTTGCGTAGATAATTTGGATGTAGTTGCCGTTAACGATCAGTGCTTTACGCTCTTCATCGATAACAATACTACCGTTGAACTGGCCGTGAACTGAGTCACGACGCAGCAGGCTAGCACGCTTCTCCAAATCGCCTTTTTTACCGCCACGAACCACAATCGCACGTAGTCTTAGTGGGTAACCTGGACCACTTTTCTCAATGAGAAGGCGAGTAAGTAGTCGACCAATGCGACCGAACCCGTAAAGAACCACATCACGCGCTTTCAGTGAAGAATCTGCGTCGCGAGCGCCATCAAGTGCAGTGATAAGGAAATCGTTTAGAGAGCTTGTATCGTCATGTTCATTCCAGTACATAGTTGCCAATTGGCCAACATCGACACGGCATGAAGAAATGCTCATTTCACAAAGCGCTTGAATAATAGGCATCGTGTGCTCAAGCGAAAGTGGGTTACCGGTATAACGTCTTGCAACGCGATGAGTTTTGAGAATGTCTATAGTAGTAGCATTAATAAGCGTTTTACCAAACAGAACCACTTCGATTCCTTTTTGACGATATAGCTTACCAATTAGAGGGGAAATAGATTCAGCAATCGTTTGGCTAGTTTGCCAGTCTTGGAGATATTTCTCTGGACTCATTGTTGTATTAGACCTTTCACGTTTTGGGGGCTAACCATACTCTCTGCTGTTGCCTCTTCGGCAGCGTGCAAGAGTGTGGTGGGTTATGTAATCGGGTTGTAATAGTTATGTGTGCGGATTCTAAGGTCGGAGTCCTTATTCTGCTAGGAAAATTAAATCCAGTGTAAAACACTACTTAAGGGGACGTTAGTGGTGGATTAATGTGACTAAAGCAGTGGTTTTCACGTATTGACATTTAGAAAGTAACTTACTTTTTTTGCGATGATAACGTTTGCTTTCAAATTAGTTTTGTTGACAAAAATGGATGTTTTGCATTTTTGTGTGATTTGACTCGATAAGGCAACTCAATAGGTAAACATACAATAGATGATTTCCTGAAAAGTGATGCGACTCTTAGTTGTGAGTGAAATTTTATTGTTTGCATCCAACTTTAAGATCAAAAAACATGACTTAAATCACAATTTCTACTGCATTAGCCGATGATAAAATAGTCACAATAACCATAATCTAGGTAGGTGAATGTTGTTTGAAAGTAACAATGTCGTATATGCCTTTCAATGTAAGAAACTAGTCTAATATTAAATAAACGGATGAAATCAACCATTAGGCTGATGGATGTTGAGATTATCAATAAAAACACGCTTAGCACTCCTCGCACTACTACCCGCTGTGGTAATAGTGGTATTTGCAGTTCAGCAGTTTTCTGATAATGCGTTGCGCGTGAGCCGTCTCAATCAAACGGTTAGCAATATTCAAGGTTTCCAATTGATATCCAAGGCCTCCCACTTTATTTACTCCATAGAGAAAGTACGCCGACAGCCTGATCTTCAAGTCTCTGCAGCCATTAATATTGAAGAACAAGGTGAAGTTATTTCTTCTTTGCATCAAAAGTTTGTGAGTAACCCTAATACTGCTGAGTATGCTGATGAACTGAAAGAAGCCATGCTGGGGGTATTGTCAGGTAGATTGAGTGAGATGGACGACCTGGGTGATTGGGCATTTCAACAGCTCCAAAATATGTCGCGCTCTTTGTTGCAAAATCATCAATGGTATGGCAGTGACGATGGCATTCGCATGCAAAATTTTATTGCCTACCTTGCTCAGCTCTCTTTTTGGACACAGAAAGAAGCTTGGCTGACGAACCGTTTAGTCCAAGACCCTAAGAGTCGGCTAAGTCAAAGCATGTTTTATCAGGCGATTGACCGACAGCAGCAAAATTTGGATGCGTTTTTAAACTTAGGTGGGTCATACGAGCAAGTGGATAAATTGCTTGGCTTGTTTACTTCGCCGAGATATCAGAGAAACTTGGCGTCTCGTGGACAATTAATGTCAGGAGACATGTCACAAAGTGACTACGCCGCATATTTAAAAGAACTCGATTTTCGTGTGCAGCGCTTACAAGTGCTCATTGATGGGTTCACCAAACAAACTGAGCAGTCGCTTCTCACGCAGGTTCATGAACAAAAGGCCAATATAGCGGTGATCAGTTTTGGCGTTGCCTTAGTGGTTATCCTGCTTTGTTGGCTCGGATTTAGTACTTGGTTCCGAGTTAACAGCAAACTCGATGCGATCATTCATACTTTAAACGCGTTGATCAACTCCGAAGAGAAGCAAACAAAAGTCAAAGTTGATGGAAGTGATGAACTGACCATTTTTGCTCAGCAAGTGAATCGAGTGGTTGAAGAAATGCAGAGACAAACTGAAGAAATACTGCATGCAAAAGAGTCAGCAGTATCGGCTAATCGTGCAAAATCTGTGTTTCTTGCCAACATGTCACATGAAATACGCACGCCCCTTAACGGGATCATGGGCATGACAGAAATACTCTCTCAAAGTGAGTTGTCTTCGCATCAACAAGAAGTTGTTGATGACATTGACTCCTCATCTCAAACACTGCTTACTTTACTTAACGATATATTGGATCTCTCTAAAATCGAGTCTGGACGATTGGAGCTGTCACTAGTAGAAGCGGATATCCGAGAAGTCGTGTATCAGTCGATGATTTTATTCCAATCCAAAGCAACATCTAAACAGCTAAAGTTTGGTATTAATTTAGCTGAAAATATCCCCATTCGCGTGATGGTCGATGATCATCGTGTCAAACAGGTAGTTACGAATCTGGTATCGAATGCGGTTAAGTTTACCGAAAGTGGGCATGTATGCGTTGATGTTAGTTATGAAGAGTTACTTGAGAAAGAACGTGGAGTGCTGACGTTTAAAGTAGAAGATACCGGAATAGGCATTGATCAAGATAAGTTAACCACGATTTTTGAACCCTTTACTCAGGAAGATGAAGGAGTGTCGAGGCAATTTGGCGGCACAGGGTTGGGTTTGGCAATTTGTTGTCAGCTTGTGTCGATGATGGGGGGCAAGCTCGTAGCAACATCTACAAAAGGAGTGGGCACATGCTTTGAATTCTCGATTGAGGTTGAAGCAATTCCGGTGTTTGGCTGGCGTTCGGAGGTGATTAATAAAGGGCTTTTGATCTGCTCAAATTACGACTACGCCGACCAAGTATTAAAAGAGTGTCGCTTAGCGAAAATCAATCTCTTTGGTGTTAATAATGTGAATGAAGTGCAAGCGATAAATGATGACTTTAATGTCATATTTCTGTGCCACAGTAACGACGCTAATACCGATGAAATCTTGGATAATCTATCGTTTAATTACGATCTTCGCCGTGTGATTATTTGCCAGCATCATTTATCCACTCCCTACGAAAATGCAGAAAAAGTACATGCCGTACTTACATTACCTTTCCTTGGCAATCGATTTAAGCATGTCATTGATGATTTAGCTAAGGTTGAAAAGACTATATCAAGTGACAATGTCACCAATAATGTTGTCAGCTCTGAATATCGAGCGTCGCGCTCTCATCGGAGGATCTTAATTGCGGAGGATAACTTGATGAACCAGAAAATAGCGAGTTTCTTTCTGGATAAAGCAGGTTATGACTATTTGATAACAAGCAACGGTCAAGAAGCGTTAGAAGCCATCACAAAGGGAGAAGAATTCGATGCAATTTTAATGGACTGCATGATGCCCGTGATGGATGGACTGACCGCGACGAAAGAAATTCGTCGTTGGGAAAAGAAAGCAGGACGTGAAAAAACGATGATTATCGCACTCACTGCGAGTGTTTTGGAAGAAGACATCCACAACTGTTTTGCGGCAGGCATGGATGCTTATTTACCTAAGCCGTATAAATCGAACCAGTTGTTTGAGCTCTTTAGTGAATTAAAACTCGCCTAGCTAACATTTCAACTTAGACAAGGTGTCAAAACGATTAAGCCCCATTTCAGGGGCTTAGTTCTGATTATTCATCGTTACGCGTTGGCTTGAGCGCCTGCGAGTTTGCGTATGGTTTGGCGATAGGTTAGGTATGCGGAAACACCAGCTAACAGGTTGCCGATACAAGCGCCTAAGAGTAAACCTCGGATTCCATCCATTTGAGCGCCAACCCACAAGCACGGTAGGAAAAAGACAAACAAGCGCAGCGCTGAAATAGTGAGCGCGGTGTAAGATTTGCCTAATGCATTACAAAGAGAAACCATTAGCATACAAACCCCTAATGAACCCAAACTGATCGGCACTATCAGTAAATGCATTTCCAAGACTTGCTCCACTTGCACATCACTTGTCATCAATAATGCGAGTGGGTTTGCGACGGCAAATGTAATGGCAGCAATCAAAAGTTGGAAACCTAGAATGAATTTTACGGCAATACTGACGAGCCTTTGGATATCTTCATAGTTCTTTGCTCCAAGTAAGCGTCCAACCATTGGAGGCATAGACATTGTCAGCGCCAAGACCGAAACGATAGCAAAGAACTCATAGCGTGAACCAAGTGCCCAAGCGGCGACTGCTGCGGTTCCAAAGCTTGCCAATAATTTTGTTGCTAGCATGGAAGACAACGGTGGCAGCAGTTGGCTAATCATCGCAGGGCCCATAATGTTACCGATAGATGCAACACTTTTGGCTACGTTAAGATCTTGCCATTGTGTCGTTGCCCAGTGATTCTTTTTCACGCGAGGAGCGACGACTAAAATACCAAACCCAAAAGCGACGATGGTTGCTATTGCCGCTCCGTTAATACCCAAGTCAAATGTGAAAATAAATAGCGGATCGAGCACAAGGTTCACGCCGCTGGTTATCATCATCATTGTGCCAGGTAACATTGTATTGCCATTAGCTCGGCAGATACTGTAATAAAAATACAAAACCGCACCAGTCCATGAGCTTAATAACCACCAAGGCCAGTAACTGTCGATTATCGGCATAACAGATTCTGGAGCGCTTAATAGAGCTAAAATGGGGTAGCGCAAAAGCCAAATTAGCCCGCCAAAAATAGCGACACCAATTGAGCCGATCATCAATACCAATCCGCCAAGTTGTTTGGCATACCGACTTTCATTCGCCCCAAGAGCTTTAGAAATGACCGCTGTCGTTGCGATCCCTAGACCGACTTGAATGCCGATAATGACCATTTGCAAAGGCAGAGTGAAACCTTGAGCGGCTAACGGTAAAACGCCGAGCTGACCGATAAACGCGCTATCCACAAGCTGAAAGCTCATTAAAGACAGAACGCCAAATAGCATTGGCCAGGTCATCGTAAATAATTGTTTTGCAAGCGTTGGTTGTGTACTTGTCGTAGTTGAAGACATAGAAAGCTGAATGCGTTAGGAATAAGAGTTAGATTGATTGTACACGGCGGTTAGTTTAGAGACAAAAATAAACCCCGAGGAAGATATTCTTGCTCGGGGTTCGAAAATCTAGCTTACGCGTTTATTTTTTGCCGCTAGTTTGCTTGTCTTCTTCAGTCAGCTCACGAATGCGACGGCTGATGTCGCGACGTGCTTTAGAGATCTCAGCGCTTTTAATGATGTGGTCATCAACACGATCTTCATAGTCTGCTTTCATATTTTTGATGATTGCGACGATTTCATCGTGAGTCATTTCTGGTTTGATGTAGTCTAGAAGGTTTTCTAGAAGATCAACACGTTTGCGGTTATCACGAACTTTCTTCTCGTTATCAAGAAGCTCACGTTTTAGTTTGTTTTTACGACGAGCTTGGTTAACGATTTCAAATACGCTACTCATAGTTCTCTTTCCTAATTTTATGAATATCTTCCTCGATTAAAGCACAACATCCAGTGGCATAACAGTCTTTAGATCAATAGCAATGCAGAGTTGAACGTTTCTCAACCAATTGCGCTGTGTCCATATAATCGTGCTGCTTTCTTCGAGTTTTGGCCAACATTGTAGAATCCATCGATTCATTGTCATAACGTGGCCTTCACTATATTATCAACACCATTGAATGCAAAATGATGAACTTGATATGGACTCTGGTAACACTGCGGAGCAAGTAAATAGTCAAGATAATGAGCAAGTCACTCGCTCTGTGGCTGAAAAGTTAAAAACGGCGTATATCAACGCTCGCGAGCAACTCGAAATCATCGAAGTTGAGCTTAATCGTTCAAAAATAATGATGGTCGACCAAGATGGCAATTTGACGAGAGTGCCGATTCTCTCGGAGCATTGATACCTGACCCTATTCGTAAGGGGTGTCAGGTCTTACGCTATGCTTTAGCCTGACACCAACACCTGAACCGCTAACGCTTCTTGCACTGCTGTGTGAATTTATGGCGTATGATTTCGAAGCGATTTAGGTACAAAGTCAAATGCAAAAATAATAAGGAAATGCATTATGAAAGTTGAGCTAACGGCAATTGAAGCACGAGTTATTGGTTGCTTGATCGAAAAAGAAGTCACTACCCCAGATCTTTACCCCCTCAGCCTGAACGCATTAACCAACGCGTGTAATCAAAAAAGCAACCGTGATCCCGTGATGTCACTCTCTGAGTCAGACGTACTCGATGCCGTTGATGCTCTTATTGAGCGCAGGCTCGTCAGTGACGAAAGTGCGTTCAACAGCCGCGTCAGCAAGTATCAACACCGTTTCTGTAATACGGAGTTTGGTGATTTAAAGCTGACAGAGCAGGAGAAGGGCATTGTATGCTGTATGCTTTTGCGCGGTGCTCAAACACCTGGGGAAATTCGCACTCGTACTAATCGTCTCGCGACATTTCATGATGTAAAAGAAGTGGAAACGGTCCTTGAGCATTTAGCAAGTGAAGAGAAAGGACCATTAGTGGTCAAATTACCACGTGAGGCTGGTAAGCGGGAGTCGCGTTATATGCATTTGTTCTGTGGTGATGTTGATGCGTCCGAACTTGCAGCGCCTGTGTCTGCTGCAAGCTCGAGCTCCGATCGAGTAAGTCAGCTAGAGCTCGAAGTCGCTCAGCTGAAAGAAGAGCTGGATGAATTAAAAGCTAAGGTTGAGTCACTGCTTTCATGATGGAAAATACAACGCAGCGTTGGAGTGTCTACCTGATACGAAATAACCGCAACGCGTTGTATTGTGGTGTTACCAATGATGTTGAACGAAGATTCAATCAGCACCAAACCGGAAAAGGAGCGAAAGCTTTGAAGGGAAAAGGCCCTTTGGTATTGGAATGGTCATCGGATTTTGACTCAAAGACGCTTGCCATGCGAGCAGAGTACTATATTAAGCAACTAACTAAAGCGAAAAAAGAGCTGCTCGTTATGTCAAAAGCAAATATTGTCGTCGACGAACATCAACAAATGATGTTAGAGATAGTGGCACTCTGATAAGCCCTTGCGACGCAAAGATACACGGAAACCGCCTATGTCACATTGGCGGTTTCTTTTTGTTTTTGGAGTACCATGTAGGAATAAACTGACGCATAATGGGCTGGTGTTCTGTTTAAAGGTCCTGAATATGAAAAGCGCGAAATGTCTCTACGTCATCGAGACAAAGGAAGCGACTCAATGTACTTTATTTGCATCCACTCAGACCAAGAACCAATTTACTATTGAAACAGACACTAAGAGGAAGGTAGATTACAAGAGTATAGGATGACTCGGCTAGGTAATGAATAGAGCTGAATTAGGCTCATAAAAAAGCTAAAAGAGCAGTAGATGAAAAAAGCGTTAGTATTCTCCCTGATTTCAATGGCCGCTTTTACGCCGAATGTGCAGGCCACCCAAGTTCTTAATGGGTATTGGGCATATCAAGAATTTTTAGACCAGTTTCCACAACAGAAGCAGCTAACTAGTGCGTTGGCTGAAGTGGTAAGAGAAACCCCTGTACCCGTAGCAAAAGACAAAAAGCGTCCACTGAAAATTTCTGTTGTTTATCCAGGGCAGCAGATCTCTGATTATTGGATTCGAAACATCGATGCGTTTGAAAAACGCCTAGATAAGCTTGATATCGACTATCAACTAAATCAAGTGTTTACTCGTCCTAATGCAGATATAAAGCAGCAAAGTTTGTCTTTAATGGAGGCGCTGAAAAGCAACTCCGATTACTTGATCTTTACTCTAGATACCACAAGACATCGTAAGTTTGTTGAGCATGTCTTAGATTCAAAGAAAACCAAGTTAATTTTACAAAATATCACCACACCTGTTAGGGATTGGGAACATCATCAGCCGTTTCTTTATGTTGGTTTCGACCACGCAGAAGGAAGTCGTGAATTGGCCGTTGAGTTTGGCAAGCGTTTCCCTAAACATAGCCACTATAGTGTTCTCTATTTCTCGGAGGGCTACATTAGTGACATCAGAGGCAACACTTTTATCAACCAAGTGAACCGCGATAATCAATTTGAACTACAATCTGCTTACTACACCAAAGCAACAAAGCAATCTGGGTATAAAGCTGCAAAAGCCAGTTTGGAGAAGTATCCGGACGTTGACTTCATTTACGCGTGTTCTACCGATGTAGCATTAGGTGCTGTTGACGCTCTTAAAGAGTTAGGTCGTGACGATGTAATGATCAATGGTTGGGGCGGCGGTTCAGCAGAGTTAGAGGCGCTTTCTAAAGGGGAGTTAGACGTTACCGTTATGCGTATGAACGATGATACAGGTATTGCAATGGCTGAGGCCATTAAGTGGGATTTAGAAGGAAAGCCAGTTCCCACTGTTTACTCTGGTGATTTTGAAGTCGTTACCAAATCGGACTCTCCAGAAAGAATTGAAGCATTAAGAAAACGTGCATTTAGATACTCAGATAATTGATGACAACTACATCAAAAACAAGAAAGCGTCGCTCACTGTCGACGCTTATTACCAAAATAATTATTCTCGTACTTGCTCCGATCATTCTAGGCATCTTTGTTCAGAGTTATTACTTCTCGAAGCAGATTATTTGGCAGGAAGTCGACCGAACCAAGCAGCAGACCTCTGCCCTGATCCTGAACATTTTTGATAGCCATTTTGCAGCGATTCAGATTCATCACAACAGCAATTCGAAAAGTGATGTTGTATTGGATTTTTATACAGAACGTGATGAAGAGGCACTCAATTACTTTTTCATGAGTATTGACCAGAGTGATCCTTCCCATACACCGGAGTTTCGTTTCCTAACCGATCATCAAGGTATTATTTGGGACGATGGCAACGCGCATTTCTATGGCATCAACAACCTGATACTTAGCCGACTTGCCAGTCAAGTGACCTTTAGCAACAACTGGTATTATCTACCCTCACAGACCCCGATGGGAACTCGCCATCTTTTACTTCGTCGTGTACCCGTTTTACAACCTAAAACCGGTGAAGTGATGGGGTACTCTTACAATGTTGTTGTTTTAGATAATAACTTTGGGTTGATGGAAAGGTTAAAAAATGAAGGCAACGTCGACAATGTTGTGTTGGTCGCTAACAACACACCATTGGCAAGCTCATTAGTAGGAGATGAGGCTTATCAAATATTTGACGTACTCAAACGACGAGAGTCCCAGCACAAGCTTGACCAATTATTGATCATCAAAACCCCTATTGAGGTAAATGCCGCCGAGACTGACTTGTGCTTGCTTACTGTGCAAGACAATCAGAGCGTGGTGACATTGCAAATCCAACACCTGCTAGCAATGCTAGCCTCAGTTATCGGTATGGTTATGATTGCGCTAATGACTAAAGAATGGATCGAGAATCGAGTAGTTGAAGAGTTAGGATCCCTGATGGCATATACCCGCTCGGCTCGTGAAGAAAAAGGATTTGAGCGTTTTGAGGGGTCAGATATTGAGGAATTCGATCATATTGGTTCGACACTAGAAAACACTTTTGAAGAGCTTGAAGCACAAAAGCGGTCTTTCCGAGACCTGTTTAACTTTGCGTTATCACCTATTATGGTGTGGTCTGAATCGGGTGTACTTATCCAAATCAATCCGGCAGCACGCAAAGAGTTAGTCATGGAAAACGATATTGAAACCATGCACCCAGTGTTCAAAGGTTTCAAAGAAAAGTTGATGCCACACCTTCGCATGGCGGCTCAGGGAGCTACGTTGACAGGCGTTAATGTGCCAATTGGAGACAAAGTATATCGCTGGAACTTATCGCCGATTCGAGTTGATGGAGATATTAGCGGTATTATTGTTCAAGGTCAGGATATAACCACGCTAATTGAGGCGGAAAAACAGAGTAACTTGGCGCGCAAAGAAGCAGAGAAATCTGCTCAAGCCCGTGCCGACTTTCTGGCTAAAATGAGCCATGAGATCCGAACGCCAATCAATGGAATTTTAGGGGTTGCTCAATTGCTAAAAGACTCTGTGGAAACAGAAGAGCAGAATAACCAAATTGACGTACTTCGACATAGTGGTGAGCACTTACTTGCTGTTTTGAATGATATTTTGGACTTTTCGAAGATTGAGCAGGGTAAGTTTAATATCCAAAAGCACCCGTTTTCTTTCACTGATACAATTCGAACGTTAGAAAACATTTATCGTCCTATTTGTGAAAGTAAAGGCGTCAACCTTGTCATTGAAAACAAAATAGATCCCAGTGTTGAAATCTTTACTGACCAAGTTCGTCTGAACCAAATTTTATTCAACCTAGTCAGTAACTCAGTAAAGTTTACGCCCTCGGGTAGCGTGCGCTTGCATGCTGAACTGGAGCAGTTCTATGGTGCTGACAATAGCGTGCTGGTCGTGGAAATTACGGATACAGGTATCGGCATCGAGTCTGACAAACTCGACCAAATGTTCGAACCTTTTGTTCAAGAAGAAGCAACAACGACTCGAGAATACGGTGGCAGTGGCTTAGGGCTGACCATTGTGAAGAGCCTTGTCGACATGCTGGAAGGTGATGTTCAAGTCCGCAGTCAGAAAGGCTTAGGAACGACTTTTGTCATTACAATGCCAGTGAAAGATCGTGAGCGAGTACTCACCCCTCTTGATTCGAGTTTGCGAGTTAAGCCAGGTGAACTATTTGCAGAGAGTCTCAAAGTGTTGTTGGTAGAGGATAACCATACTAACGCATTCATTCTAAAAGCGTTTTGTAACAAGTACAAAATGCAGGTTGATTGGGCGAAAGATGGGTTAGAAGCAATGGAATTCTTAAAAGATCATACTTACGATTTGATACTGATGGACAACCAACTTCCGCATCTTGGTGGAATTGAAACGACCAAAGAGATCCGACAAAAGCTAAAACTAGGCACGCCAATTTATGCGTGTACTGCTGACACCGCGAAAGAAACCAGTGACGCCTTTATGGAATCGGGTGCGAATTACGTGCTTCTCAAGCCGATTAAAGAAAATGCGCTCCATGAAGCATTTGTGGATTTTAAGCAGCGGTTCTTAGTCGAGCGAACATGAATAATTGGCTCACTACGGGATAACCCAATTATTCATTATCTGAAAAGCACAACACCATGACTGTGGGTTGTGCTTTTTTGTATCTGACCCTTTTATTCTTATACAAATCAGACTTTATTGGTCTCGACGTTTGTTGTGTACATCGCTGCATTTCAAATTCAAACATAGTGTTGTGTTACTTAGATTTCTGCCCCTTCACTGACACACCCAGCGTGATTTCAATCACAAAAAGATATTTACTTAGCGTGCTAACTATTTTATATTGCTTAGCACGCTAAGTAATTGAGTAGATCTTATGATTCAAGACATCAACAGTTTGCGAGACCTTTCTCTGGCTGAAAAATTATCTCGTGTTGCTCGTTTGTGGAAAATGGTTGCAGATCGCGAGTTAGAGCCTTTAAACCTGACGTATCCGCGTTGGACTGCGTTATGGAAGCTTTATCGAATGGGTGACAACATCAGTCAGAAGCATTTGGCTGAAGCGCTTGAGATCGAGTTAGCGTCGTTGATGCGAACATTAAAATTATTAGAAGAGCAATCTCTGATCACTCGCCATTGCTGTGAACACGATAAGCGAGCACGTATTGTTAGCCTCACAGAAGAGGGGAAAACCCTACTAAAGCAAATGGAGGCTCGGATTCTTCAAGTTCGAAGCAAGCTCCTAACGGACATCAACGACCAGGAACTTCAGCAGCTTTCATTGATTCTTGATCAGATTGCTCACAATGCGCTTGATTCACTTAGCGAATAAGTCAGAAAACCGAATAAAAAGAGAAGTAAACGCCTATGACTCCAGATCAAAAATTCGCACGTTGGATCAAATATTCTTGCGTCGCGTTTGTCCTTGTCTTTGCCTATTTTCTAGTTGCAGATCTCGCTATGCCGTTGACGCCTCAGGCAATGGCAACGCGTGTGGTAACTAAAGTGGCCCCCCGTGTGAGTGGGCAGATTACGCATCTTTATGTTGCCAACAACCAAGAAATAAGCCAAGGCGATCTACTATTTCAGATTGATCCCCAGCCTTATCAGCTCGCCGTAGAAAAGGCTCAGCTTAACCTCGAGCGTGTGATTCAAAACAACGAACAACTTGATGCTTCTATTGCTGCGGCAAAAGCAGACGTTGAAGCGAGCAAAATCGTGGCGGAACAAAAAGTTCGCGAAGCAAAACGTCTTAATACTCTGTTTCACCGTAATGGTACTTCGCAACAGCAGCGTGATGACGCACAGAGCAGTGCAACGGTAGCTAAAGCGAACTTACTGGCCGCACGTGCTCGTTTAAAAGAGTTGGAAGTAAACCGCGGTGATTTAGGCGCAACGAATGTGAATATCCGCGTGGCGCAAAACCAGCTAAAACAAGCGGAACTTAATCTGTCTTACACTCAAGTCTCGGCGGAACATGATGGCGTTGTCGCTAACTTGCAGCTGGAGACGGGGGCCTATGCGGCAGCTGGTACACCTCTTGTCGCTTTAGTCTCCGATGACGTGGATATCATTGCCGACTTTCGTGAAAAGAGTTTACGACACTTTAATCAGAACAGCCGTGCGTTAGTGGCTTTTGATAGCTTGCCTGGTGATGTATTTGAAGCTCGTATTACGAGTGTGGATGCCGGGGTCAGCTCGGGTCAGTTCGATGCGGATGGTCGCTTAGCAACACCAACTGACTCAAACCGTTGGGTGAGAGACGCGCAGCGCTTACGTTTACATTTAGCTATCGATGAGCCTCAGCAGCGTGCATTTCCAGCAGGGGCACGAGCAACCGTGCAGTTGTTGCCAGAAAACGCATTATCTGGCTGGTTAGCGAGATGCCAGATCCAATTCTTGAGTCTTCTTCATTATATTTATTAACGAGGAGGCGATATGAAGTTATGGGACCACCCCATGTCGGAAAACGACTTCCGTCAGTGTTTGCGCATTGCAACTGGTGCGACTATTGGTTTCACTTTATGTAAAGTATTTGGTTGGAACTATGGCGTATTCTTTACTGTAACCCCGATGCTGTTACTTGGAATGGTGCCAGTCATGAGTCTACATGCCGCACGACAACTGATTTTTTCAGCGGTTGTGTGTGGATTAGAAGTTGGGGTGCTTGGTGGATTGTTTGGTGGGCACCCAGGCATGATGACAATCATTGCATTCGGGTTGTTCCTATATAAATTCGCCTGTATGTCAAAAGGGAGCTTGTTCTTATTTGGAGCGAACAGCGTACTGAGCTTAAGCATCATGCTGCATTTTGCTAGTTATCCAACCACTGACTTAAATGACCTAATATTTAGCAACCTGCAAGCGAATGTTATTTCAGTGATCGTTGCTTATGTGGTGACATTTTTGATTCCCGATGCGGAACCTCGTCAGCCACCAGCGAAACCGTCGCAGCCTAAACAGAGTCATCGAATGCGTCATGAAGCCCTTATGGGGGCGAGTATCGCTACAATGTCTTTCCTTGTATTCCAGCTATTTGACCTCAGTGACTCTATGTCTGCTCAGGCGACAACCTTACTTTTATTGTTTCCTATGCATTGGAACGGTGCTTTAGGGTATGCGCGAAAAAGAGCAATGGGGACCTTGATGGGGGTGACCTTTGGTATTGTCGGACAACTTGTATTATACGATTGGTCGGATACCTTATTGTTTATCGTCCCATTGCTTTGGATTGGTGCAATGATGTTCAGTTATATGCACGTGAAAGAGTCTAGCGGTTCGGGAGCCGGATTTGGCGGCTTAACCACATTAGGCATTTTGTTCGGCCAATATCTTACTCCGGATGGTGACTTAATGTTCAGTGCGCTGTATCGCGTGAGCAGTATTTTGTTTGCTATTGTTGCGACGCTGCTTGTGACCTATACGGTTCACAGAATACTCAACAGCTTTGAGGCGACGCGCTTTAGCGAGCTGTAAGTTCAGACGTTACTGGTTAGAAAGGATTGCTCCAGTAACTCTGTTTTTAGTTCGTGAGTCATCGCAATGGGACTGGCAAACTTAATTCCAACTACCCATCCCTTCACCAATTTCTTAATGTTGGCAATGACACATCGATTTTCTTCTCCGATATAGTGGCTTAACGGGCATTCGATGGTAACACTCTCACCCACGTTGAATTCGGGCTCAATCAAGGTTGATATACCAACACCTGCTAGAGAAAAATCGATAAGGCTACCGTCGTAGACATTCCCTGCATGAATAACGTTACAGTCCATTTGCAACTTGTAACGCTCATGTTCCCGAACTGGTTTGGTTGCAAATGTTCCTGGAATGCGGATAAACAAAAGGGGGGATGGTCGAACGGTCGTCGTCAGCACGCTGGACTTAAACGCAATGACATGGCCTAACTCCGTATCTGATACACCACGCACGATGACATCGGCGTTGGGGAGTTTTCTCATCACTTGCTCTTCAAGCAAACGCATTGGTATATCAAGAATCAAATAAGCATTTTCTTTCATCCCAAGATAGGTGGTGGAATACGTATATTGATCCTTAGGCCCAAATTCGAAATTAGTAGAAAGTTTCATTCCCGGTTTGAGAAACCTATGCAGTTCATCTTTAGTATGAGTGGCTGGCATCACATTGGCGTTTTAATTTTTTAGTTAAGCTGAGGCTATCAAAACGCCATTTTGTTATTCAAGATAGTAAGGCATAAGTTTTTGTAAAATCATCGCTATCTGTGAAGTGGTGGGCGATAAGTTTGGCTCATTCCACCTTTCATAAAGATTTGGCTTGCCACAATACTGCCGCATGTGACCAACATCAGCGCTAACCAAGTGAGAGAATCTGGTTGTTCACCAAAAATTGGAACGGCAAGAAGTGTCGCGACGACTGGAGTTAATGAACCAAAAGCAGCGCTGGCTTCGGCACCGATGATCCTAATTGCATAAATGAAAGTGAAAGAAGCGATTAAACCTGCGCCAACACCTTGTAGCATCGCGTGGCCAAATAACTCCTCCCATGGCCACTGGCTGAACGGTGTTACCACCAAATAACTGTCTACCCACCCGAAACCAACGGCGATGATGAGCAGAGCCAAAGACGCGATTGCAACGAATCCTGCACAGACGTGTGCATTAAGATTGGCGACACGAGCGCTGATGGTGAAAGCAGCCCACATGATGCTGCCAGTTAGAAACAGGATATGCCCTTGCAACTGAGACCAGTTGTACTCTGCGCCGCTATTAGAAAGAAGGAATACGAAAATCCCTAACAACACCGTAGAAAGCCCGATTAAGCGGTGAGCACTCAGCGACTGTTGATAACAAAGTACCGCGATAGCAGAAACAAACAATGGCAAAGTGCCAGGCACTAATGCACTGCCGTGCGCCACGGGAGCGAAATGCATAGCCGTTCCGACGACCAGAAGATAGGGAAGGCCGCTTCCAACCACAACACCAACCAGGTAGCGTTTAGGCACTACGCGCAGCGACTGTTTATGCTTAATCACAAACGGTAATAAAATTATACTTGGGATTAGAAAGCGGACTAACGCGATATCGGCTGGCTGCAAGGCAGAAATTGCGCCCCCTTTTAAAGAAATAAAGAAACCAGACCAAAGCAGTAAGGTCGTTAATATAGCTGCGTATCCCAAGATCATTATCGACATGTCCATTTGTAAATGATGTGTTAATTGTTGAATAAAACTCTTGCCAAAGGGAGGCAAAGTTTGACGTGATTAGGCTTGATGTTGGTGATAAATTGCGTATAAGTGTTAATTGTTGGTGATTAAAGGCACGGAAGAATAAATGGATAAAATTGACAGGCAACTTATCAACCTAATGCAGAAGGATGCCACTCTGACAACGGCAGAACTTGCTGATCAAGTAGGGCTATCGGCATCACCTTGTGCAAGACGCATTAAGCGTTTGGAGCAGGAAGGTGTAATAAGTGGTTATCGAGCTATTGTGTCCAGAGACACTGTAGGCATCGCAATGACTGTATTTGTTGAAGTGAGTTTAAATAACCACCAAGCTTCTTCGATTGATGAGTTTGAACATGCCGTTGTTGAGATGGATGAAGTGATCTCATGCCATGTCGTATCAGGGGCCTATGATTACCTGTTAGAGGTGGTCAGTAAAGATCTCGCTGGTTATGAAACATTTACTAGAAAGTTACAGCGATTAGAAAATGTGAAAGATATTCATACCCACCTGGCGATTAGACAAGTGAAAGGAAATGGCAGTTTGCCGATTTATGCATAAGAAAGATGAAATTTTTCGATAGACTTAAGATTGCCCACTATCATCGAAAGCGATATAGACAGTTTGGTAAAGACAGAGCCCGAACTTTGGGATGGGCAGATAAGTATAGTCAGAACAGCCGTTTTGAGGCGTTGTGCCGAGGGTTAACGTTAGACGGTTCAAGTATTTTAGATATTGGGTGCGGCTACGGAGACTTGTTAGCGTTTATCGAACTTACGGGGGGGCTTCCTCAAAGCTATATTGGCATTGATCAGCAAAAACAGTTTATCTCTGAAGCCAGAAAACGAGATTTTCGTACGCAAAGTAAGTTTATATGTGGCGACTTTTCAACGTTGGTATTGCCTCGTTGCGACTTTGTTTTTGCTTCCGGATCATTGAACTATCAATCCACCAACCCAAATCATACCATTGAAATGATTGATAAAATGTACCGAGCGACAGAGAAAGGTTGTGTGTTTAACTTGTTGGATGAATCCAAACTACCCAGCATGAAAATGTTAGCGTCGCACAATAAAGAAGGTGTCTTTCGCTATTGTCGGTTGCTGTGTCCGAATACACGATTGATTGAGGGGTACTCCGAGCACGACTTTACGATTGCCATGATCAAAAAAGAGGAGTCCGTTTCCTGACTCCGCCTTATAAATTCTTAAGCCTTATTGGTTTTTGTATTGTGAGATTTCACAGTTACCTGTGTATCTATCAACCTTGAATGAGAAAGCGGCTGAATGGTATTCCCTCCCATCACTCCATATTGTTTCTCCGAAGATTTTACAAAGATCCAAATCACTGATTGAACCGAACTCTTTTACGTGCCTAACTACTGACAAAAACTTGGCTTTGGTAGCATTAGGACATTCCCTGTTACTTAATCGATTGATAACCATGTTTGTAGCATCATCTCCAGCCAAATGTGACTTTTTATTAAATTTTATTAATGGCTAAACTAACCAAAAAATGTCCATAAGTAAAGCATTAATGTGACGTATGTCTCTATAAATTGATTGTCTTGGTCATGGTTTAGTCAAGTTTGTCAAAGGGAACAATCCCATTATTTACATTTGATATTATTCACGACTAAGGAAAGATAAAAAGCACGAATAACGTCCAATATTGGAGTGAAAAACCAACATCGTCTATTCAAAACTGGCTCTGTTTTTACTTCGAAACATCTTGAGCGTATTGGAGTGCTCGAGCTTCTTTATCATAGACTTGTGACAGAGTTTGATATTGTGAAGAGAGGCGCTTGTAATCTTCAGCAAGTTCCAAAGCGTTGGTGTTATACCATTCCGCAGTTATTTGATTGGCTGTTTTGTTTGACTCGCGGCACTTTTGGGCCAGGATCTCCCACCCATTAGCTGACCATTGGGATTGTGTGCTCAATTTAAGCAGCTGATTCGCTTTAGTTGTGAGCTCTTCTTTGTATTGAATCGATGCTTTTAATTGCGCTTTGAACACATTTTGGTTCGACTTGGCACGCCAAAGTAGCACGAGCTCATGCAGTGAAAAGGTTTCGGACAATAACTGACGCTGTTTATGTTCGGTTAAAAGTGTATTGAATACCTCAACATGCTGATTGTAATTGGACTCTAAGCGATTGAATTGGGTAAGATTGTCATTCCACGACGATGGGTTACATTGAATATTGGCGTGCCCCGTTATCGGGAACAGAAGAAATAGTAGTATCCAATTGAGTCTGTTGATCATTATTGCTCGCGTTAGTTGACCTGCTCTTTTGAGTATATACCCAAATTTCTACGACATGCGTGCTGCTGGTGGGATAAGAATGAAAAGGAAAAGGGCATGAAGAAAATTCTCGTCGCATTGATTGTCATGCTGTTGCTCGGCGGAGCGGGGGCTGGATACTATTTCTTCTTTATGCAGAAAGATGAACCTGAAGCACCAAAGGCTACGCAAGTCGAGCAATCTTCACTGCAAAAAGAAACATCCAAACCGATTCTGGATTTAGAAGCCGCTCCCCCGGAAGTTACCGAGTACTACGTTATTGAGCGTCGTGTCAATGTTTACAACAAGCCTAACCTTAATGCTTTAGTTGTCGATACGCTCTATAAGGGAGAAAAAGTATCGGTGTTAGAAAAAGTAGATGGGTGGTACCGAATCTCCGGCTATCTTGTCTATGAAGAGGGTGGTGAAGAAAAAGCCGAATGGTTGAATGCTGAGGGGTTATCGGAAGCAGAGCCAGTTATTAAAGAGCAAGAGCGCTTAGAGATATTGGATGAATACCTACAGAAGTCGGATGATTTAAAAGTTCACTTGGATATTTTCCGTAAGAAAACACAGCAATTGTTAGACGATGAAACTTGTGACCCGAGTGATTTTGAGGAGCTCGGAGGCTGGGTTCGTTCTGTGACGTTCAAAAAGCGCAACGTTTACTTCATCTATTGTGGCGGTTTGGAGCAAGAGAACAAGATCTACTTAGATGTTGATAAGGGCGATATTTTTTATCGATAACTCACCACCAATTACACTCGTTCTCTAAAGACGTTTTGATAAATGCAATAACGATGCAAACCTGAAATCAGAGATTTATAACTTTTTAGTTGTGAACCATAATCAATAGGAATACTATCAACGAGTCAAGTGACCTAACTTGGCTCTTTGTGTTTTTAGAGAGTTCCTATGCCTTGGATTTACCTTAGAAAGTTGATTTTGCTGCTATTTGCAATGGTATTGCTACCAGTGCATGTATCTGCTGCGCAAATCGACCACAAGGCTCACGTACCGCACTTTTCTAAGCTACAACCTTTTGTAGCCGTAAGTGTATCGCCAAACTCTTCCGTCGATTTTTCTGAAGTTTCAGAAGAAAGCTCTCAATCTCCAGTATCTGAAGGCCATGCAAGTCTCGATTCCGTTGCTTTGTTTAACTCTCAGCGCTGGACGTCTTACTTACGGGAAGGGCTTGATGACGAGCACGTAGATTTTGTCGGCGATCTCACTACTCCGTTTTACGCTGATGCGGGTTACGCATACAGCTTGATGGACATTAACTGGCGTCACAACCAGTCCACATTTTATCATTTCACAAGCGATCATCGCATTTCTGGTTGGAAAGAGACCAATGCCATGTACGTCGCACTCAATAGTCAGTTTTCTGCCTAAACACCATTTATTTGCACCATTGTGCACTCTTAACACGACGATTGTATTCGACAGGACGTGAGCGTTCTGAGCATTTCATACCCTGAATTTATTCTGGGCGCATCTGTCGTGTGTTAAGCCTTGTTATTAAAAGCTTCACTTCATCGTGAAGGGATGATGTTTACATGAAAAAAACACCAAAGCAGCAAAAGAACAGAAAGCTGATGAATCACTACTCAGCTTGGAAATATGTCGTATTAATCACGACGGTCATTATTTTAACCCTAAGTGCTATACCAACTTGGTTTGGCGAACAGCCTTCTATCCAGTTGACGTTTTCGGAGCAAAACAACAGTGAAATGTCGGTTGTTCATCTGAATCAACTGCTAAAAACCAACCATATTTCAGCCGACAAAATCATCGAAAAAGACGGCAAAACAACCATTGTATTCGATGGTGAAGATGCGCAAAGTAAAGCTCGTGTGTTGTTAAACAAAGAGCTAAATAAAGACGACAGCATCACTTTCTCATACGTATCGGTTGCGCCAGAATGGTTGAATGAGATGGGCTTTAGCCCAATTAAACTCGGTCTTGACCTTCGTGGTGGCGTTCAGTTCTTGTTGAATGTTGATGTGAATAAAGCGTTTGAAGAGCAACGTGATGCGTTGATTGATGAAATCAAAGCGAATTTACGTGATCAACGTGTCCGTGGTGTGCAAGTTCGAGCAGAAAGCGGCAACCGAATTACGGTAAACAGTGACAGCGAGCAAGCATTGTCGGAAGTGAACAAGTTCTTGCGTCAAAATTACCCTGGCTGGATTTCAAAAAGTTCATCTCGTGGCTTTGTGCTTGAACCGAGTGAACAAAATATCCAAGAATTTCAATCGTCGACTCTTCAACAAAACCTGAAGATCATGCGTGGTCGTATTGAAGAACTTGGTATCACAGAAGCACTAGTGCAACGCCAAGGTAAAGAGAGCATTCGAATTGAACTCCCTGGTGTACAAGATCCTGCTCAAGCGAAAAACGTTATTGGTGCAACAGCAAGCTTGGCGTTTTATGAAGTGAAAGATGCGAGCCAAGCACACAGCAGCCAAGATCTTGTTCTTCAAGACAATGACGGTCGTACGGTGATTTTGGCAAAACGACCAGTCCTAACGGGTGAGCACATCGTAAACGCTCGTGCTGGTGTCGACAAAATGGGTATGTCAGAAGTAAATATTTCTCTTGACCACGCTGGTGGTAAGAAAATGAGCGACTTCTCAGCAACTCACATCGGCAAGCCAATGGCGACCGTTTACCGAGAGTACAAAACAAACGATCGCGGTGTAACCGAGCGTAGTGAGCGCGTTATCAGCGTCGCGACTATTCAATCTCAACTTGGTAGCCAGTTCCGTATTACCGGAGCAGGTAGCATGGACGATGCGCAGCAGTTAGCGCTATTGCTTCGCGCGGGCTCACTAACTGCGCCGGTTACTATTGTGGAAGAGCGTACTATCGGTGCTTCTCTGGGTGCAGAAAACATTGAAAACGGTTTTGCAGCACTGGCTTTAGGTATGGGTTTAACACTGACCTTTATGGCACTTTGGTACCGCCGCTTAGGTTGGGTAGCGAACGTGGCGCTTTGTGCCAACATGCTTTGTTTGCTTGGCCTAATTGCTTTGTTACCAGGCGCTGTGTTAACGCTTCCTGGCATTGCAGGCTTAGTGTTAACCGTCGGTATGGCAGTGGACACCAACGTTATTATTTTCGAACGTATTAAGGACAAAATGCGTGAAGGCCGCAGCTTCGCTCAAGCAATTGATCTAGGCTTTGACAGCGCATTCTCGACCATCCTTGATGCCAACATTACTACCATGATCACCGCCGTGATTTTGTACGCCATCGGTAATGGCCCAATCCAAGGCTTTGCCTTAACACTCGGATTAGGTTTGTTAACCAGTATGTTTACAGGCGTATTTGCCTCTCGAGCAATGATCAATTTAATTTGGGGCCGCGATGCCCGTCGTGATGTGAGGGTTTAATCATGGTCGAAATGCTAAAACAAAATATTCGTAAAATTCGCTACTTTACTACGCTAGTTTCCATCATTTTAACGGTGATCGCGATCGTCGCTCTAGGCTTTAAAGGGTTGAACCTAGGTTTGGACTTCACTGGCGGTATGGTGACAGAAGTAAAGGTAGATAAGCAGCTAACTAACCATGATCTGCTTGACGTTCTGCAACCAAAGCTTGGTGAATCTGCGTCAGTGACACGCTCTGGTGAAGATGGCCGTTGGGTGATTCGTTACTCTGCGCCGGAAGATGGACAAACGTTGCCAAGTGTAGAAGAGGTGTTGAAGCCAATCTCTCACCAAGTTGATGTTGTCAGCAACAGTATAGTTGGCGCTCAAGTTGGCCAAGACTTGTTTGAACAAGGTGGCTTAGCATTGTTGATTTGTGTGTTGAGTATTCTCGGTTACTTGTGTTTCCGTTTTGAGTGGCGTTTGGCCAGTGGTTCACTGTTTGCTTTGGCCCATGATGTGATCTTAGTGCTTGGTTTCTTTGCAATTACTCAAATGGAGTTCAACTTAACCGTTTTTGCTGCTGTGCTGGCGATTTTAGGTTACTCATTGAATGACTCGATCATCATTGCAGACCGAATCCGTGAGCTGTTGATTGCGAAACAGAGTTGGAAAACAGAAGACATCAATGACCAAGCTGTTATCGCGACGTTTTCACGCACTATGGTGACATCTGGTACGACATTGATCACTGTTGGTGCATTATGGATTATGGGAGGAGCGCCTTTGGCTGGTTTCTCAACCGCCATGTTTATTGGCGTTCTGTCGGGGACATGGTCTTCGATTTCGATTGGTACTGTGCTGCCTGAGTGGTTGAAACTGGAGCCGAAACATTATCTTCCAGTTGAGATCGACGCTGCGCCGTAGCATTATTTTTAAGGTAAAAGTGCTTGCGCCACTCATCTTGAGTGGCGCTTTTTTGTGCTTATTTCACGCGCATCAAGCGATGTTTCACAAGTCCCAAATCGAACTCTAAGACTTGTGAGCGCTTCATTGCTTCGACTTTATTCAACATTGGCTCTTGGTAGCCTTTCTTCTTCATCCACTGAAGAGGTACAGAGAAAGCATCTTCATTAACGACATAAGACTCGCCTTTATGCTCACCGCTATAGACGTTCACAACCCAAACTCGGGCTTGAAAGTCCAATACTTCACCCATGACTTTAGCGATTTTATTCAGAATATTTTTCATTGTTTCCAGTTTGCCTTAGCTTAGTAGCAACCAGACACCAACTCCCATCATTAAAGTGCCTGCGATACGGTTCATTAGACGTACATTCTTAGACTGACCTAATACGTGTTTCAACCCTTTACCACCAGTAGCGTACAGAGACATGCAAATGAACTCAAACAGTAAAATAATGGAGACAAGTATGATCAGTTGCGGTGCAAGCGCTGCGTTTTGGTCTATAAAAGGCGGTAAAAGAGAAATCATAAATGCCCAGCCTTTTGGGTTTGCGATTGCGGTAACGAAGCCTTGCATGATCAGTGCGATATTGTCACTCTTTGGTGTTTCTAAGTTGTCGACATTAATCGCAAGTTTCCCTCGCGATCGCCACATTTCAACACCAAGATAGAGTAAATAACCGCCACCAATGAACTTTAACGCGATAAACATCCAAGGATAATTGAGCATAATCGCAGCGATACCTAACACCGCAGAGACTGACACCAGCGCAACACCGAGAAGTTCTCCTATCATCATCCATAACGTGCGACGATAACCGATACTCATACCTAACGTTAGGGCGAGAGTCATGCACATACCAGGCGTGATTGAGACAAAAAAGAAAGTAGGGATGAACATACTGAGCAATGCAAGATTCATATCTGTTGATGATTTAGTGATTAAAGAGAAGCCACAAAGATAGTGCAAAGTGGAAAAGGATGCTACTACAAAGCGAACGATTACTTTCACTAGTAGCTAGTTGATGTTCTTCGAATATATAAATTTAAAATGAAATTATATTTTAATCTATGCGTCATAATAGTGCGTATTGCACCAGTATGAGACAAGCTCTTATATCATTTTTAGATTAAATATATTTAATTTATTATATTTTATCGGTATTAATCATCACTGTATTAAAATAATCGAATTGATAACTAAATTATCATTAAATACAGTAATTAAATGATATGTTTGATAATTATTTTTACTGATAATTGAATTATTATTCTAATCTCAAGTTTGTTGTAATCATATAGGCTTAAAATTCAGATCTTAAATCATGACATAATGTAACGTCTACCATTCTGTATGTAAGTACATGATATTTAATAATTATGTTTCTATTTCTGTTGGTGTGGCTTTTGTGGAAGTGTGATTTAAAACAATGACTTATGTAAAATTAACCATTTTATAACATTTCACGGGTAATGAGATCTAAATCAATCTTATGCAATTGGGTGAGTTTTTTATTTGAAATGTAATATTTCTAGGTTAACTTAAAATAAAGGCAGCACGGGATTGGTTGTCAAAAGAATAAATAAACACGTCAGTTGGTGAACTATTTCATCAGTGTATTAAGTTTGCTTTTTAAATGCCGTTAAGAATGGAGTCTTCAATGAAGAAAGTCGCTTTGATCACTGGATCAAAAGGCGGAATTGGTTCTGCTATTTCCTCTCAATTAGTCAATGACGGTTACCGTGTAATCGCTACTTATTTCACAGGTAACTACGAATGTGCGCTGGAGTGGTTCAACAGCAAAGGGTTTACCAAAGATCAGGTTCGCCTTTTTGAGTTGGATGTAACAAACACGACAGAGTGTGCAGAGAAATTGGCGCAATTGCTTGGGGAGGAGGGAACCATTGATGTTGTTGTCAACAACGCAGGAATCACACGTGATGGCGTGTTTAAAAAGATGACTGCGCAAGCTTGGAATGATGTCATCAATACCAACCTCAATAGTTTATTCAACGTTACGCAACCCCTCTTCGCTGCAATGTGCGAAAAAGGCGGTGGTCGTGTCATCAATATCTCTTCAGTCAATGGTCTTAAAGGGCAGTTTGGTCAAGCAAACTACTCGGCGGCGAAAGCTGGGATGATCGGTTTCTCTAAAGCCTTAGCATACGAAGGTGCTCGCTCGGGTGTGACAGTTAATGTTATCGCTCCGGGTTACACGGGTACGCCAATGGTTGAGCAAATGAAGCCAGAAGTGCTGGAATCCATTACGAACCAAATTCCAATGAAACGTCTTGCGACACCAGAGGAAATTGCAGCATCAGTGAGCTTCTTGGTCAGCGATGCGGGCGCCTACATCACCGGAGAGACTTTGTCGGTGAACGGCGGCTTATACATGCACTAAGGAGAGAAGATGATGGAAAAAGTATTTATCGTAGCGGCGAAGCGTACTCCAATTGGTGCTTTTGGTGGTAGCCTGAAAAATACTTCTGCTGGCGATCTGGCAGCAGTAGCGATTAAGGGCGCGTTGGAAGCGGCAAAGTTGCCTGGCGACAAGGTTGACGAAGTGATTGTTGGCAACGTTGTTGGTGCAGGTCAAGGAATGGGTGTTGGCCGCCAAGCGGCACTGTTTGCGGGGATTCCTGAATCTGTTCCTGCATATGGCGTAAACATGGTTTGCGGTAGTGGCATGAAAACGGTCATGGATGCCGTGTCCCATATCCGTAGTGGCGATGCTGAGATCGTTGTTGCAGCGGGTGTTGAAGTCATGTCTCAGATTCCGTTTGCTGCACCAAGCAGCATTCGTGATGGCAACAAAATGGGCAATCTGGAGCTAAAAGATCTGCTCATAGCGGACGGTTTAACCGATGTTTACAACCAATATCACATGGGTGTGACGGCAGAAAACGTAGCAAAACAAATCGGCTTAACTCGCCAGCAGCAAGACGAATACGCGCTGTCTAGCCAACAGAAAGCGGTAGCCGCTATCGAAGCTGGCAAATTTCAAGACGAAATTGTGCCAGTGGAAGTAAAGCAACGCCGTGAAACCGTGATGTTTGATACGGATGAATACCCAAAAGCGAACGCGACAATGGAAGCCTTAAGCAAGCTACGTCCTGCTTTTGACCGCGAAGGCACTGTGACTGCGGGTAATGCATCAGGCATTAACGATGGCGCGAGTGCGATTATCGTGGCGTCTGAAAGCGCAGTTAAAGCGCATGGATTAACGCCGCTTGCTGAGATCGTAAGCTATGCGCAATCGGGTCTTGATCCGAAGATCATGGGCCTAGGTCCTGTAGAGTCGGTCAATAAAGCACTCGAAAAAGCGGAACTCACAGTAAATGACATTGACGTTTACGAGTTAAACGAAGCATTTGCAGCGCAAGCACTTGGCGTGATTCATCAGTTGGCGGAAACAAACCAAGTTCCAGTTAACGCGATTCAAGATAAAGCGAACTTTAACGGTGGTGCTATCGCGCTAGGACACCCGCTTGGTGCATCTGGAAACCGAATCTTAGTCACGCTGGTTCACGAGCTTCATAAGCAAAATGGTCAATATGGCGTTGCTTCACTTTGTGTGGGCGGCGGCATGGGCACGGCTGTGGTTGTAAAGACAGTTAAGTAATTATTTAAACGGACATTTTTAATTCTTTCTCTAGGAGACAAACCATGTACACAGATTTCTTCAAAACATTTAGCGATCAAACTGAAAAAAATCTAGAACCTTACTTGAAGTTCAACAAGCTAGTGACAAAAAACGTAGAAGTGTTGACCGAGCTTCAATTGAACGCCATTCGCACATACAGTGAAGTGGGTCTAAACCAGATGAAAGCAGCGACAGAAATCAAAGACGTAACGTCATTGACTGCTTTCAACAGCCAGCAACTAAGCGTACTTACTAAACTTTCTCAACAAATGATGGATGACAGCAACAAGCTTCAAGCGATTGCAAAAGAGTTCAAAGAAGACGTTGAGAAAATGACTTCGGAAAATCTAAAGACTGTTACTCCAGCGTAATTTGTCCGATTCTCGCCGCCCCTAGATTTGGGCGGCGTTGTTTTTTCCGAATATAGGAGTAAGACTATGTTTCAACACTTCTTTTCGGACTATCTTGTGAAGCTTCAGGAAACCAATCATCAGTGGTGGCATGATTTCGAAGTGAACAAGGCAGTCGTGAACTCTCCTTTAAACAAGGCCATGCAAGAAGTGAACTTTGAGGATACTGCCAAACTGTTCGAACAAGCTGCGAATCAGCCTGCTGCGATTTTAAAGCTGCAAGCACAGTGGTGGGAACAGCAGCTGCAAATTTGGCAGAATGTTGCATTGGCAGGGAACCAAGCACAAATCGTCGAAGCTGAAAAAGGGGATAAGCGTTTCTCAAACGAAGCGTGGCAAAATGAAGCCATGTATAGCTTCATCAAACAATCCTACCTTTTATTTAGTAAGACCTATCTGGACACCATCGAGTCTTTGGAAGGCTTAGATGAAAAGACGAAAGAACGTATTATTTTTTTCTCTCGCCAAGCCATTAACGCCCTTTCTCCTTCCAACTTCATCGCCACTAACCCAGAGCTTTTGAAGCTGACACTTGAGCAAAACGGTCAAAACTTACTGGCAGGCTTAGAGCAGTTGAAAGAAGACGTTGAGTCGAGCGCAGACATTTTAAAAATTCGTATGACGAATAACAATGCATTCCGTGTGGGCGATGACGTTGCGACGACACAGGGCAATGTGGTTTTTCAAAACGAATTGTTTGAGTTGATTCAATATCGACCTCTAACAGAGAAAGTGAATGCGACGCCGCTGCTCATCGTCCCACCTTTCATCAATAAATACTACATCCTTGATTTAACGGCAAAGAACTCAATGGTTCGATGGTTGTTAGAGCAGGGGCACAGTGTATTTATGATGTCTTGGCGCAATCCAGGCAAGGCACAAGCGCACATAGAGTTTGGTGACTACGTGACAGAAGGCGTAGTGAAAGCCGTCGCTGCAATTGAAGATATAACAGGACAAGAGCAAATCAATGCGGCTGGTTATTGCATTGGTGGTACTGTTTTAGCAAGCACGGTTGCGTACTACGCTGCAAAACGTATGAAGAAGCGCATTAAGTCTGCCACTTTCTTCACCACATTGCTCGACTTCTCTCAACCAGGTGAAGTCGGCGCGTATATCAATGACACCATTGTTAGTGCAATTGAAGCGCAAAATAACGCAAAAGGGTATATGGACGGCCGTTCCTTAAGCGTGACGTTTAGTTTACTGCGTGAAAACAGCTTGTACTGGAACTACTACGTCGACAATTACTTGAAGGGTAACAGTCCGGTTGATTTCGACTTGTTGTACTGGAATAGCGATAGCACCAACGTCAGCGCTGCATCTCACAATTTCTTGCTTCGCGAGCTCTATTTAGAGAACAAGCTGGTGCAAGATAAAGGCGTCAAAATTGGTGGAGTATGGATTGATCTAAATAAGATCAAAATTCCTAGCTATTTTGTGTCAACGAAAGAAGACCATATTGCGTTATGGCAGGGAACTTACCGTGGTGCGCTGAACACAGGTGGCAACAAAACATTTGTCCTCGGTGAGTCTGGTCATATTGCGGGCATCGTGAACCCGCCAGCTAAAAATAAGTATGGTTATTGGTTGAACGATAATTTGGATGACTCTGCTGATGAGTGGTTGAATAACGCGGAACACAAAGAGGGATCGTGGTGGACACACTGGAACGAGTGGTTACTCCAATTCAACCCTAAAGAGCAAGTTGAGCCTTTCCCTATTGGCTCAGAAAACCATCCGGTTATTGATGAAGCGCCAGGACAATACGTCAAACAGGTTCTGCCAGTAAAAGAATCTTAAACAACTCCCTATAGCAGTAAATCTTAGCGGCCTTTATGGTCGCTTTTTTATGTATGATTGCTTGTTTATGGTTGGTAAGCACCATTGAGCAATAAATAAAAAGCGCCGAGCATTTGCTCGGCGCTCAGTGTCAACAAATAGGCTAGTTGACGAGTAGAGATGCGTTACGTTACACCTCTTTATCCTTACCAAATGACAGCAGCCAGAGAGAGATTGCTGCTACCGCCACAAAGCCGGAAAGAATAATCACTGGCATAGCACTGTAGCCAAGGATATGCCAAATTACAGATTCTAATGTACTCATGGTAAGTCTCCTTAGTGCCAGCCTTCAACGCCGCTCATGTCTGGTAGTTTGTGCGCAATACCTTTGTGACAGTCTACACATGTTTTCTCGCCTGAAGCGAGAGCGGTGGAGTGCTGTTCTGCCGCACGTGATCCTTGCTGAGAGTAATCCATGAAATCAAACTCATGACAGTTACGACATTCAAGAGAGTCATTCTTTTTCATACGTGCCCACTCTCGCTCTGCGAGGTGTCCACGACGCTCTTGGAACTTCTCTGGTGTATCGATCGTCTTCGTTACGAAGTGTGCAAATAGCTCTTTAGATGCCTGTACTTTACGAACGATCTTATCCGTCCATTCATGAGGAACGTGACAGTCTGAACAAATCGCACGAACACCAGATCGGTTGGAGTAGTGAATTGTTTCTTGAATTTCAGCAACGATCGGCGCGTGACAGCCAGAACAGAATTCTTCTGTGTTGGTTGCTTCCATACCTGTGTTGAATGCGCCCCAAAATAGAAGGCCACCAGCGAAGCCTAGAAATAAAACCACACCAGCGGCAGCTTTACTCGGGCTCGACAGTCTCTTCCAAAACGCTTTAAGTATTTTCATAAGTAACCTCTTAGTACTCGCGTTTCAATTACTGAAGCGAATCGACTGCCTTAAACTCGTTTTCCACTAGTGGTTTTGCATCCGTTTGTGGAACGTGACATTGCAAACAGAAGTAACGACGTGGAGACATATCTGCCAGTACCGCATCTTCTCTGTTTACATAGTGCGTTACGCTAATTTTAGTCGCACCTGACTCTTTTGCATTTTTCCAGCTATGGCATGCAAGACACTTGTTAGCATTTAACGAAATTTCGTAGTGACGAATACTGTGTGGGATCAACGGTGGTTGATAAACATAGCTGTCTTCAACAATTTGATCTTTAGGGAAGTCTTTGAACTCGTCTGCTGGACGCGTATCTTCCAATTGAGACATTCCACGTAAAGATTCTAGACCACCAATACCACCAGGATTATCCAACTCAGCTTGCGCAATGCCTGTCACTAACGCACCTACAGATAAAACTGCGACAAGTAATTTTTTCATCATTTCATCTCCGCCTTTATGGCTTAAATTCTTTATTAGGCCGCCATAATGACGGCCGTAGCATTCAGTATCTGAAGGTTAAGCAATCTTAGTGATTTTGACTGGGCACTTCTTAAAGTCTGTCTGTTTAGAAAGTGGATCAGTCGCATCTAGGATAAGCTTGTTAATCAAAATACGTGCATCAAAGAACGGTACGAATACCAAGCCTTTTGGCGGACGGTTACGACCGCGAGTTTCAACACGAACGCGTACTTCACCGCGTTTGTTTGCCATGAGTACTTCTTCACCACGACGAACATTGCGTGCTTTTGCGTCTTCTGGGTGCATGTAACACACTGCGTCTGGTACTGCTTTGTATAATTCAGGTACACGACGAGTCATGGTGCCTGTGTGCCAATGCTCAAGAACACGACCAGTACATAACCACATATCAAATTCATCGTTCGGTACTTCTGGTGGCGCTTCGTATGGCGCGGAAATGATCTTCGCTTTGCCATCAGCATTGCCGTAGAAGTCCCAACCAGAACCTTCTTTCGCGTATGGGTCTGAACCTTCTTTAAAGCGCCACTGTGTTTCCTTACCATCAACAACAGGCCAACGTAGACCACGTACTTGGTGGTAGCGGTCGTATGGAGCCAAATCATGACCGTGACCACGGCCAAATGTTGCGTATTCCTCAAACAGACCTTTTTGAACATAGAAACCGAAGTGGTGAGCATCGTCATTCAGTTCACGAGCTTCTTCGATAGGGAATTTGTCGACGTTACCATTGCGGTAAAGTACGTCGTACATTGTTTTACCACGGTATTGAGGCGCTTTCGCTAGAAGCTCTTCAGGCCACACTTCTTCCATTTTGAAGCGTTTCGAGAACTCCATTAGCTGCCACAGGTCGGATTTTGCTTGACCGACTGTGCCCACTTGTTGGTACCAAGCTTGGGTACGACGCTCTGCGTTACCGTAAGCACCTTCTTTTTCAATCCACATAGCGGTAGGAAGAATAAGGTCTGCTGCTTGTGCTGTTGCTGTCGGGTATGGGTCAGACACAACGATGAAGTTTTCTGGGTTGCGGTAACCTGGAAGACGCTCTGTGTTGATGTTTGGACCGGCTTGCATGTTGTTGTTACATTGAACCCAGTAACAGTTCAGAACGCCGTCATTCAGCATACGGTCTTGCAATACGGCGTGGAAGCCAGGTTTTGGTGGAATCGTACCTTCTGGCAGTTTCCAGATGTCTTCTGCAATCTTACGGTGTTTAGGGTTAGCAACCACCATGTCCGCTGGTAGGCGGTGAGCAAACGTACCAACCTCACGAGCGGTACCACATGCTGATGGTTGGCCCGTTAGTGAGAATGGGCTGTTCCCCGGAGTCGAGATCTTACCGGTTAGTAGGTGGATGTTGTAAACCAAGTTATTCATCCATACACCACGAGTATGCTGGTTCATACCCATCGTCCATAGAGACATCACTTTCGTGTTTGGATCCGCGTATTGCTTCGCAAGCTCGATAAGCTTCTCTTTCTCAACACCAGAGATTTCAGATGCTTTTTCTACTGTGTATGGCGCTACTGATTTCTTGTACTCTTCGAATGAGATAGAAGTGAGTTTGCCAGAGTTCGGGTTCTTCGCTGCTTTTTGTAGCGGATCATCGTCACGTAGACCGTAGCCGATGTCAGTGTCTGCTTGAGTGAAGTTCGTGTGTTTGTTCACGAAGTCCCAGTTTACTGCATCGTTTTCGATGATGTAGTTTGCGATGAAGTTAGCAATTGCAAGGTCAGACTGAGGATTGAAAATGTAGCCGTGGTCTGCCAACTCAAATGAACGATGGTAGTAAGTAGAAAGCACGTTCACTTTAACGTGAGGGTGGCTTAGGCGGCGGTCAGTAATGCGAGTCCATAGAACCGGGTGCATCTCTGCCATGTTTGAGCCCCAAAGAACGAAAGCGTCTGCGTTCTCAAAGTCATCGTAACAACCCATTGGCTCATCGATACCGAATGCGCGCATGAAACCTACAACGGCAGAAGCCATACAGTGACGAGCGTTTGGATCAATGTTGTTTGATCGGAAGCCTGCTTTCATTAACTTTGACGCAGCGTAGCCTTCCATTACTGTCCATTGGCCTGAGCCAAACATACCTACGCTTGTTGGGCCTTTTTTCTCGAGGGAAGCTTTCCATTTCTCAGCCATGATGTCGAAAGCGTCATCCCAAGAGATAGGTGTAAATTCACCATCTTTGTGGAATTTGCCATCTTTCATTCGTAGCATCGGTTGAGTTAGACGGTCTTGACCGTACATGATCTTAGAAAGGAAGTAACCTTTGATGCAGTTCAGACCTTTGTTTACTGGTGCTTCTGGGTCACCCTGTGTTGCTACCACTTTGCCGTTTTGAGTGCCAACAAGAACAGAACAGCCTGTACCACAGAAACGACAAGGTGCTTTGTCCCATGTGATTTTGGTTTGATCAGAGCTTGCAATCAGGTTGGCTGCAGATGCTGGTAGTGTCACACCTGCGACAGCAGCAGCTGATGCAGCCGCGTTTGCTTTCACAAACGCACGTCTTGTCATTTTCATACTTCACCCTCGATTTGGGAATGTTGTGTTCCAGTGTCTTCTTCATCCGTTTCTTCAAGCCCAGTTTCGATTTGGTGATAAACCAATACCGTGCTTAAGACGTTCGGTAAATTATTAATGGCATCGATAGTGTCTGTGATGAAACCTTGGTTCTCAGTTTCAAGTACGACGATAATCTTGCCTTCAGGACTGTCACCATAGATTTCCGCATTTTCGTGTGCTTCTATCTTTTGTTTGATTTCGTCCAAATGTTCCGGCAGCACATGTACTACCAAACTTGAAATATGCACTTCATTTAGTGACATATAGCTCTCTCATTTATTTTTATTGCCTTTGGCCGACGACATTCGGCTTAGGCTGTTGTATTGCTCACATTGATGGATGAAGTCGGGCACACTGAAACACAGGCGCCGCAGCCGTTACACTCATCAAGGTCTAAATTGGGTTGTGCTACTTTCCCCAGTTCTAATTTGAACTGAATTGCCATCGGGTCGCACATATCCCCACAGCTTCGGCATTCGACATTTTGTTTTGCTAAGCAGTTATCGTTGATACTTGCTTTTGCTTGCCAAGGTTGTTCTGTTTCTGGCAAGAAAAGGGGCTCAGGACAGGCGTTTGCACATTGATAGCAAAATGTGCATTCATCGATGGAAAAATCGACCGAGGGGAATCCGCCATCACTTTTGGTTATAATCTTTGTTTCACAGGCCTCAATGCATTTACCGCAGCGAGTGCAATCGTCCGTAAACTGTTGCGGTTTAGTTAACCAAGGCAAACGTACGGCGTTGTCGGGGTGCGCTTTTCTTGCAAAGAGTCTTCTTCTGGAAAGGTCTACCACTTAGTCACCTCGAAACTTGGAACCCAAACTAAGCATAGTCCACAATTTTCATTAATAAACTGTCATTTAAACTAACGAAATTGTAGTTTTTGACATATTTGTATAAATACCTCTTAGGGGGTAAATGGTATGCAATATTGTTTTGGATCAATAAATTCCGTCGCAGGTGATCACATATTGATAAAGTTGAAAGGTAATGGGTTCATTGCACGTACAAATAGGATTGTTAATGGGCGAGGAACTCAGATTGTTTAAAAATGTGAAAAAGTCGGTGACGCGCACGATTGCGTCCGCAATGCTTCTTATTTTGCTGCTCTCAGTTGCTACGACTGGTTTTGCGATTTTTACGTTAGCGTCCAGTTTGAACGATGCTGAAGCCGTCAATGTTGCTGGCTCGATGCGAATGCAAAGCTACCGTCTAGCGAATGATATTCAGGTTAAATCTGTTGACTATTCTTCACATATTGACGCATTTGAAAATTCGATATATTCACCTTCAATGAAAGCGCTTCAGCATTGGTCTGTGCCAGAAGACATCACTCACGATTACTACCGTCTTATTATCAGATGGCATGAACTCAAGGCGGTGCTTAGAGGAGACAACCCGGCAGAATATCAACTCCTAGTGGCCGGTTTTGTTGAACAAATCGATGAGTTTGTATTTAAGCTGCAAAGCTTTTCGGAGCAAAAACTGATTAACTTAGCCTGGATCGGCGGGTTAGGGTTGGGTGGCATTCTTTGTGTCAGTATGTTTGTCGTTCATTTTGTGCGCCTCGAAGTTGTTCGGCCTCTGCGTGCTTTAGTTTTTGCTAGCGAGCAAATTAAAAATCGCTCATTTAATATATCGCTCAATGTATCCAGCGATAATGAAATGGGAATACTGACTCGAACCTTTAATCGGATGGCGACAGACCTTGGTAAGTTGTACCGAGGATTAGAACAAGCGGTTGATGAGAAAACACGTAAATTGCAGCATGCCAACCAGTCTTTAGAGGTGCTGTATGACTCGTCAAAAGAACTCACGGCGTCGCGTATTAATCAAGACAATTTCCAGGCGATTTTGCAGCATATCGTCAGTCTTGAGGGCATTAAAGCGGTCAAACTTGAAATCGAGCAGCTAGGAGAACCGAGCTGGATATTGATGGAAGGAGAAGAATGCTGCCAAGATTGTGATGAAGATTGCCACGGTAAAGCCCTGATGCTAGATGGTGAGCACTTGGGCTATTTATATTGGAAAGCAGGGTTACCTTGTCCGAACGAGGCTCTTATTGACAACTTCGTGCAGATTTTATCACGCGCCGTGTATTACAATCGGGCGCAGCGCCAAGCAGAACAAATTCTGCTGATGGAAGAGCGAGCCACTATTGCTCGGGAGTTGCATGATTCATTGGCTCAAGCACTCTCTTACTTAAAAATTCAGGTCGCTTTGTTAAAGAGAAGCGTAAAGAACTTGCCTGACGAAAAGGCGATCGCGCAGGCTAATCAAGTTATTGCTGAGCTAGATACGGGCTTATCTGCCGCGTATACGCAGTTACGCGAGTTACTGACGACGTTTCGTCTTACGATTAAAGAGGGCAGTTTTGGCCAAGCATTGCAAGACATGGTTGAAACGCTCAGTGAACAAACTGCTGCGGACATTACGCTAAAAAATAGACTTTCATCAACTGAACTGGATGCACATCAGCAGGTTCATTTACTACAGTTGATAAGAGAAGCGGCAATTAATGCAATCAAACATGCGCAAGCAGATAATATTCACATTCAATGTCTCGATAATGATGGAAAAGTCACAGTAACCGTTAGCGACGATGGAATAGGCTTTGAACATCAAGACGAAAAATTAAATCATTACGGTATGAGTATCATGCAAGAGCGGGCCGCTAGACTGCATGCCGATCTGCACATCGAAGCATCGATAAACAAAGGTTGTACCGTAAAATTAGAATTCCAACATAGTAAGGAAGTAAACAGTGACAGTGTGTAAAGTAATGCTGGTGGATGATCATCCACTCATGCGAAGAGGTATCCACCAGCTTTTAAGCTTTGAGCCTGAGTTTGAGGTCATTGCAGAAGCAAGTAATGGCGCGGATGCAGTAGCGAAAGCGCATGAGCTAGAACTGGACCTTGTACTTCTTGATCTTAATATGAAAGGCATGTCTGGCCTTGATACTTTGCAAGCACTGCGTGCAGATGGCTGTGAAGCCAGAATTGTCATTCTAACCGTTTCAGATAGCCCAGCAGATATAGAAGCAATAGTTCGAAGTGGTGCCGATGGCTATTTATTGAAAGACACTGAGCCTGATGAGTTGGTTGAGTTGCTAAAACAAGCGCACCAAGGGGACAAGGCATACAGCCAAGAAGTTTCTAAGTATTTGAGTGAACGTTCAGAGCAAGAGGACGTGTTTGATACACTGACCGATCGTGAATCGCAGATCTTAAGAGAGGTGGCAAGAGGTTTCCGCAACAAGCAAATTGCCGATCGTCTTTTTATCTCTGAGTCTACGGTTAAAGTACATATGAAGAGTTTACTTAAAAAGCTTCAAGTTCCTTCTCGTACTGCAGCAACCGTCCTTTATCTTGAGCGCTTTGGCGACATCAAATAACATTGTTGGATTTTAATCTGTAATAATAAATAAAATCAAATAGTTATATGGATTCTGACGAATAAAAAAACCGCCTTTTAGGCGGTTTTTTTACTTGTCTGGGCGAATAGAGTACAAGTCACTGTTGTGCTTACCACACTCCAAATAGTACTGATAAGCAACTTTTTTGCTTTCAGCAATGACTCTCATGCAGTGCATTTTCCCCTGTTCAAAATATCGAATCTCATATTCTACACTGGTATCAAGTTGCTCAGCGGCTGCCATACTTCGCCTCCATAAACCATCCAAAAAACATCCATGCAAATTATATGCCGTTATAGGGAGCGTCGTTCGGTACGTTTTTTAGCCGATAATTGCGCTCTAACTCACTTTTTTGCGGATAGCTGTGATCAAAAAGTTAATTTCAAACTCTATATATTATTAAGGTGGCAATCAATATTTGTCACACTGGTGTAAGTTTGCCGCAATACTAAGTGATACAGGTTGAGTATAGAACTTAATCAACATAAAAGGGAATACGAATAAGTGACTAAATTAAAGGGTGTATCTAATAAGGCGCTTCGTTATGGCCTTCTATTTTGCTTCGTATTTCTGCTTGCCGGTTGTGCGAAAAAGTTTTTATACAGCAATATCGATTGGTTCGTGCTCGATTACTTAGAGGACTATGTCTCGTTGCAAGGGGAACAAGAAGTCCTAGTGGAAGAGCGTTTATTATTGTTGGCAGACTGGCACAAGAAAGAGGAGTTACCATTATATATCGAACATTTAAAAGACCTTGAGAGATTAAAAGCGAGCGATATCACCTTAAATTACTTACAAAAAAATCGAGATAGAATGCGATCGCATTACGATAGAGTGGTCAGCAAAGCAGCACCTGATCTTTTTGCGTTAAGTTTGCAATTAACGAAAGAGCAAGAACGCGAGTTTTTGAGTAATGTACAAGAACATTATCAAGAGCGAAACGCAAAATATGCCGATAAGACAGAAGACGAAGTGCGTGAAATTATTCTGGATAACACTGAAGAGTGGATGGAAGAATGGCTAGGGAATCTATCAGGAAATCAGCGTCAATTAGCTCAAAGATTTTCTCAGCAAGTTATTTTAAACAGCCCTTTATGGAGAGATTATCGAGCCACGGTATATCAAGAGCTCGAATACTTGTTCGACAACAAATCTAATGTTGTGACTTATCAAGATATATTTATGCGACTCTTGTTCGAGCCAGAGAGTTATTATAGTGAGCAGCTTTCTCTGAATATTGATTCTAACTTTGCATTGGTTGATCAACTGACATTAGATGTTTCTCGTTCGATGACCGATAAGCAATGGCGTCATTTTCGTGAAAAGGTTAAAGAGTGGCGAGTACTGGCTGAGGAACTTTTAGATTAAATTCATGCTTCAATGAGCGGAAGCAAAGCGCAAAAGCCTTTCTTATCAAAAAATGATTCAAAGCAAATTCTTATTGAACTAAGAGCGTAACATAGCGTGAGGTTTGATGAGGCAACGTCAGCTTATCAATGCGTGATAAGGCCTCATCGTACAAAACAATGAGAATAAATATGAAACATTTAGTTGAAAGATTTCTTCGATACGTCACGTTTGATACCCAATCCAATCCACATGTGACGCTTTGCCCAAGTTCACCTGGTCAGCTTGTGTTTGCTGAGTTACTTAAAAAAGAGATGATCGAACTTGGCTTAAGTGACGTGACTTTGGATAAAAATGGCTACTTGATGGCTAAACTGCCAGCCAATATTGATTATGAGGTTCCTCCTATCGGCTTCATTGCCCATATGGATACCGCGCCGGATGCATCTGGCAAAAACGTAAAGCCGCAATTCATCGAAGATTACCAAGGTGGCGATATTGCATTAGGGTTGGGGGATGAAGTGTTATCTCCCGTGCAATACCCCGATTTACATCACCTACATGGCCACAATCTTATTACTACCGATGGCACTACATTACTTGGCGCGGATAACAAAGCCGGTATCGCAGAGATTCTTTCCGCGGTAGCTCTGCTACTGGAAAACCCAGACATTCCACACGGCGACATTTGTATCGGTTTTACTCCGGATGAAGAAATCGGTCGTGGTGCAGATTTGTTTAATGTTAAAAAATTTGGCGCGAAATGGGCATACACTATAGATGGTGGCCCGCAAGGTGAGTTGGAATACGAAAACTTTAATGCAGCAAACGCTGATGTAATTTTTCATGGTGTTAGCGTTCATCCAGGTACTGCAAAAGGCAAAATGGTCAATGCGATGAACTTGGCTGCGAAATTTCAAGTTCAAATGCCCCAAGATCAAACTCCGGAAACAACCGAAGGTTACGAAGGGTTCTTCCATCTAAAATCGGCAGAAATGGGCGTTGCACGAAGCGAGCTAGGTTACATTATTAGAGACTTTGACCGTCAAAGACTTGAGGATCGAAAAGCCTTTATGCAGAAACTCGTCGATGAAATGAACACGGGTTTACGCCATGGTTCTGTAGAGCTAAAAATAAAAGACAGCTATTACAATATGAGAGAAATGGTTGAGCCTTACCCTCATATCATTGAGCTGGCAAAGCAAGCGATGGAAGCGTGTGATGTGGAACCGATTATAAAACCTATTCGTGGTGGTACAGATGGTGCTCGTTTATCTTTTATGGGTTTGCCGTGCCCGAATATCTTCACCGGTGGTTTTAACTTCCACGGAATTCATGAGTTTATTTCTGTTGAAATGATGGAAAAATCAGTACTCGTTATTGTCAAAATTGCTGAGCTCACAGCGAAAAAACACAGTTAAAAGACTACGTCGAGACCTCTTGCAGATTTAATAACAAAATAGCCCAGATCTCTCTGGGCTATTTAACTATTAAGATGGGATACTAGCGCACGTCTTTGTCTTCAATTTCAATGTCTTCTAGCGGTAACCAGTCGACTTTCACACCCGCTTGATCGAACATATCTTGACTGACTTGGATTTTATCTCCCCAGCGAGATAAAAAGTCTTCAGACTGCTCAGGGCAGTGTACGTGTGAGATCCCTGTTTGAATGATCTTTGCCGCGCAGTTAGGGCAAGGAAAATGCGTTACCCAAATATCACATCCGTCTAAGTCACGTTTTGAGAACAAAATTGCGTTCTCTTCCGCGTGCAGTGTTTTAAGGTATTTCAACTCGCGCTCATCGGTGTCGACACTGTCAGAAACACCATGCGGATAGCCATTAAATCCAACAGATACAATGCGATTCTGTTTAGTAATAACGGCACCGACTTGTGTTGATGGGTCCTTACTCCAAGACGCCACTAGTTCTGCCATCTGGTAAAAGCGTTTCGCCCATTTAGAAATCATAGTCATCCTCTCTGTCGAAGGCGTTGAATTAATTGAATGATAACCCATTTATATTAAAAAAATAGTCAAAATCGGGGTCTTGAGTATGAAGGCGTCACTTTTTACCTTTTTAGCCACAAAACGTTCTTATCTTGAGCACTGAATCTCACTTTACGCCCGAATACAATACTCCCGTTAGTGTTTCCAAGCACACGCTAAAATTCGCGATCTCCTAAGGCGTATATTAAATAGTTATGATTGAGTTGTATGTATATTGCTCATTGAATACCACTGTTAACTAAATTACTTTATTTTCCTTTTGTTTCTCATGTTTACATTTAGAAACACCTTGGGCGCTTTTCAGTGAAGTTTTCAGTGGCAGCAAGGAGTAAGGTTGATAGGAATTCAACAATATCCTGTTCTATAAAGACGGTAAATACATGCAAAAGAAACCACTTGTCGCACTAATGGCGGCTACAGCAATCCTCGCTGGATGCGGGGAAGCTAATAATGCCCAAACGAAAGGTCAAGCGCCTCTCGTAGTGACTCAGGATGTCACGGTTATCGACTACCAACCGAGCAAGTCTTATATCGGTCGCATTGAAGCAGTAGAAGATACCAATATTACCGCGCAGATTTCTGGCTACTTAAAAGCTCGTCACTTTGAAGAGGGGCAAATGGTAGAAAAAGGGCAGCTCCTTTACTCTATCGAGCCATCTTCTTTTGAAGCCCAAGTCGCGAGTGCTAAAGCCGCACTTGCACAAGCTAAAGCGGCGCTAAAAAAAGCCGAATTAGATCATACTCGAGGTAAAAACTTGTTGCCTCGCGGTAGTATCTCTCAATCTGAGTTTGATGCTTTAACAGCTGCACTTCTTGGTGCGAGAGCAGAGCTAGAAGCGGCAAATGCTCAACTTAAACTTGCTGAAGTTAACCTTTCCTATACTCAAATCCGAGCACCTTTTAGCGGACGTATTAGTGATACCAAAGTGAGTACGGGTGATCTGGTTTCTCCGTCATCTGGCGTGCTGACAACTCTGGTGAGTTTAGATCCAGTTCATACCTCATTTAGTGTGAGTGAGCGTGAGCGTTTAGCTATGGGTATGGATCAAGTAAAAGGTGATGGCTCGGCTGAATCAAACCGCGTTGAAGTTCAGCTTGAACTGGAAAATGGACAGTTTTTTGAGCATCTTGGTAAGCTTGATTTCTTAGGTAATCGTATTGACACCAAAACGGGTACGATTGCTATGCGCGCGCTAGTGCCAAACCCAGAGCAGAAGTTACTTCCGGGTCAACACATCAAAGTGAACTTGAGAGATAAGAACACGAAAGACGTTATTGTTATCCCACGACGTGCCGTACAGACTGACTTAGAAGGTGACTTTGTGATGGTGATGGCTGAGGGAAGTGTGGCAGAGCGTCGTAACGTCGAGCTTGGCCCTCAGGTTGAACAAGGCATTATCATTCGAGAAGGGCTCGATCAGGAAGATACGGTTATTACACAAGGCCTACAACGTGTGCGTAATGGTGTAGAAGTGCGCCTTCAAGCACCTGCTGAAGATAAGCAGTAGGGGGCACTATGTTAAGTCGTTTCTTTATTCAGAGACCTAAATTCGCGCTGGTTATTTCGATCATATTAACGCTAGCCGGCGCGATCTCACTGGCGATTTTGCCAGTGGCTGAGTATCCACAGATAAGCCCGCCATCAGTAAGCGTTTCGGCTTACTACACTGGCGCGAGTGCGGAAGTTGTCGAGCAGGCCATTGCGGACCCCATAGAGACCTCAGTCAACGGCGTTGAGGATATGATATACATGTCTTCAAAGAGCGCGAACGATGGCTCTTACAGCCTAAACGTCACGTTCGATGTTGGCACCGATCCAGATATGGCGCAAGTTAACGTGCAAAACCGCGTGTCACAGATTGAGTCAAAACTGCCTCAAGAAGTTCGCATGGTTGGTGTGACGGTGAAAAAGCGTTCACCTGACCTGCTGATGGTACTTAACTTCTATTCACCTGATGGCAAATACGATGATCAGTTCTTGATTAACTACATTAACTTGAATGTAAAAGATCAGTTGGCTCGTGCGAAAGGTATCAGTGAAGTTAACGTGATTGGTGGTGGCGAATACGCAATGCGTGTTTGGTTAGATCCTGAAAAAATGGCCAACCTTAAGCTAACCACGTCAGACGTATACGCCGCTTTGGCTGAACAGAACGTTCAAGTTGCGGCAGGGCGTGTAGGTGCAGCACCATACAACAATCCGCAAGAAGTTCAGTTTAACCTTGTGACCAAAGGTCGCTTGGAAAGCGTGAGTGAGTTTGAGAACGTAGTCCTTCGAGCTAATCCCAATGGCTCTACGGTTTATCTGAAAGATGTTGCTCGCGTTGAACTAGGCAAAAAGTTCTACGATGGTAACGGTAAGTTCCGTGGCCAGGACGCGTCAATCGTTGCGTTGTCTCTTCAATCGGATGCGAATGCGTTAGAAAGTGGTCAGGCCGTCATGGAGCTCCTTGAAGGCTTGAGCAAAAACTTCCCAGAGGGAATGGAATACGAGACCAGCTACGATACAACCGTGTTCGTATCTGAATCGATCAAAGGGGTAGTAAAAACACTGATTGAAGCGATTCTATTGGTAATTGCTGTAACTTACTTGTTCTTGGGTAGTGCGCGTGCAACGTTGATTCCTGTTGTCGCGATCCCCGTTTCTCTGATTGGTACGTTTGCCATCATGCAGGCAACGGGCTTCACCATTAATACGGTTACTTTGTTTGGCTTGATCCTTGCGATTGGTATCGTGGTGGACGATGCGATTCTGGTTATCGAAAACGTCGATACTACCATGGCGAAAGACCCAAGCATTTCACCGCGTAAAGCGACGTTGCTAGCGATGAAAGAAGTAACGGGACCAATCATCACGTCGACCTTGGTTCTACTTGCGGTATTCATACCCGTCGCCATGCTGCCAGGTATCACCGGTATCATGTATCGCCAGTTCGCTTTGACCATCTGTATTTCGGTTGTGATTTCATCCATCAATGCATTGACACTGTCTCCAGCACTTTGTTCTCTGGTATTGAAGCAGGGTGGGGGCAATACCGCTAACTGGTTCCAGGCTTTCAACAGAGGCTTAGAGCGCATCACTACGCGTTATGGCCAGATCGCTGGTTTCTTGGTGAAGAAGTCTTTACTGCTCGTGACGTTCTTTATAGTTGCTATCGCAGCGGTCACTTTCTTTGCGAAAACCACCTCTACAGCGTTTGTTCCTCAAGAAGATAAAGGCATTTTGCTGGTTAACGTACAGCTACCAGATTCAGCCTCTTTATCACGTACTGAAGAAGTCACCAATGATTTAATGAAAATGATCGGTGAAGAGCCTGGTGTGGATGGTGTGACGGTTGCGAACGGTTACTCGTTTATGACAGGCGCAGCAGCATCAAACGGTGCTTCTGTATTTATCAAATTGCATGACTGGGATACTCGTAACTCGCTGCAAGGAGAGCACTCTGCTAATGCTATCGCGGCACGTATTAACGGGCGAGCGGCGACAGAGTTACCTCAAGCGGTTGTTTTTGCGATGGGACCACCGGCGGTTCCAGGTATGGGCGCTGCGTCTGGTTTTGAGTTTGTGCTTGAAGACACGCTAGGGCGAAGTCGTACCGACTTGTCGATGGTCATGGGAGAAATGATCCAAGCGGCTAACCAAGCGCCTGAAATTGCCTACACGTTTAGCACGTTCCGCGCGAATGTTCCGCACTACTACGTTGATATCGATCGTGAGAAAGCGCAGCAATTAGGTATTTCGCTGTCGTCTATTTTCCAAACCTTGCAAGGCAACTTAGGTTCGCTTTATGTGAATGACTTCACCATGTTTGGTAAGAACTTCCGCGTAACCATGCAAGCTGATAGCCAGCACCGTAGCAGCATGGAAGATCTAGAGCGTTTCCATGTTCGTTCTTCGAACGGTGATATGGTCCCGTTAAGTACGCTAGTGAGCTACGAGCAAGTGTTTGAGCCTGATGTGGCGTGGCGTTACAACATGTACCGCAGTGCTATCATTCAAGGCCAACCAGCTCCGGGTTACTCTAGTGGTGATGCGATTGCAGCAATGGAACGCGTTGCTGCTGAAGTTCTTCCGCAAGGGTACACGTATGAATGGACAGGTATGGCTTATCAGGAAGTGCTTGCGGGCAACCAAGCCATTTATGCGTTTGCGCTGGCTTTGATATTCATTTACTTGTTTATGGTGGCTCAGTATGAGAGTTGGAGTATTCCACTGGCTATTATTTTGGTGGTCCCAGTAGCAACGTTAGGTTCCTTCCTTGCGTTGAATCTAACTGGCACGCCGCTTAACTTGTATGCCCAAATTGGTCTTGTCTTGCTCATAGCCTTGGCGGCGAAAAACGCAATTTTGATTGTGGAGTTCGCCAAGCAAGAGCGTGAAGAAAAAAATGCTGATATCGATAGTGCAGCGGTTAAAGGAGGCACGTTACGTTTCCGCGCTGTGAATATGACATCTTGGTCATTTATCCTGGGTATCTTCCCGCTTATCTTTGCCGCTGGTGCGGGGCACGTGAGTCAAAACTCACTCGGCGTGTCGCTGATTGGTGGTCTATTGTGTGTGCTTCTAGCAGGTACATTCTTGATCCCAGGCTTCTACGCCCTGGTGCAAAGACAGCGTGAGAAAGTTCATGGCGGCAACACCAAGCTGGTTCCTCTTGATGATGAATAATCACATCCGAAGTGCGCAGTAAGCACGAAGTGACAATTGAAAAAAAGCCCGAAGCAATGATTGCCTCGGGCTTTCTATTTTGAAAAGGGTTATTTTAGCGCAGTTTTGAATTGTGCAACGGCTTCATCCATATCATGAGCTTGAGCAGAGACAGAGTTCACTTCATGCAAGCATTCCTGAGCGGATTGCATGTTATTCTCAGATATGGCGTTTAGCTCGGTGATTGAACCGCTAACTTGGTTCATCACGATACCTTGTTCTTCAATTGCTGAAGCTATGCGCTCCGAATTACCTTGAATTGAATGCATGTCAGTAATGATCTGTTGCAGGCTAGAATCCAGTTTTTCAGAAGCATTAAGTGTTTGTTGCCCTTGAGCGTTACATTGATCAATATCAGCAACAACTGTAGACATTTGAGTTTGAATATCTGCAACGACCCGCGTGATTTCCTCAGTGGATTGATGAGTTCGGCTAGCTAGGGCGCGTACTTCATCGGCAACAACTGCAAACCCGCGGCCTTGTTCGCCTGCTCGCGCGGCTTCAATTGCTGCGTTGAGAGCTAGTAGGTTGGTTTGCTCTGCAATCTCTTGGATGATGTTCACGGCACCACCAATTTTATCTACATGCTGATTCAGCGAGCCAATCGACTGCTGGCTGTTTGATAAAATCGTGGTTAGTTGACCGATGTTGGTTACCGTGGCCTCAACAACTCCTCGACCTTGTTCGGCATTATTCGCTGCCTGATGTACGCCTTCTACCGCAACTGATGTGCTTTCAGAGATTTCACCTATTGTGGCAACCATTTGCTGAACTGCCGTCGCCATTGATGCTGTGTGGTCAGTTTGCGTGTGGAATTGCTCCATAACGCCTTCTAACTCACGATGCATATTATCGGTACTTGCAGTGAGTTGCGCCGATTTTTCTTGGGTACTACTAATTAGATGCTCAAGCTTATCCAATAGGTCATTGAGGTGATGACTGATATCAAATAGCTCGTCTTGACCTTTCAAATCAGATCGAAGTCCCATGTTGTTCGTTTCGCTGATACTTCGAATGGTGCCAAGTAAGCTATTCACTCGCGTATTGATTGAACGTGAAATTTGCCAAATCAATGCGAAAATCACGACTAAGATCAGAGCTGTAATGACCTGCTTGATGGTCGACATTTGTTCATCACGTTGTGCGGCAGCAGAGCTAAGGGCTGTGGAAAAGGTTTCAAATTGCTCTTCTACGGCATGGGATAATGCGCGAGTTTCACCGAGTAGGCCTTTGTCATAAGCAACCCCAACAACTTGCTTTTGGGCCGCCAATTGCTTACCTGTTTTGATAAGCTCCGGAGCATATTGCCCCTCAAGCAAGTCACTATTGAATAGTCCTGCTTTTACCGCAGAGTCAAAACGGACTAATGCCAATAACTGCTGGTGGTCTGAACGTTGTTTAGCTTCTAATAGTGCTTGTTCGTAACCGGCGAGAAGCCCACTCTTTGAATCAAGCCCGTATAGTTGGTAAGCGCTGACCAGATTCTGAAAGCCCCTTTGGTATGCGAGCAAGTCTTGCTTAAATGGTTGACTGGAAGGTAATTCATTACTCTTGAGTATGTTCGCAAGCTCTTTTTCTGTGTCTATAAACTTGTCAACATTGGCGTCAAACTTATTTAGATATTTGTCATTACTACGTAGTAGGAAATCTTTTTCATTTCTGCGTAAGTTGAGTAAGCGTATTTCTAGATCACCAACGAGTTTGATCGCGTGATTTAGATCATTGCTCTTGTTTTCAAAATGGGATGACGTACCCAAAAGGGCCACGATGCCTAAAATGGCGATAACTCCGAGGAAGTAGAGTTTTTGCCTAATAGTCATATTGTTGTTTCCTGAATAAGTAACTAAAAAGAGAAATCCAATGAGATTTCCAAGGGCTAGCAAACGTTGTTCAACTAACATGTCGAGAAAACGACATTCACTAATACAGCACTTTTTTACGTTGCTGTTTTTTCGCTCCGTGCTTGTTTTTTGTATCAAGTCGTCGGCGTTGAGAAGCGCGGGTTGGTTTCGTTTTAATACGCTTCTTCTCCTGTAAAGCGGCAGCTTTTATCAATGCTTGAAGCCGATTTAGGGCGTCTTCCTTATTTTGTTCTTGTGTACGAAATTGTTGCGCTTTGATGATGATCACGCCATCTTTACTTATACGACTATCAGAAAGTGCAAGTAATCGCTCTTTGTAAAAGTCAGGTAAGCTGGAATGCCGGATATCAAAGCGCAGGTGTATAGCGGACGCTACCTTGTTAACGTTCTGGCCACCATTTCCTTGAGCTCTAATTGGGGATAATTGAATTTCCCACTCTTGAATTGTGACGGAGTTCGAAATTTTGAGCATGATAAGTAAATGCCGGTAAGGACGATTGAAAGAGCTGATAAATTAACATTACAGATGCACAAATAGAAGAAAAGACATGAGCACGATTGATTTTAGACCCTATGAGGGATTCATATTTGATATGGATGGTACTCTAATCGATACCATGCCAGCCCACTTGGCAGCTTGGCAAGCAACTGCTGAGCGTTTTGATTTTCCGTTTTGCCAGGAATGGTTTCACAGTTTGGGAGGGATGCCGAGCTTTAAAATTGTTGAGGAACTAAATCGTGTGCATGAGCTTTTATTAGATCCTAAAACTGTCGCGACATTTAAAATGGAAACATTCGCTGCTATGGAGCTTCATGGTGACGTTATTCCTTGCACGAACATCGTGTTAGAGGAATATTTAGGCCATAAGAAAATTGCAGTCGGTACTGGCAGCCAACGAGAAAGTGCCATGCGCTTATTAAGTCATGCAGGTTTATTAGACAAGTTGGATGTTGTAGTAACCGCAAGTGATGTAGAGAACCATAAACCCTTTCCAGATACCTTTTTGATGGCCGCGAAACAACTCGACTTGGAGGCGTCACAGTGTCTTGTGTTCGAGGATACTGAGCTGGGGAAGCGAGCGGCGCATGCAGCTGGTATGGATTGCGTTATGGTGCAAGATAATGAGTTGATCTTTTTCCCAAAACCATAGTGGCAATATCCCTTAATATGAGATCAAAACGGGGTGCAAATGCACCCCATTAATTTTTACCACATCATCGATCATGAATCATAGATGCTTATTCAGGCTGAACTAGCTCTTGGTATTCAAATGAAGGTACCACAACTTCTACGCGACGGTTTTTCTCACGACCTTCGCGAGTGCTGTTGTCAGCAACTGGGTTTTCTTCACCCATACCTTTAACTGTCAAACGATCTGAACCAATGCCAGCTGCGGTTAGGTAATCAGCAACAGATTGAGCACGACGCTCAGACAGTTTTTGGTTGTATGCCGCAGGGCCTGAGCTATCCGTGTAACCAGTAATCTCTACTTGAGCTTGAGGATATTCGTTCAAGAATGAAACAAAGTTGTCCAGACGTTCAGAAACGGAATCTGTTAACTTAGCACTATCGAATTCAAACGTACCTGTACCGTACTCTTCTTTGTGCACCTTGCTCATCATCACTGGTTCTGGATCTGGCTCGATCACTTCTTCCGTTACAACTGCTGCAACAACTGGAGCTGCTGCGAATTTGTAGTTAACACCGATACCAAAGAAGTTAGCATCCATGTCGTCCCACACGTCGTCAGACATGTCTTGGTAGCGTTGGTATTCAGCGCGAACACTCCAGTTTCTATCGATCGAGTATTCAGCCCCCAAAGAACCTGTTGGGACAAAGTCTGTTTCGTCATCAGACATCATGTAAGCACCACCGATCTTAGCAAACAGATTCCAAGAGTCGTTTAAGTGCCAGTTGAATTTAGGTGCAAGTGTTAAAGCCGTTAGATTGCCGTCAATCGTATTAACCGTGTTAGCCCCTGACATCGAGTTAGCTTTGTAGTCGCCTAAGAAGTCTACGCCGTACTCTAGCCCAATGATATCGGTAAAGTCATAACCGATATGTAGTCCTGCACCGAACGCTTCATCATCACAAGGGCTATTTAGATAGCAAGCGTCGTCAAGTGTAGTCATGCCCACTTTGCCCCCGATGTACATTTCAGCTTGAGCAGAGTTTAAAAGCGCGCTACTACCAGCTACCACTGCTGCTACTGCAATTGCTACTTTGTTCATAATGTTTCCTTGTATTGATTGCATATTAACTTCTACTTCGTTTTATCAAAAAATTAGAAAAAACCAGCGTTTATAAGAAATTAGTTTAATATTCTAATCATTTCATATCAAGCAACAATATATTTGAACTTGATCAACATTTACTACCCAAAAATACCTCACAAACTTCTGATATTTCTTACATTGTAGTAAAGATTTTTTGGTGCATAAGAAAATTGATGATTATTTTGAACTTTTTTTCGTAAACTTTACTTTACATTGTGCGCGGTGGTTAACAGGTGGTTTTTATTTGCATTTATTTGCAAAAACTGATTGCAAGTCTACGCCTAAGCCGATAAGTTACTTAAACGCTAGACAGAAAATGACCACAGCCCTTGATGCTGCTCGCTTTGTGAACAATGTTGCAATGAGTTCAGTTGGTAAAAATGAGGTCGGAAATAAAACCAGGAAGTAGAAGTAATGTTTCAAACTGATGATGTAAGAATAAATAGAGTAAAAGAGTTATTGCCACCTGTTGCAGTATTAGAGAAGTTCCCAGCGACTGAAACCGCTTCTTCGACCACTTTTGATTGCCGTAACGCCATTCACAATATTCTTGAAGGAAAAGACGATCGATTACTCGTGATCGTTGGCCCGTGTTCTATTCACGATCCGGCTGCCGCGGTTGAGTACGGTAAAAAGCTAAAAGTATTACGTGATGAACTGGGCGAGCAGCTTGAGGTTGTTATGCGAGTTTATTTTGAAAAGCCGCGTACGACCGTTGGTTGGAAAGGCCTTATCAATGACCCTTACTTAAATGACACCTATAAGCTAAATGATGGTCTACGTATCGGACGTAAACTTCTTCTTGATCTAACCGATATGGGCTTGCCAACGGCAAGTGAATTCTTAGATATGATCACACCTCAGTACGTGGCGGATTTGATCAGTTGGGGCGCTATCGGTGCTCGTACGACAGAATCTCAGGTTCACCGCGAGCTAGCTTCTGGTCTTTCTTGTCCTGTAGGTTTCAAAAACGGTACCGACGGGAATATTAAAATAGCGAGCGACGCGATTCGTTCTGCAAGCGCTTCCCATCACTTCCTTTCAGTAACAAAATACGGTCATTCCGCGATCGTAGAAACCGCTGGTAATCCAGACTGCCATATTATTCTACGTGGCGGTAAAGAACCAAACTACAGTGCAGCACATGTAGCTCAAATTAAAGATGAGCTGGACACCGCAGGTCTGCCGAAAAAAGTGATGATTGATTTTAGCCATGCTAACAGCTCGAAGCAGTTCAAGCGTCAAATGCTGGTGTCTGATGATGTATCCGAACAAATCTCTGCTGGCGAAGAAGCCATTTTTGGTGTGATGATCGAGTCTCATTTAGTTGAAGGTCGCCAAGACTTAGTGGATGGCAAAGCAGCCACTTATGGTCAGTCGATTACTGATGCATGTATTGGTTGGGAAGATACGGAAACGGTACTTCGTCAGCTTTCTGATGCAGTAAAAGCGCGCCGCAACAAGTAAGCTCAACAGAAAAACTTTTTAAAAGCGAAAAGTGAATAGTGAAGAGCCAGAGGTACTATGCCTCTGGCTCTTTTTGTTGAGAATTACTCTCATATCTTTCTATTGTTTCTGCTTTCCTATATGTTATCTGTATACGTTGTAACCAAAAGGAATTTGGAATTGAATCGTAATGTATGGCTTCTATCCCTCTGCCAAGCCTTATTAATGACAGGGAATATTTTACTCATATCTGTTATTGCCCTTATTGGCAAAACACTTGCGCCGTCATCAAGTTTTATCACATTACCAGTTGCACTGCAGTTTTTGGGACTGATGGCCGCGACAATTCCTGCGTCGCTAATTATGGGCAAGTTAGGGCGTCGCCTTGGTTTTAGCCTTGGTAATGTCATTGGCATTTTGGGTGCTAGTCTAGCGACGTATGCATTAAGTCAACAAAACTTCTATCTGTTCTGCATGTCTACGTTTTTGCTTGGTGTTGGTATAGGTTTCGGTACTCTATACAGGTTTGCTGCCATTGAAGTGTGTGAAGAGTCGGCAAGGCATAGGGCGATTTCGATATCTATGGCGGGTGGGGTGTTAGCGGCGATCCTTGGGCCTAATCTGGCCGTGTACTCGCAGCAGTGGTCAGATGATGGCTTATACATTAGTGCATTTGCTGTGCTTGTCGTGCTTTATATAACCGCGTTGGTTGTGCTACAAACCATTCGTTTTCCACCTGCACACACGCAGGCGCTACACGCTAAGGCGGATAAGCTGAGACTGATTATTCGTCGACCTAATTTCATGCTGGCAGTTATCGCGGCAATGGTTGCGTACGCGGTGATGAACATTTTAATGACAGCAACTCCTTTAGCGATGATTGGTTGTGGCTTTGATTTTGATAAAGCGGCGGGAGTGATCGAATGGCACGTGTTGGGTATGTTTGCACCTGCGTTTGTCACGGGCCGTCTGATAGAGCGGTTTGGCGCTAAGAATATGATTTTAGCGGGTGGATTGCTATTTGTTGCTTGTATTGGAATTAACATACATGGAGTGTCTATCTGGCATTTTAGCCTTGCTTTAATCCTGTTAGGAATAGGGTGGAACTTTATGTTTATCGCAGCAACCGGGCTGTTTAGTCAAAGCTATGAAGCGAAAAACAGAAGCAAGGCTCAAGCGTTTAATGAATTCTTCGTGTTCAGTTGTGTCACCATCACCGCATTACTATCTGGTTGGCTTGAGTCTACCGTAGGTTGGCAGAATCTTAATTTGTATGTTCTTCCATTTGTGTTACTCGTTATCGCGATGTTTGCGTTAAAAACGAATAAAAAGCCAGAATCACAAACCGCTTAATTAAGGCTTAATATATAACCCGGCCGATCGTGTCGGGTTTGTTTATTAGCTCAAATCAACAATCTCTTCTTTATCTTTTTATCGATAATGTGAATTCCCACAATAAAAATGTCGATTTGATAAGACTTTTTATCTAACTTTTTGTAATAAAAATAAAAATCCTGTATATATCTTGCCGAAAATCAATAAAAACTAAAGAAGTTTCGTCTATGTCAGCCAATATTTCTCATAAAGCTCAAGAAACTCTCGTGAGGGAGTCTGAGGAACTCGTCTCAACAACGAACTTACAAGGTGTTATTACATATTGTAATGAAGCCTTTTGCCGCGTTGCTGAATACACTCACGAAGAACTTGTCGGTCAGAACCACAATATAGTTCGTCATAATGATATGCCTAAAGCCGCTTTCGGTGACATGTGGGCACGCCTTAAACAAGGTAAAGCCTGGCGTGGAATGGTTAAGAATGCCACTAAGTCTGGCGGTTACTATTGGGTTGATGCTTATGTCACCCCTATCTACGAAGACAACCATGTTGTTGGGTATCAATCAGTGCGCGTGAAACCAAAGCGAGAGTGGGTTGATATTGCGACAAAAGCCTACAAAAGCATGCGTGCTGCAGAGAAGTCTGGCCGAACTTGGTCGTTGAAAATCAATGAAACCATTCGCTATGCGATTCTACTTGGTGCACTAACCGCACCTGCAACCGCATATGCGTTGTCTGTTGAAGGGCCGTTGGCTTGGCTTGCAAGTGCGTTACCTGCAAGTGTTCTAGCTCTGTTATTCCGCCAAGAGTTAATTGATACACCTCAGCAACTTAAAAAGTTACAAAAGCAATATGACAGCGTAAGTCGCTTGATCTATTCCGGTAACACGGCATTTTCGATTGCCGATTTCCATATCAAAATGCTATCCGCAAGAATTCGAACCGTGTTAGGAAGAATGACTGACTCCGCATTGCCTTTGCAGCATTGCGCCGAAGAGCTCAGTCAAACAACGGCAGAAGTCTCGGCTGCATTAAATCAGCAAAATACCGATATTCATCGTGTGCGAGATGCTACCCAAGAGGTGGAGTCGTCGGCAAATTCGGTTTCTTCGAGTACCAATGATGCCCATATGTTGATTGATGATACATTGAAGTCATGCTTGATGGCGAAGGAGACCATTGATCAAACGCACACCAATCTAGCGAAGTTAAGCCTTCAAGCTGAAAAAGCGACGGAAACGACGTATCAACTGAGTGATCAGGCGCAGAAGGTGAACCATTTGATGGAAGAGATTGGTGGGATCGCAGAGCAAACCAATTTACTGGCACTCAACGCGGCGATTGAAGCGGCAAGAGCAGGGGAGCAAGGTCGTGGTTTTGCTGTTGTAGCTGATGAGGTCCGCGCGCTTTCTGGGCGAACATCCAATGCAACTGAACAAATCCAAGCCTCTATCTCCACTATGTTGGCAACGATTCAAAGTTGGCAGAAAGATATTCTGGCAAACAAAGAGCAAACCGATGCCTGTTCTCAAGTAGCAGAACAAAGCGCGTTGCGTTTGTCTGAAGTTGAACAGATGATGCAAACCATGAGTGGGCTGATGGTTGATGTAGCAGAAGCGGCGAATAACCAGTTAAAGCTATCTAGTGATGTAAACCAGCACATTCATTCTATTGCTTCGACCGCAGAACAAAACTTGGCAGCAACACATTCAGTTGAGCAAAATAGCCGACAGTTGAAAGACCAAGTACAAGATTTCTATCAGCTCGCACTTCGATTTGAAGACAAATAGTCGTAACGAAAGTTGTGATGTTTATGTCCTGGCTGCGTTTATGCGAATAGGAGCCAGATAAAAGAAAGCCCCGCCATTGCTGGTGGGGCTTTTCAGTTTTCACATTCGCAATAGAGAAAACTGACTATCTTTTTACTGCAATTACGCGAGTAGCTCTTTTGCTGTGTTCACTACGTTTTCAGTCGTGAAACCAAACATTTTGAATAGTTCGCCGGCTGGTGCAGATTCACCGAATGAAGTCATACCAATGATGCGACCGTCGAAACCTACGTACTTGTACCAGAAGTCAGCAATACCTGCTTCAATTGCGATACGTGCTGTTACGTCTGATGGCAGTACAGATTCACGGTAAGCGGCGTCTTGTTTGTCAAATGCATCTGTTGATGGCATTGAAACAACGCGTACTTTCTTACCTTCAGTAGTTAGCTGTGCTGCTGCTTCTACTGCTAGTTCAACTTCAGAACCTGTTGCGATAAGGATTAGCTCTGGCTTGCCTTCGCAATCTTTCAGAATGTAAGCACCTTTCGCGATGTCTGCTACTTGTTCTGCTGTGCGCTCTTGTTGCGCAAGGTTTTGACGAGAGAAGATAAGTGCTGTCGGTGCATCTTTACGTTCAATCGCTAGTTTCCAAGCTACAGCGGACTCAACTTGGTCACATGGACGCCATGTGCTCATGTTTGGTGTTAGGCGTAGCGATGCCATTTGCTCAACTGGTTGGTGAGTTGGACCATCTTCGCCAAGACCGATAGAGTCATGCGTGTACACTTGGATGTTCTGAATTTTCATCAGCGCAGCCATACGCATTGCGTTACGTGCGTACTCCATGAACATTAGGAATGTTGCGCCGTAAGGAACGAAACCACCGTGTAGCGCGATACCGTTCATGATCGCTGTCATACCGAATTCACGCACGCCGTAGTGGATGTAGTTACCAGAGAAGTCGCTTGCTTCTAGAGACTTAGAACCAGACCACATTGTTAGGTTAGAAGGTGCTAGGTCAGCAGAGCCACCCATGAACTCTGGTAGTAGAGCACCAAATGCTTCTAGAGCATTTTGAGACGCTTTACGTGATGCAATGTTTGCTGGGTTAGCTTGAAGATCAGCAATGATTTGGCTTGCTTTCTCTTCCCACTGTGCAGGAAGCTCACCGTTTACGCGGCGTTTAAATTCAGCTGCCAGCTCAGGGTACGCTGCTTCATAAGCTGCAAATTTCTCGTTCCACGCTGCTTCCTTAGCTGCGCCTGTTTCTTTCGCTGACCATTCTGCGTAGACTTCTTGCGGAATTTCAAAAGGACCGTGCTCCCAACCTAGTTCTTTGCGTGTTGCTGCGATTTCTTCTGCACCTAATGGCGCACCGTGACAATCGTGTGAACCAGATTTGTTTGGTGAACCAAAACCGATGATAGTCTTAGTACAGATAAGTGTAGGACGTGGATCCGCTTTCGCTGCTTCAATTGCTGCGTTGATTGCGTCAGCATCGTGACCGTCTACTGCTGGAATTACGTGCCAGCCGTAAGCTTCGAAACGTTTAGGTGTATCGTCAGAGAACCAACCTTCAACGTGACCGTCGATAGAGATGCCGTTGTCATCCCAGAATGCGATCAGCTTGCCTAGACCAAGAGTACCTGCAAGAGAACATGCCTCGTGCGAAATACCTTCCATCAGACAGCCGTCGCCCATGAACACGTAAGTGAAGTGGTCAACGATGTCGTGGCCTTCTTTGTTGAACTGTGCTGCTAGCGCTTTTTCAGCTAGAGCCATACCAACCGCGTTAGTGATGCCTTGACCTAGCGGACCCGTTGTGGTCTCGATTCCTGGCGCGTAACCGTACTCTGGGTGACCAGGAGTTTTAGAGTGAAGCTGACGGAAGTTTTTCAGATCGTCGATAGACAACTCGTAACCTGCAAGGTGCAGTAAAGAGTAAATCAGCATTGAGCCGTGGCCGTTAGACAGTACGAAACGGTCGCGGTCTGCCCACTCAGGGTTTGATGGGTTGTGGTTTAGATGAGAGCGCCAAAGAACTTCAGCGATGTCAGCCATACCCATAGGTGCACCTGGGTGACCAGAGTTAGCTTGTTGAACACCATCCATGCTTAGCGCACGGATTGCATTTGCTAGATGTTTACGATCCATAGTGATTACTTCTCGATATTTGATTTAAATAGAGGGAACTCGCCGAAACAAGTTCAAATAGAATTTTTTGAAAATAGTGCTGATGGTAAAAGCGAGTAGACGGGCTACTCGCTTTTGGTAAGCAATTAAAGCTTAGCTTCGATCATCGCTTCTAGTTTGCCTTGGTCAACGGCGAAGTTGCGGATACCCTCAGCCAGCTTCTCAACAGCCATTGGGTCTTGGTTATGTTCCCATAGGAATTCAGCGTGAGTCATTGGTGCTGGACGCTCAGCTGCGCCTTTAGAATCAACTAGTTTCTCAACTACTTCACCTTCAGCTGCTTCTAGTTCTGCAAGTAGAGCAGGAGCGATAGTTAGACGGTCACAACCAGCTAGCTCTAAGATCTCACCGATATTACGGAAGCTTGCGCCCATAACTACAGTTTTGTAGCCGTATTCTTTGTAGTAGTTGTAGATCTTAGTTACAGATAGTACGCCTGGATCTTCTTGAGCTTCGAAGTCACGGCCTTCTTTCGCTTTGTACCAGTCCATGATACGACCAACGAATGGCGAGATTAGGAATACACCCGCTTCTGCACAAGCACGTGCTTGAGCGAACGAGAATAGAAGCGTTAGGTTACAGTTGATGCCTTCTTTTTCTAGGATCTCAGCTGCGCGAATGCCTTCCCAAGTTGAAGCCAGTTTGATAAGGATACGGTCGTTAGTGATGCCAGCATCGTTGTACATTTTCACTAGTTGACGAGCTTTCGCTACACTGCCTTCCATATCGTAAGATAGACGAGCGTCTACTTCTGTAGAGATACGACCTGGGATAGTTTTTAGGATTTCTTTACCGATGTTTACTGCAAGCATGTCACAAGTGTCTTGAACTTGTTGAGCTTTGTCATTGCTCTGTGCTTTAGCGTATTCGATTGAAGCATCGATTAGAGGTGCGTACTCTGCGATTTGAGCGGCTTTAAGGATAAGAGAAGGGTTAGTTGTTGCGTCTTCTGGCTGATACTTTTTAATTGCATCAATTTCGCCAGTGTCTGCTACTACAGTCGTTAGTTTACGAAGTTGCTCTAACTTGTTGCTCATAATCGATCATCCTATTTAAATGGGCTTAAGCGTGATTTTTGTTATCACGGCTTGTGCATTTGCAAGCGAGTTAGCTAACCGTCTCATCGCATTTAATGAGACATCTGCTCAGCCAACTACGGAAAATTTCGTTACCGAACAAATGCTATGAACATTTGATCGATAGCTGAGTAAATGATGTGTCCATATTTATCCTATCTATGCTGAAAGTCAATCGCTGAAATGGACTTATAGTGAACTTCATCAACGTTTTTTTACTGTGTGTTTAGTGGTTAACCCAAATAAACGTTTGCCCTTATTGTTCAAAGCTTGAGCGTTATCCAAGAGGGTAAAAAATTGTAGTGAGAAAATGTTATTGCGATGAGCAAATGTAGCGTTTAAATTGATAAAGAACATATGCTAAGTCAATGAGCATATGTTCACTTATTGCATACAATATCGATCCTCTTAAGGGCGAGAGAAACCATGAGCAGTTCTAATCAAGATATTTCCATTGAAAACAAGGATTTGTTGACAGAGATTTCCGTCGCGTATTATCAAGACGGTGCGACTCAGGAAGAGATATCGAGAAAATTTGCCATATCACGCGCAAAGGTCGGGCGAATGCTCAAGCAGGCGCGTGATGAAGGCATTGTTGAAATTACCGTTAAATACCATCCGGTGTTCAGCGCCAAGATTGAACAACGTTTGATCGAGCGATTCGGCGTTAAGCGCGCGCTTGTTGCTCTTGATCAACCGAATGAAGAAGCGCAACGACTACAGGTATCGGGATTGGTGTCCAATTATCTCACTAGCACGCTCAAAAACGGCATGGTGGTGACGGTCGGACAAGGGCGCAACGTGTCGTCTGTCGCTCACCATATTGGTGTTATTACGCCGCGTGACTGTAAATTTGTGTGTGGCATTGGTGGTATTCATCCGCGTGGCGGTATGTATAACGCCGACCATATTTGTCGTCAGTTGGCGAAGAAATATGGGGGGACCTCTGAAACCCTTTATGCGCCGGCTTACGCAGAAAACAGAGAACAGAAGTTGGCCTTTATGCAAAATGCAACCGTGAAACAAACGCTCGACCTAGCACGTAAAGCCGATGTCGCTTTGGTTGGTATTGGTGACATGAGCGAAAACAGTTACATGGTCGACTTAGGTTGGTTTACGCCTGATGAAGTGGTTCAGTCGAGACTTCAACAAGGTGTGGTAGGGGATTTTGCAGGTTATGACTTCTTTGATATTCACGGTAATGTAGCGAACACGGTAATGAGTGACCGAGTAATTGGACTTGGTATTGAAGAGTTTCGGCCGATCTCGGAAGTCATTGCGATCGCAGCTGAGAACAGCAAGCCACTCGCTCTACTCGGAGCATTAAGAACTGGAGCGATAGACGTGATCGCCACGAGCGTTAGCAACGCATTAACCGTGCTCAACTTAGATGAGCAAATGCACGGCAACGCGACATCTGAACGCTGACGGAAATAGTCGGCTTTTGATGTAGTCAGGCTATGAGGGGTGACAAATCACTCATAGCCAGTTTCTATTTCGAAATGACAAGTTTGGTTTAGAAGCTGCGTTTAGTTTATTGGAACACATCATCTTTAGATAAACGTAAGATACTTTGTTAAACAGACACTTGTCTTAACACTCGATAGGTAGAGAGTGGTCTGCACCCCATTCGGTCCAAGAACCGTCGTACACCGACAGATTGTCTAGACCAATTTGATACGCCGCGAGTAATAAAATGCATGCGGTTACACCGGAACCGCAACTAAAAATAATCGAATTGTCACTATCTATCGTTAGTGCGCTAAATATCTGTTGCAACTCTGAATTTGGTTTAATGTGACCGTTGGCCAAGAGTTCTTGAAACGGTAAGCAAACCGAATTTGGAATGTGCCCACTACGTAGACCTTCTCGTGGCTCAGGCACTTCACCAAGGAAGCGAGCTTTGGCTCTAGCATCGATGATATTGGCACTTTTATTGGTTGAATGAGCAAGAACATCTTGTGCACTCAAAAAGGCATTTTGGTTGAGCTTGCCCGCAAAGTTGCCTTCTTCGCTTGGTTGCGATAGGGCACTTTCGGCAGGGAGTCCTGCTTCAATCCAAGCTGGAAGACCGCCATTTAAGACTCGGACATTGTCATGCCCCATGGCTTTGAACATCCACCAAGCTCTTGGTGCCGCTAAAGTGCCTGAGTTGTCATAAACCACAATCAAATCTTCGTTGTTCAAACCGAGTTGTTGCGCACTTTGGTTGAAGCCTTCTTCTGTTGGCATCATATGCGGCAGGGAAGAACCGGGTAAGCAAAAGTCATTGTCGTAATCGAAGCGTAAAGTATTTGGAATCCACTTATCTTGAATCTTTTTGCCTTCAGAAGGGATTTGAAACGCAATACTAGCGTCGAGGAGCTTGACGTTAGGTTGGCCGAGAAGGCTATTGAGTTCATCAGTACTAATCAGTGCTTGCATTGTCTTTAGTTTGCTAGGTGGATAATCTTACTGTTTTACAACAAAAAAATCGCATGTTCAAAAGAACGATGCGATTTTTAAGTTAAAGATTGAAGATTTGTTCTGAAAGACAGCTTTCGATTTACCCAGTTACATGGTCCAAGTGTTGTCTCCTGAAGTAATGACTTTCTGAATTGGGTCACTGCCGTCATAGAACCAAATTTCAACAAGTAGGCTACCTTGGCTATCAGAAACATTAAAGTCGACATTTGCTGTACCATTGTTGAGTGGAACCGATGCGACTTTGCTTGGGTATTTTGCATCGTAGTTACCTGAACTGTTCTCGACGAACTCTTTGTACACGCTTAGGTGCGCTCGTTGAGAAGAGAAACCACTGATGTCTACATTGAGCGTACCTTCCGTCACTGGGTTGTAGCTAAAGCCATCCGGTACTACTAGGTCCTGCATGGTTGCATCTTCTACAGTTACGGTAGTCTCTTCTACGGTTGTTTCTTCCTGTTGGGTAGTGTCTTCCTCTACAACGGTCGTTTGAGCTGGTGGAGGTGGTGTACTGTTACCACCACCGCCGCCACCGCCACAAGCTGATAGTGCTAATCCCATGATGATTGTGATAAGTGCTTTCATAATGTTATCTCCCTATGGAATGTAGCATTTGTTAGGTGTTGGAGCGGTGTGCCAATCTGTGCTTAGTTCGCCACCAGACTCAGCCCAAGTTTGGAATTGAGGGTATGCATCGACCATGTCTACACGCTCTAGCGGCCAATCCCAATCCTCTACTATCAACAGTGCCCAAGGTAAGTTGTTTGCTGTTTTGAAGTACACACCTTGTGCAGGGTCACTGGCATCGACGCCGACACCGAAGAGGTTTTGGTCATCAAACTGTTCTGTTGGTGCTTGGTCTGCTAAGTGAACTTCCCATTTACGACCTGGTTGGAAGGTAATCCCGTCGCCATGGTAAGTCCCCGGCGTTGCGAAGATGAACGGGTCGTATGGCATGGCTTGAATGGCTGAACGGTCAGAGCCTTCGGTGAAGTACACATTCAAGGTAAAGGTGAGTGAAACGTTATCATCACAGCCAGACTCGGTACGGAAGTAGCTACAGCTGCTAGCCGCGTGTGTGCTTAAGTCTTCACTGATGATGAAAATTGCCTCATCAGAAATACTTTCCAAACCATTAGATGCTTGTTCTACACCATTGAAGGATAGCGTTGTTAATCCGTTTTCAATCGAGCTTCTCAATACACCCGGTAGTCGGATTGCGAAGCCATTTTTGTAACTTGCGCCGTAGGCCGCTAGGTCACCTGTAATCTGGATATTCTCAACATGACCAGCAAGACTGGTTTCAGTGATGCGGAATTTCACGACCACATCGTTCATGTCGTAGTCTGCGGTGTATGGCCAGTTATCTTCGTAAGCCACGGTGGCGTAATCTTCTGCACTCGGGAAATACTCCACTGAGTAACCATTACCAGTGATGGTAATTGGGTAATCTTCCACCTCACCAGACGTCGAACCACCATCGTAGTTTAATCCGGTTTGTTGGCTAAAGCGGAATCGGCTCCAGCTAGACCCTTCCGTTGCAGCGGTTGAAACTACAAACGGTAGGGGATTATTACCCGCAGACAGTAATTCGTCAGTAAAGACTTGTTCGCCTTCATCATCAAAGTCACCATCGCGGTTCCAGTCAAACCATGCTGATAGGTAGCCAGAAGTGGAAGCCGTCACATTCACAATTGAACTTAAGCCTGGGTCAAGTGCGGATACAAAACCAACACCATCTTCATCAGCTGTGCCAACAGAGTTGTCGTTTGCTTGACCGTCGGCATCACCATCTGGAGCGACTGAACCAAGCCAAGTTACACCGTCCACCTCATGGCGAGGACCGTTTGACGCAAGCGTGGTGTGGTAGCTGTCTGGAGCATCACCAAAATCAATTGGCTCGTCTTCGTCAATCACTGGAGCATTTGCACAACGTGCTCCATCATTTTGGCTTGAGCTTGGACCGTTGGATACAAACTCAACCGCAGGAACGATACCTGCTGCGATATTGGCTGCGTTACCTTCCGAAAGGTCAACACGATAGATTTTGCCGTCTTGGTTGCGTGACACGTAGTAGTTGCCGTTTACATCGAAGTAGCCAGCACCAAATGTGCCTAGCTCGCCAGTGTCACCTATCGCAGTCGTATTACCATTCGATGGGTTGAACTGGTATAGCACTCCAGAGTTATTGTCGATGCCGTAAAGGGAGCCGTCGCCTGGGTGGAATGCAAAGTCGGTTAGATTCACCGTCGCTGTTGAGCTGATTTTCACGATGCTCAATGTCGCATTTGGATCAGAATCGAGCGGAGAAAGGTCAATGGAGAAAAGTCCTTTGCCTTTGCGGTACAAGTAGTAGACGTGGTTGTAAACGTCACCTACGTAAAACGTGTGGTCAGTAGGAAGACCCGAAACATCAAGTGTCTCTGCTTGGAAGTCTTGACCAAGGCGAACAATCTTTTTGTTTGTGGTGTCGTAGCCGTAGATATAACGGTCAGTGAAGTTAAAGCCTACACCGTTGATGCCCGAAGCCAAACCTGTGTCGTCCTCTAAAAGAGTCGTAGAACCTGTAACCAAATTGACACCATAGATTTGAACCGGGGTTGATTGGAACAGGTATGCTTTGCTTGGGCATGTGTCAAATGGCGCCGCTTGTGCATAAGCGCTCGCTATTAGAGACCCAAGTAGTAGTGATGTCCTTTTCATAATTCGCCCTCTCATTGGTTCGTGATATATGCAATGAAAGGAATGTGCCAACTTTTAAGTTGTTGAATTTTATTGGGTTAATATTTGTAAGAAGAAGGGTTTTAAATCTGATTGTCAAAATGAGAAAAAAGCCCAGCATCGAGTTGGGCTTTTTGGGAATGATTAGAGGTTTAGAACTAGCTACAAACCGGACAGGTGGGCATTTTCATCAGATTCATTTCTCGCCAAGACATGCTGAGCGCGTCCAAAATCAGAATTTTGCCTTTCTTTGGTTGGCCGTAATCAGCAATCACTTTAATCGCTTCCATCGCTTGTACTGCGCCAACAATACCCACAACAGGCGCCATGACTCCGGCTTCGACACAACTTAACGCACCGCTGCCGAAGAGGGCACTTAAGCACTGGTAACATGGTTGCGCTGGGTCATCATAAGTAAACACACTCACTTGGCCTTCCATGCGAATGGCCGCGCCTGAAATTAGCGGTGTTTTGGTCGCAAAACATAGGCGGTTAAGTTGATTACGCGTATCGACGTTATCTGATGCATCGACAACAATAGTGTGCTGCTTAATCAGGCTTTCTAACGCTGTATCATCAAGACGTTTTGCGATGGTATCTACGATAATGTGCGGATTAAGTTCACGTAGTGCATCGGCCGCCGAGTCTACCTTCTTACAACCAATATCCGCATCGTGGTGCAGCACTTGGCGCTGAAGGTTAGACAGCTCGACGATATCATCATCAATCAGCGTGATTTTACCTACACCAGCAGTCGCCAAATATTGGCTTGATGCGCAGCCTAAACCGCCAGCACCAAGCATTAATACCGATGCTTGTTTGAGTGCTTCTTGTCCTTCAAAGTCAAACTGACGAAGAATGATTTGGCGGTTGTAACGCAACATTTCCTGATCGGAAAGAATATCCACAACGACTTCCTAGTAAAGGGTTGAGTTGAATAGTTGAATCTGAACCGTTTCGCCCACTTCAACTCGGCCGCGTTCACGTTCCAAGACAACAAAACAGTTCGCTAGGCTCATTGAGCGGAATGCGCCAGAGCTTTGGTTACCGGTTGTTTCAACCACAAACTTGCCATCTTCCAATGTGTAGATACCACGTTGGTAATCGGTACGACCTGGCGCTTTCTTAAAGGCGGTTTTGGTTGTTGCTGGAATAGACTCGGGTGCTTTCCATTCTGTATGGCCTGCAAGTTTTGCCAGCATTGGTTGAACAAGCACGTACATAGTAAGAACTGCAGAAACAGGGTTACCCGGAAGACCACAGAACCAAGCAGTGCTTAGCTTACCAAACGCGAAAGGTTTACCCGGCTTGATTGCTAGCTTCCAGAAACCGATCTCACCAAGTTCTTCAAGAATGTCTTTTGTGTAATCCGCTTCGCCAACGCTGACTCCACCAGAGGTAACAACGACATCAGCCAACGTTTGTGCTTGTTCAAAGGTCGCTTTCAGAGTCTCTGGGCAATCTGGAATAATGCCAAGATCAACTGCTTCACAACCGAAGTTCTCAATAAGTGGTTTAATGCCGTAACGGTTGCTGTCGTAGATTTGGCCTTCGTCTAGCGGCTCGCCCAGTGGTTTAAGTTCATCACCAGTAGAGAAGAAAGCAACTTTTGGCTTACGTACTACTGTCACATGGCTTATACCAAGAGACGCAATCATCGGAATATCGCGAGGTGTCAAACGTGCACCTTTTGCCAGTACGATGTCGCCTTGCTTGATGTCGTCACCTGTTGGGCGGATGTTGTTTTGTGGCTTCACGTCGGTTTGGTTGAACTGAATGCCATCATCTGTCACTTCAGTGTTTTCTTGCATGATAACGGCATCACAACCCTGTGGGATTTTTGCGCCAGTCATGATGCGAACACAGGTACCTTGAGGCCATTCACCTTCAAAAGGTTGTCCTGCAAATGATTTACCTGCCAGAGGCAATACAGAAGATGACTCAAGATCTTGAATGCGAATAGCGTAGCCATCCATTGCTGAGTTGTCGAATGGCGGTACGTGGATAGGAGACAAGATATCTTCTGCCAGTACAAAACCGAGTGCTTCAGCAAGTGGAAGAGAAAGCGTTGTTTGGATAGGTTTGATTCGCGATAACATTTTGTCCATCGCTTCTTCAATTGGCATCAAGCCAGGTGCGTCGCAGCAGCCCATTGAGAAAATCCTGTGTTCTTTTGTTTTGTGGCAACTTTACCATAAAAGGGGACTGAGTAAGAATGTCCACCTATAAAATATGGGTGTAATTATTCAAAAATCCGAGTATCCTTGTCAGCCATCCAAAAGGGGTAAAAAACCTGCGGAGCTCAAGAAAATCAGCTCAGTACCTTCATCTGATGTGACTTGGTGTAAAGACACGAACTGAGCAACTCAAAGCGAAAAGTATGAATGCAATTTTGATTGGGTTTGTACGAAGGCTGAAGTAAAACAAAAGAGGAAGTGGAATGTCAGGTCTTAGCGAGTCAGCGAAGTTAGTAAAAGAAGCGCTAGAGCAACGCGGTTTGGAAACGCCAATGCGTCCAAACAACGTAAGTCGTGAAGAGAAGAAAGAGAAGATCGAACACCACATGCGTGAGATCTTAGGTCTGCTTCAACTTGACCTCACTGACGATAGCCTAGAAGAAACCCCTCACCGCATTGCTAAGATGTACGTTGACGAAATCTTCTCTGGTCTGGATTACTCCAACTTTCCTAAAATCACGGTGATTGAGAACAAGATGAACGTGAGCGAGATGGTTCGCGTGAAGGACATCACAGTGACCAGTACTTGTGAACACCACCTTGTGACCATCGATGGCAAGGCTGCTGTGGCTTACATTCCACGTGGCAAGATCATTGGCCTGTCAAAGATCAACCGTATCGTTCGCTTCTTTGCCCAGCGTCCACAAGTTCAAGAGCGTATGACTCAGCAAATTCTTGTTGCACTTCAAACGTTGCTTGAGTCCGATGATGTGGCAGTGACGATTGACGCAACACACTACTGCGTGAAATCTCGCGGTGTGATGGATGCAACCAGCGAAACCACGACAACAGCATTGGGCGGTATCTTCAAAAGCAACCCAGCAACGCGTGCCGAGTTTCTGCACGGTTTACGTTAGGTAACCAAGCACTATTCTAAGAGGATGGCAAACGCCATCCTTTTTTATGCTTGTTTAGAAAATGACTTCATGATTTCTGGCCAATACATTTTGACGTAACCTGCCGATACCCAAACAACCAATACAGTCGCGATACTGAGCTCTAGAAAACCAAAGTCGTGTAGCCAGTGCCAGTGAGGGTGCGATTCGGCGAAAAAAGAAGTCAAGCGATGCATTGCGATGGCGCTGATCACGGAAGGAAAGGTTACTGCCGCGATAGAAGGTTGAAACTTCAAGCGAAGTAAGCGGAAGTAACATAAGTAGATCAATAACGTCATAGTGATGGCGATCCCGGCCAATGCGCCTGTCAGTATCGGATCAGGTAAGGGAAAGTTCACCAAGTATGCTGCTAATGACAAGTTTACCGGCGCGGCCATAATCGCGAGGGTCGGTCTTGCTCGCCTTGGTAGAGAGCCGAAAAACACCAAACGATACAACACGAGTGGCAGCATGAAGAAATAAATGCCGATGCACATCATCGCTAACGTTTCGGAGAATAAGTTGTGACCTAGTTGAGAACCGGCTAGTGAACTACTGATCAGCCCCACCGGATAAAGAAACCAACTCGGTACGATATTGGACATTTTGAAGTTCATTAGCTGAAAGCTAAAAAACAGCACCATCATAGTAAAATGCAGCAAAAGCGCCATAAACCAAAGTGGATAAGCGATGATAGGCGCTACAGCGGCAAGATAATCTGCAAGGATCAGTAACGCCATACTCATTGGTGCCATTAAACTACCACTCAGCGGGTGACGAATGTCGACCATGAATAATCGTGGATTCGCGGCATATTTTATGAGTACAGGGGCGAGTAAAAGTGCGCCGAGTGACGCCAAAAATGGGCGTATCGGTTCACCAATCTCAGGAACATAGAGTGCCCAAGCTTGCCCTAAACCTATCATACCTAGTGCCAACGCGGCTTGAGACGGCGGGACACTATAAAACTGCACAAGTCTTCTCCAGTTCAAATCTACTCCATTTGATTTTTGCCTGAATGAAACGAAACATGACGATTTGGATGAAATGCTCTATTTAAGTAGCGAATACTAACAAGTATGGAGAGGGGTTTCTCATGAAAGGTGGTGAGCAAATATCAGAGAATGATAATTTTGTGAGTTTGGTATCGAATATTTGGGAAAAGATGTAAAAATGCAGAGTTTATCGCTCCAAACCCTTCGATAGTCTGGAGCGAAGTGATAACAAAGAGAATGTTATGTTGATTGATTCTCCGGTAGATCCTGTTGGCGTAACTTTTCGTTTTTGATTGTGCGATGCAGCAGCTGGCTGTAAATAGGTTGTCCACCCAACAATTGAGCAATAATCACAGCGCCCAAACAAGTAATGATCAATGGCAGGATTAAGTAGTAGTTATTCGTCATTTCAATCACTAACAGAATACCTGTAATCGGTGCACGTACCGTTGCTGCAAACAGGGCACCCATGCCCGCAATCGCAAATACACCAGGCTCGATATCAAGCGCAGGGAGTAAGACATCAGCACTTGCTCCGAACGCATAGCCAAATAAGGTTCCCAGAGCAAGCATAGGTGCAAAGATGCCTCCCGGCGCACCAGAACCAAAACAGAGCAGGGTTGTAATTACACGACCAAAGAAAAGCAAAACTAAAATGGATACCGAGTAGTTACCGTTAGTAATGTCAGGAATAAGGCCGATACCACCACCAGTTAGTTGGGGTACGTACAAAAGAAGCAAGCCAAACACGCCTCCCAGTAACGAACCTACAATCAAGTAGCGCTTACGATCGTTTTTGTGAATTGCGACAAAACTGTCTTGTGCCACGGTAATCAGTTTATTGAAGATCACGCCAAACACGCCAAACAATGCGCCAAGCAATAAAAACAGCCATAGGGTTTGAAGCTCTGGCGACTGGTATTGCGGCATAGTGATAACGGCGTCTTGCCCGTTGATGGCGCGAAACACTATGTTCGCCATAATGGCAGAAATGATCACTGCGCGAATTGAGATCAAAGAGTAGCGAAACTGAGGTCGCATTTCCTCCACAACGAACATAATGCCTGCGAGTGGGGCATTAAAAGCCGCAGCCAAACCGCCAGCAGCACCAGAAGCGAGCAGGGAGTGGCGGGTATCGTCATCCTTTACCCGGAATATATCGGTCACCATTCGACCTACAGCACCACCCATTTGAACGGTTGGGCCTTCACGACCCAGCACCATACCTGAGCCAAGTGCGCCCATGCCGCCGAAGAATTTTACTGGTAGAACTCGCCACCAGCGCACTGGACGAATATTATCCATTGCCCCTTCGATTTCAGGAATACCAGAACCTGCCGCTTCTGGCGCAAAGCGGTGCACAAGAAAATAGCCAATAAAAGCTAAAAGTGCGCTAATGAGAACCGCTGCCAGCCACAACGGTAGAACATTACCAATTTCGCTTCTTAACCATTCTGTTCGTGTTTCAGAAACGAAATGAACGGCAAGCTCGAAATACGTACCGACAAAACCAGCCAACGTACCCACAATGGCGGCCATAATGAGAACAGAAAATGGTGTTGACCCTCGAGAGACAAACTGGTTAATCGCATCTTTCGGTACGTGCGCCAACACAGATTTCACAATTCTCTCGCGTTTGGTCATTAACAAGCTCTCCTGTTGCTGGGGGAAGGGACGAAAGAAAGTATACGCTTCGCAGAGTCTAGACCTAATCAATAAAGATGCAATTTAGCTTTTCACTATTGAGTGTTCGAAGTGTCGCGATATTATTCATTCACTCAGATTGTGCTATTGCTCTCATAATTTAGGATAAAAAACTTGTTTTTTGAGAAAAATGAACCATGCTTTAATTGTAAAGCAACATGACTGCTTCAGAAGGAGGGATGTGAGGTTTTACACACAATTTGGATGGATTCAAACCCTACGGTAAGTCCTCGTTTTATGTTCGGGATGCATCAATAGACATCGCCGATTCGCACACTCACGATTGAGTAACGAGGTAGAGGCGCACGAACATGTGCGCCTTCTTAATTTCTGCGTTATAACTTTCATCACCATAACTTTCATCGCCACCTGCCACTATTTTTCTCTTGAACATTTTCTTGCAGTTAGTAATGTCTTGGTTCGATGTCAACCAACTAGAGCAGTGCATGCGCTTTTATCTTCGACTCTTACTTTCTTTATGTTGTTGTTCGGTAACGTTTCCGGCACTTTCAACGCCGAGCTGGTGGCAAGACACGTTGTCAGCAATGCCATATTCCAATTTAAAAGAACGTATAGAAAAAAGTGGAAGCTGGTATGGTTGCGAAGTGCAGTTGCGAGACAACTCAACGTTTATCAACGCATTTTGTTTGGATGATTTTTCGTACTACCAGCAGCACTTGTATGGTGAAGTGATTTTGAGAAGAGAAAGTGCTCAGTTCTCGTTTCTTACTGAATACGAGTGGCAGCGTCTGAATGACTTACTTCTCAACTTAAGAAAGGATGGGTTAGTTTTACGCAGAGTTACTATCGGACAAGAACACTATGATGTCGTTGAAGCTCTGGAAAAGAAATCTTCCGAACTTGTCGATAAAGAAGTTATTTTGTTGATGAACCGCTATCCGCAAGAAGCGATTCGAAGTTTGCTTTGGGTAAAACCGGACGAGTTTCTGACGCCATCACCGTCCTTAAATGTGCACTTGCGCAGTGATGGCGAAATTATCGAGGTCAAAGTGACTCGTTTTTAGATTCTTTATGGAGAGATAGGAAGGTCGCCATTGCTGATTCATCCAAAAAACCATCCGATTTTTTGTGAGCGCGCAGGTATTGATAGCCTGCGATTAGCTTGCGGTGTAGCTCTTCTGCATCGTCTGACAACGGCTGATTCATAACGTGTTGAAAGGCAAGTTTGTACGCATCCATATCCACGACTTCAGCACGGCGATATAAATAACCACATCCCGTTGCTAACCATTCGAGAGAGCAATTGGCGCGCATTGCAATTTGATTTGCTTTGGTTAGGCTAGGTTCACTGCCTTTAAGGTATTTGCGTATTAAAGCTTCAGACACATCGACGCGTCGAGCGAACCCGCTGATGCTTTCTTCTCCGATCAGGGTGGCTAGGCGTTGGGCAAAAGACATATTTCGTACTCCAGTTCGAATTGCGAAAGTTTACCCGTTGAGCCGGTACGAAAACAAGACTACGATGAATGCAGATCAATTGAAGGAGAAAACCCATGGTTGCAAAAGTAGTAACTGCACCAAAAGGCCCAGAGTTCTCAGAGCTGGTTCAAGGATATTGGCGTGCAGTTGAGTGGGGAATGACGGCTCAAGAGCGTTTGTCATTTCTTAAGCAACACATTGAGTTAGGCATTACGACGGTCGATCACGCCGACATCTACGGCAATTACGAGTGTGAGGCGTTGTTTGGTGAAGCGTTAGCTTTAGACAAGAGTGTTCGTGAGCAAATTCAGATCGTGACGAAATGCGACATCAATTTGTGTGGCGATAAAACGCCAGAGCGTAAGATCAATCACTACGACACGAGCTCAGCACATATCTACCAATCGGTGAATAACTCGCTAGAACGTTTGAATGTGGATGAAATCGACGTACTTTTAATTCATCGTCCTGACGTGTTAATGGATGCAGACGAGGTTGCAGAAGCATTTTCTGAGCTTCATAAAGTCGGCAAAGTGAAGCACTTTGGCGTGTCTAACTTCACTCCACGCCAGTTTGAACTGCTGCAATCTCGCTTAGGTAAGCCGTTGGTTACTAACCAAGTGGAAATCAACCCACTTAACTTTGAGGTTGCACACGATGGAACGCTTGATCAAATGCAAATGTTGCGCACGCGACCAATGGCTTGGTCTTGCCTCGGTGGTGGTTCAATTTTTAGTGGTGACAGTGAGCAAGCTGTTCGTGTCCGTAACGAATTAGAAGCAATTCGTGAAGAAGTGGGCGCAGCGAGTATTGACCAAGTAATTTATGCCTGGGTACGTCGTTTGCCATCTAACCCTATTCCAATCATTGGCTCTGGTAAAATCGAGCGTGTGCAAACTGCAGTTAATGCATTGAACATCGAACTTACTCGAGAGCAATGGTATCGCGTATGGGTGGCTTCTAAAGGCCATGGTGTGCCATAGAATTGATATCTTATCGATGAAATTATTATTAAAGGCATCCTCTAGCAGGGTGCCTTTTTAGTTTTAGCGCGTTACTGTTTACCCATTATGGAAATGGAAAGAATGAAATTCGAGCAAAAATGGGCTTTGGATGTTAGCTGCAACTTTTTGCTTACTTTTGGTGGAGGAGTTTTACCCATGTTTGTTTTATGTCACTAAACAGCGAATGTGATGCTTGCTTTTTAGTCATTTTGTTCACTCATTCATTCATATTGCGTATGCTTATTGAATAATAAAGAAATAAAAAACTCGTCAGTTTTCTCGTATTACATGCTGTAACAATCTGTTAGACTCCGGCGCAGATTGTGGAATATAAAAAGGTGATTGAATGTCTTTTCCCGTACTCATCTGTGATGATTCAGCGTTAGCACGCAAACAGATGGCGAGATCACTACCAGCCACATTGAATGCCGATATTACGTTTGCTATCCACGGAAAAAACGCGCTAGAAGAACTCGAAAAAAACGAGTTTAAATTGATGTTTCTTGATTTGACCATGCCAGAAATGGATGGCTTTGAAACACTAGAGCACATGCAACGGTTGGGGGATAAAACTCCGGTGGTTGTGGTGTCGGGGGATATCCAACCTAAAGCGAAAGAGCGCGTGTTCGCACTGGGTGCAAAAGCGTTTATTCAAAAACCGATCGCCAAAGATGAACTCAAGAAGGCGCTTAAAGAGTTGGTCGAGCCAGAACCTCGTCCTCAAATTATCACGCCTGTCTCTATTGAGTTACCGATTTTACGTCGTCGCGATATTTACATGGAAGTGGCTAACGTTTCAATTGGTCGAGCAGCCGATGCGTTGGCGCGTCACTTTGACGTGTTTGTGCAACTACCTCTGCCGAACGTCAATATCTTTGAAGTGAGCGAACTTCACATGGCGCTACGCGACTTGGCGTCGCATGACAACGTATCGGGTGTTTGTCAGGGATTTTGTGGCGAAGGTATTGCTGGCGAAGCGCTAGTGATTTTGAGTGATTCAAGCGTATCTGATCTCAAAAAGTTGATGAAAGTACCAGCAGACAGCGAAGAGCTAGAAGAGCTTGAGCTGCTAATGGATATTTCTAATATTTTGGTGGGGTCGTTCTTAAATGGTTTAGGCGAGCAGTCTGAAGTCCGATTCTTCCAAAGTCCACCAGTACTCCTTGGTCAGCATATCTCAATTGACTCGATCATTGAATCTACAACTGGAGCATTCAGCCGCACGATGACATTCGAAGTGAGCTACAACATTGAAGGAACGTCGATTCGTTGTGACTTGTTGTTTATGTTTGTGGACGAATCCTTGCCGCTGCTTGATAACAAACTGTCTTATCTAATGGAGGAGTTCTAATGTTGAATATGCCAGCAGAGTTTGAACAATTCCATTGGATGGTGGATATGGTACAAAACGTTGACATGGGCTTAGTGGTCATTGATCGAGATTACAATGTACAGGTCTGGAATGGGTTTATGACTCATCACAGTGGTTTGCAGTCTCATGATGCGATAGGTCGTTCTATATTTGATATCTTCCCTGAAATCCCACAGGAGTGGTTTAAATTAAAAACAAAACCAGTGTATGACCTAGGCTGTCGCAGCTTCATCACATGGCGACAACGACCTTACTTATTCTGCTGTCGCAATGTTCGACCAGTTACGCAGCAAGCGGAGTTTATGTACCAGAATGTTACGTTGAACCCAATGCGCACACCGACTGGAAAAATCAACTCGTTGTTTTTGTCTATACAAGACGCGACGGCTGAAGCTCTGATGTCTCAGAATCAATAGCGATAAAAAACTTTCTCAAAAGCCAAGGTCCGCCTTGGCTTTTTTGTATACTTATAATTGTGTTTCCCAATGCGTAGAACGTGAATATGGACTTTAATCTCGCCCTAAAACTCTACACCGCAGAGCAAGTAAAAAACGGTGAAACGCTGGCTGCGCAAATGGCTGGTGTTTCTATGTATAGCTTAATGCAACGCGCTGGTATGGCCGTGTATGAGCGCTTTTTACATCTGTATCCTAAATCAAAAAATATCTTAGTGATTTGCGGTAAAGGGAATAACGGTGGCGATGGTTACGTATTTGCATCTCTTGCGAAACAAGCTCAACTCAATGTACATGTTTTCCAAATTGGTGATGTATCTGTGCTAAAAGGTGATGCTTTGCGCGCATACCAAGACTGGCAGTCAATCGACGGTGTTAACAATGATTGGGATGAATGGAATACCGCATTGCTAGAAGCAGATGTGATCATCGATGCCATGTTAGGCACTGGTTTAAGCGGTGAGGTTCGTTCGGAGTATCGTCGCTATATTGACCAAATTAATCAAATTCATACCCCTGTGATTGCAGTCGACGTTCCTTCTGGTCTGTGTGCTAATACAGGTGCAGTTTTAGGTGATGCTATTCGTGCCGAGCATACTGTAACCTTCATTGGGGTTAAGCAAGGCTTATGCACTGGACAAGCGAGAGATCGAGTTGGCGAGCTCTACTTTTGTGGTTTAGGCGTCAATACTAAGTTTGATACTATCGAAGTAGAAAGTGCATTAGGTATTGATCATCAGGTTGTTTCAAGATTAATGCCCAAGCCAAATCCAACGGTCCATAAAGGTGACAACGGGAAGTTGCTTTGTGTTGGTGGCAACCAAGGGATGTCTGGAGCGATTCGTTTATGTTCCTCCGCTGCGATTAGAGCCGGAGCGGGTTTAACTGCCGCAATTACTCACACGAGTAGCCTTATTCCACTGCAGGTTGGTTGCCCAGAAGTAATGAGCCAGAGCATCACCGCTGACTTACTCAGGGATACTGAGAACGACTTAACTAAACGCATTCGCTGGGCTGATGTATTCGTGTTTGGTCCTGGCTTTGGAGATGATGAGTGGGCTTATCAAGCCTATCAATATCTGGCTCAAGAGCAGAAACCTAAAGTTGTTGATGCTGATGGCCTCAATATTCTAGCGATGCTGAGCCAGCGATGCGATAGCACTCTGGTGTGCGACAACCATCGAGTGATCACGCCGCATCCTGGAGAGGCAGCTCGACTACTAAATGTAACCATTCAACAAATAGAAAGTGACCGATACTCTGCTGCAAGACAACTGCAAGAGCGTTATGGCGGTGTAGTGGTTTTAAAAGGCGCGGGGACGCTTGTTTACGATGGAACGAGAATGTACGTCTGTCTAGCGGGTAACGCCGGAATGGCGACGGGGGGAATGGGAGATGTGTTATCTGGAGTCATTGGTGCATTACTAGCCAAAGGTTTACCAATTTCTGTTGCCGCACGTTTAGGTGTGGTACTTCACAGTCATGCTGCCGATATAAACGTGAGTCAGCATGGTCAAATTGGTCTTTTGGCAAGTGATGTCGTTAGCACTCTTCGTACCGCTATCACCCAAGAGCTCTATCGAGTTTAATTAGATTTCATGCATTTTTGAGAAAATTGGTCGATTTTTTTTGAGTACTTTTTTACGAATTAGCAGGGCATCTTAGTATTAGGTGATTGAGTTTTAGGCAGATTTGAGAGGTGATGCGTTTTAATTTTTAAGATATGACGCAAAGGTTTGCGCAATGGGTTAACTTAAGTGCTTTCTCAAGTTGTTGATAGTTATAAATAATAAGAGGTTTTGGTGACTTGGGGAGCGTTTTTGATACGCGATTTTCAAGATGGTATCACAAAAAAAATTCAAATATCAGACTTGTAGGAAATAAATCACAGCCTATAATGCTGAAAACCGGAGCGTCTGCCAACGCTCCGGTTTTTTTGTGTCCGAAGAACAGTGAACTCGTCTGCCAACGAAATCACTACGCACTCTGAAATGACACATATACATATGAATCAAGGAATTACACAATGCGTATCGAACAAGAACTTAAGTTAGGTTTTAAAGATGTACTGTTTCGCCCGAAACGTTCTACCCTTAAGAGCCGTTCTCAAGTAAATTTAACCCGCGATTTTACATTCAAGCATAGTGGTCGTCAATGGTCTGGTGTGCCAGTAATCGCAGCAAACATGGATTCGGTTGGTAGCTTTGCAATGGCTAAAGCGCTGGCTGAGCATGGTGTAATGACCGCTGTTCACAAACATTACACGGTAGAAGATTGGGCTGAGTTTGCTAAATCAGCAGATAAAGTAACCATGAATAACGTTATGGTGTCTACTGGGACATCTGACGCAGACTTCCAAAAAACCAAAGACATCATGGCGCTTTCAGATGAATTTATTTTCATTTGTATCGATATTGCAAATGGTTACTCAGAGCATTTGGTCGAGTATGTTGAACGCGTGCGAGCAGAGTTCCCAGACAAGGTCATTTCTGCAGGCAACGTGGTTACTGGTGATATGTGTGAAGAGCTAATCCTAGCTGGTGCAGACATCGTTAAAGTGGGTATCGGACCAGGCTCTGTATGTACAACTCGTGTAAAAACGGGTGTTGGTTACCCGCAGCTTTCTGCAATCATCGAGTGTGGTGATGCAGCCCACGGCCTTGGTGGCATGATCGTCGGTGACGGTGGCTGTTCTTGTGCGGGTGACGTAGCGAAAGCATTCGGTGGTGGCGCGGATTTCGTAATGCTAGGTGGGATGCTAGCGGGTCACGAAGAGTCAGGCGGCGAAGTGATCGAGAAAGACGGCGAGAAGTTCATGAAATTCTATGGCATGTCGTCGAAGAGCGCGATGGACAAGCACTCAGGTGGTGTCGCTGGCTACCGTGCGGCCGAAGGTAAAACCGTATTATTGCCATACCGTGGTAGCGTTCACGGCACTATTCAAGACATCCTTGGCGGCGTTCGCTCAACATGTACATACGTAGGTGCAGCAAAGCTTAAAGAGCTAACCAAGCGTACTACATTCATCCGCGTTCAAGAACAAGAGAACAACGTGTTCGGTAAAGAGTAAATCGACTGTATGTAACAAGTGTAAAAAGCAACCATACGTTATATCTATAGCAGATAAAACTATACTATATGCAGCTATGAGCCAGAGTGAGATTGATTTCTTACTCTGGCTTTTTGCTTCTCATTTGTTTGCGCTTCAAAATTAACTCTAAGCGATTTTAATAGTTTGTCGAGATTCGACTTGTTCAAACGGTAATGATGTTGTAACTGGCATGAGCTGTAAAACGCTTGAAATCTGACAGTCTCTATTTAACCCAATATAGTCTTTGACATTAGCGACTCGCCAAGTCATGTCTCCGTAAGTACGCAGATAGAACGCGGGTGATTGATGACTGTTATGTCTAATAACGCTCCATTGGGTAATATCACTAAAAAAGACTTCAGGGTTATCGGATGTCTCAAACTCATTCGCCATGATGCCCAAAGGTATATCAACGCGATTAAGTAGCTTTTGTCCGAGTGAGAAGGCTTCGTCGAAGTTAGTTGGTTGTTCGCTTAACTGCTTAATTGCATAGGTTTGTACAAATCGAGACGGCGGTGTTGGGTCGGCGGGTAGACCCATCAAGCCAGCGCCATTGATTGATTGAAGTGGGCCAGGCACTTGGACATGACGTTGCATGGTTGCTTCATTGTTCGGTTCTGGGTTGTAGTTGCGCAAATTGGAAAAATAAGAGAGGTGATTGACATGCCAATGGTAATTTGGGCAGTTAGTCATTACTCCAACGTAGGAGTGGTCCACAACCACTTTATAATCATCAAAGTCGTATTCGGTACATTGATAGCGTGCTTGCTGATTTTCCTCTTTGCTCAACATATCGCTTTCTTTGAATGCTCGATAGATATGCATATTACCGTTAAGAAACTCAATGACGGCACTGTCATTATTTGCATCGTGAATCACGAAATGCTGGTCCAAAGCCATGTTGTCACTCTCTGTTTCACCAGTTGAAATAGTCGAGTTAAACACGTAAACGGGGTGGGTGGTGAAGTAGGTCACCATCTCGTCCACAGTATTAAACGTAGACAAGATAAAAGTACCAAACAGGCCGCTGCCTAATGCAAAGGCATCATCAGGGATGTGAGAGGTCGATACATTTTGATTGAGAATGGGCAAGTACAGTGACCCAACAGAAAGGCCAGATTCATTAATGCCATCAGCTGTTAAAAGAGGGTTATTATACCGGGTAATGGCATTGCAGTGTATGAAGCTCAACTCTCCCTGCCAATTTGCTCGAAACTCACATTCTTTACTGTGAAGTTTTGGCGGCTGACCATTGAAAACACGGTCGGCTTTTCCGTCGGAAGTAAAGGTCGTAATTTGGTAAGTTTGTTGGGCTCTAAACCAAATCTCGGTCTGAAGGTTAACTGCAAACTCCATGGTTCTAGCGGATAAGGTTTGGTTGTTGCAACCATAATTGATATTAACATCTGTACACATAGCCATGCTTTCCGTTGTTTATCTTGAATGATGAATATCCAAGAAACCCTCTGAATCAAATGCTTAGAGATTACGTGGATATAGATGAATTGCGCTTTAATAATGGTTTTAGCCATTGAGATAAGCGCATGCTATTAAGTTAAGCATTCAATCAAAAAAAGTCAGTAGCAGTTTAGTATCAGTTAAAATTGATATAAAAGAGATGAACTAAAGATATTACTTTACCTTATAATCACATGATACATATTGTTAATATCATTTTGTCTGATTTTATATTGAAATTATTATATATCTTGATGATTTAACGTGAAGGAATAAAAATTACAATATTTAGAATATGATTGAAAATGAAGGTAATTTGCAATTTAAATGCTGAGAAGTGAAACTGCCCGAGAAGTTGTGCAACTGTCTCGGGCGAAGTGATGAATCAGGTGAGCAGCTATAAAGTTTTCTCACAAGAACCGCTAAGTGGTGGAGATATTTTTAAATTATCATTAAAGATTTCTACAACGACGGGGCCTTTATTTTCATCTTTTGCATAGTATGCACAGGACTTGTCCCCAGTATAGGTTTTACCTGCCTTTTTGAAACTGTAATACCAGGAGTCATGGGTAGCGGCACCGGATTCAAAACTAGCAGATTCAGATTGTTCGCCAATATTCAAGTCGAAATGAACCTCCATTTCCGGAGAGTCTTTAAATCTCACATATCCGGTGATTTTATCGTTGGAGTTATTTTTAACGTAAAATGAACCCTTAGTTGTCATAATTTTTCCTCTTTTTTAATTTCTATACGTGATAGAACGGCCAAATGACGTTCTGTTAATATATGCTTTTTAAGATGCATATTGATGTTAAATGATGGTCTTATTAGTTCTAAGGTGATTAAACTTATCCTTAGCGTATTTTTCTTTTATACCGATTAAGTCGCGGTAGCTTCGATCAAAATAAACGCTTGTCGGAATTGCCGGATCTTTAAAGCTGATGAAGGCACCATAGGTTCCCGGTATATCAGCTTCTCTGGCTTTATCAATCCAGTCCATGGCTCTGTTTACATCAACAAGTACTGGGTTATTTTGTAGTTCTAGTTTTTGCTTTATCTCTTCATTCCACCAGGTTTGGTATTGGACTGTATATTGACACTGGCGGTAGGGGAAAGATATGTCTTCAAGGTCGTCTGAGTGATGATAAAAACCGCCAGTGATCGCCCCTAAGGTTACGTAACTAAATAGCCCTTGATCGCGGTTTTCTGGCTTTATCAAAGGTGAAGTTAAGCTTTGCAAAAGTGCAGTATAGCCTTCTGGTTTAAGACCTCGCTCTGACACCAATCGCGAAGTGATTTTGTGAGGTGCTGGGGCGTCATAATCGGGAGGGAAAGGAGAACCGTTTTGACACAAAGAATCGCGCCCCCATGTGCTCATCAGGGAGTGATCGTATTTCTTCCCGTCAAAGTCAGTGCCATGTGCTTCATAGACTTGAACTAAATCAGGGAAGCAAGCGCCAAATTGAACGGCTATAAATTGGTGAAGATCTTGTTCTGTTCCTTCCCAGTAGCCATACATGGTGCAGTGATGGCTGATGGTTTCAATATCACAGTGGTTAGATGATTCAGGCAGAGCATCAATTTGCAAGTTGGTGCCAAGAAGTTTAGGCGTATCGAGGCTTTTTATAGCCTGCTCCCAATTTTTTAGCACATCTATGGTAGGGTGCGTTGGTATTGGCTGAAGCATACCGTTGATTTTTGGATAGAGGTTCCACTGAAGCTCGAAGCGGTGGATCTCTTTGGGTAAAGGGAATGTTTTTACGCGTAGCTCGGTAACAATGCCATAGCTCATGCCTCCGCCGCCTCTTAGTGCCCAAAATAGGTGAGGGTTGGACTCTGCTGAGACTTCTGTGATCGTACCATCACCCAATACCACGGTTGCACTCACTAGGTGCTCACAACACATGCCGTATTTTCGCGTCCAAGGGCCCCATCCTCCGCCTTGAATATAGCCAGTCAACCCAACTGTGGCACAGGTTCCATGTGCAATCATTCGATCATGCTCTGCAAGTTTTGGTGTCAGTTGATAGAAGCGATAGCCAGCACCAATGGTGGCAATATTGTCACACAATTGGAAGGTCTTAATTCTGCTCACGTCAATCAAAATGACGTTGTCACCACTGCATTCACCTGCGTGATCATGCCCTCCTGAGCGAACACGAATCGGGAGATTGAATTGAGTTGCTGTTAGATAGGCTTGCTGAACTTCTTGCGTACTTTCGCACATGACAATGACAAAGGGTTGGTGTTGATAGCGAGTATTGAAGATGAGTGACTCGACTTGATATTGGTTCAAACCGGGAACCGGTGAAACCGTGTTTTCAAGAGGTGTCAGTAATCGTTCTTTAGGAAAACCGCACTTATCCATTTTCTGAATAAACAGTTTGGCATTATTGACTGAGATTGAGTACGCGCTAAGTACAGCGAGGCGTTGTATTTGAGGGTTAGGGTGCTGTTCTACCACTTGGTTTTCTTTAGTTCCCTGCATCCATTCATGTTCCATTATTTTTTCCATTTGGCTTATGTATTGAATAGTTGTTCAAATATTAAACCAAATGCATACATTCACCATATCAGTTTGGTATCAGTTGTTCTGTACAAATCGCCAAAAGCATCAGCGAGAGAGCAACAATATCTGGTTGATGAAAAGAACGATCGGCATCTGCGTGACCGTGGATAATTTATGTAGTCAAGTAGATCTGAGCCTAAATTGATACTGAACCAGAATGACGTGTTATCTACATTGAATGGGTCACTAACGACAATAAATTCAGTTGGAGAACACAATGAAAATGGACTCAAAAGAATCACAAGCAATTTTTACTGCTCATTATCAAATTGGTAACGGCTTACCTGGAGGAGTGAGCTTCGATGTTAATCTACTCGTGGCCAGCGAAGACAAATCAATAGTGGGTAAAGGACATATCTTTCAGGCAGTTAACCCACCGTTAAATGTGGTGTCTGATCTCAATGGTAGTTTCAACTATCAATGCACGATGCGTGATTGTCATATCATGGTGACGTTGCAGGGCTACCAGCCTTATCTAGGCATTGCTCCTTTAGGAGCTGATCTTCATAACGTAACGCTCAACCTCCTACTTAATGATGATTGGAAGTCAGGCGTGGCATTCTATCGATATAAAAATAGTTCAGGTAAATGGATTGAAGCAGCAAATCAACGCGTTACTCTACTTTTGCCTGAGCATGTTCCTAGCATCGAGAACTTTAAGGTGGAGCAAAATGATCTTGCGCCAGCATAAATCTCATCAGCGATGACACTGTGCCAAAACACAGATATTCGATGGTTTCGAATATCTGTGTTTGACGAGGTAAATCGAGTAAACACGATGACTTGACGGTGCAATTAATCGACTTTCTTCGTTTATTGAATATTTCATGGTTGAGTAGATGTGGAGAGCCAATGGTCGAGCTCATCAACACTTATTTGAGCCTGATTCAGTTGATGCTTACGCGCGGCCTGATTGAAGTTTAACAACTCAGAGACGGAGCTGGACTGGTCGAGTAAGGCAAGCATCAGATTCGCTTGTTCAATATAAAAATCACCCCATGGATGCGGATCTTCTTGGGTGAAGTTAGACAGCTTATCGCGATATTTTCGAAGTAGCGTAGGCTGCTTATACTGCCACGCTACTTGGATTCCTTGTTGGTAAAAGCGTAAATAGTTATGACCAACACAGGTAGATTCTAGCCAAGCCTCACCAGTGCGCAAAGCGGAGAGGGCCGTTGATTCATCGCCACAAATAAGTGCCTTGGTAGATACGAGCCAAGGACCAATAAAATTGTGTAGCTTATTGATATGAACAAGATCTAGAGCCGTGTCGATGTCCGAAAGGGCTTTCTCCTCTTTTCCCTGATACCAGTGCAATCTTGCACTGGACTCCAAAAGAAAAGCGACAAATCGATGAGCATTAAGCTGTTTTGAAAGTTGTAGAGCGGTCGAGATTTCGTTTTCAGCTTGCACCAAGACATTACGGTCGAGAAAGATCCATGCAGCCGTAAGCCTAGAAACAATTTCTGCTCGGCGGTTTGCCGTGAGATAGGCAAGATTCGAGGCATGCTGAGCCTGTTTTAGTGCTTCGTCAGATTGCAGTTGATAGATCATCACTGTTGCCAGCATGTAGCGATTAGCAGTTTCAATCGAAAGCAACTGATGCTCTTCACACAGTTGCAAACACTCGGTTAAGTGCTCGTATGAGCGAGCCATTTTTCCTTGTGCGTAGGCACAATCACCGAGGCCGCCAAGCGATTTTGCTTTCGCGCGAAAACAGTTTGCTCGTTGACTGTAATCTAATGCAAGTAAATGTTCTTTCTCACATTCGTCTAGCTGCCCAGTGGGGAACAGCATATTACCTCTCATCGAGTGAATTTCACACAAAGATTTATTTAACGTCAGCTTTTCGCACAGGGCTTGGGCTTGGTCTAAAATCGACATCGCTTGTACAAAGTTGTCGGTTAAACGGTAGGGGTTAATGAGGTCTAAATAGTATTGAACACGTTCAGAATCATTTTCTGTGTGATGAATCGCTTGCTCAAGAACCTCAATACTCTCTTTGATGCGTCCCATCGAATACAGGCAGTTTCCTTTCATATTTAGTGCATACGCCATCTGTGCTTTAGGTGACTCTTTAATAGCGTATTCAATAAGAGTCAGTGCTTTTTCAAATTGATAATTGCTCAGGTAATGTTTGGCGGTCTGGTCAAGAACAGTAAATACACCTTCGCCCTTGGCATGATTGATATGGACTGCATATAAGAACCGATCTCGGTTCTCATACCATTTTGCGCAGGCCATGTGTATTTTTGAACACTGTGACTTGTCTATTTGACGGAAAACAGCATTACAAATCAAATCATGATGGAAAAGGTATTGATCGCCATTGAGTTTTACTAAGCCAGCGTCGACTAACTTATCTGGTACGTAGCCGGGAATTCGAGTGATTTCACGCAGTTGCTCCAGTTGAAAGTACTGCCCCAACACAGATGCAGTACAGAGTGCTTGGCGATCTTGGGCTGGAAGTTGAGCTAATTGTATCGAAACTAAATGTTCCAATGACTCCGGAACGTCTTTATCAAACTGAGAACAAAGTAGTGTTTGGCGTAAGTATAGAGGATGGCCTTTCGCAAGCTTTATACAGTCATTGATATGTTTATTCTGTTGGCATGTGATTGAGCAAGCTAACTCGTAAGACTCTTCAGATGATAACTCCCTAAGTTCGATTAGATTCACGTTGGCAAACCAAGATTGTTTGGAACTAAGTCGTTTTTGCTGCCTAAACGTCAGAAAGAGTAAAATATTGGTGTTTGTAATATAAGGTAGCAGTGTCTCAAGAAATGCCAACATTACCTCGTCGGCCCAATGGACATCTTCAACAATAATCAAATGCGGTTTGCTGGTCTGCCGTTGTTGAATTAAGAAAGGGATAGATTGCTCTATCGTTTGTTTCAGCGTTTGGAACTCCATTAAGTTCAGCAGCTGTTTTTCTGATTCGTTGAGTGTTACCCCCATTAACCAATAAAGGCAGAGATGGAAAGAAGAGGGAATTGATGACTCGACAGTCTGCTGACGAATAGAATCATCGGTATCTTCACGAGTAAATGAACAAATTGCCCGAGTGAATATATTTTGAGGGGACAAGAGATCAGCACTGCCATGATTCAGGATTTGAATCTCTGTGGTTAAACACGAAGAACGACTCAAAGACGAAATGACCTGGTTGAGTAGGCTGGTCTTTCCTATCCCTGCGGTACCAGTAATACAATACGTTTGGCCTGCTTCTTGTTTTTGCCATCGCTTGATTCCGCTATTCAATGTTTCTAGTTCAAGTTTACGCCCTACGAAACAGTCAGTATGGTTTTGGTGTAAGGATACAAAATGCCAGTTGTTGAAGTCTGGCTCTCCTGTTAGAAAAGGTTTTATTGGTCTGGCACAATTGGACGAGATAAAGCAAGGACAAGCAGCTATTTCTCCCCAAGGGATTTTAACTAGGATTTCATTGATTGGGGTTATCGCATTCGGATGTTCCGATAGCTCAGTGATTCGATGCATGTATTTCACATTGATAAAAGACCGAATCGAAGCCGAAAGAGCAACCTTTAATTGAAGGGCTAGTTGTCGAATTCGCTCAAAAATATATTCGTCCGATTCCTGTAAAGACCAAGTAAGAACAAACGTTCGGTTTTGTATTATGGGTGTAGTGTTTTGGCTGAGAAGTAAGGTTTGCAGAGCCTTTGCGGTCAAATCACACTTTGCTTCGATTGCAAAAATAAAAAAATATGGTGGTGATGAAGATACATTTGTAAATAATGGTTCTGAGGCCCGATCTATTAAAAGGTCCTCTACGGGGACAGAAAAGTATTCCGCGAGATTGGATGCGGTACGATACAGCACATTCGCCCCAGACTCTGCTCGCTTTATAGAAGCAATAGATACGACAAAACCCTGTTGAAAGCATTCTTCCGCCAGTCTTTCTTGGCTCAGTCCTAATTTCTTTCTCAGTTCTTTGAGTCGTAATACGTTGAGTGGAATTCTTCCATCCCTATTTGCCATATTTCACTCCGTTGTAACGTATAGCTTTTCCCAGTAAACCTGAATCGATTGGATATGTTGATTGAATAAATTTATCTTATTTCACCACATATAATACTAGTAGTTAAAATGTTATATACGAAAATGAAATGGGCATTTTAATCTTCAAACCACCTTAATTCATTGTTATATTAGTGGTGTTTTTTTATTAATAATTTTGATATTTATTTTTGTGAGTTCATGTTTTTCTTAATAAGTTTTTTGAAATGTCTTTAAACTTATATCTTTTAAAAGATTGCACACCTTAAACTTATATTGGACTTCATTAAACTTTAAAAATTAAATTCTTTAATTTTAGAGATATAAATTGACAATCTTATTTTTAGTGTTTTTTTTGATCTCTATTCTGGCTAACTGATTTTTTCTAGTCTATAAATCAAATATCGGCAATTTCAAAATAACTGCCGAAAAAATTATTTTAATTTCAATATTATAAATAGTTGGCTTTATACTATGGATATTGGCTTTTTCTGCCTGTTAAAAGGCTTTCATATTACACCACACTTGAGTGCCGCGCTTACCTCTATTAAGGAGACTGCGTGGCTGCCATATGTCAAACGATCTTGCCATCGAGGGGATTGGCAAGCGCTTGCTTTAGAAGAATCCTATCGAAAGGCCTATTACCCTAACTATTTACTACTCTCTGAATTTACAGGATTAGAACTGTTTTTATCTCAATTTTTCTGCCCAATTTTGTCAGTACGGTTTATGAAGTTAGAGCCGGGAGCTGAGATATTGTAACGCGGACCTCTGGCATATGTTTTTCTCAAGTACAGGTGTGTTACATCATTAACTACTGCTACAGCGGCAAGTGAGGTTCATGAATTATGCAAAAAGGCTCATCTATAGAATTCTACCAGCAACGTCCTCAATCTCGTGAGACGGTCGGTGTTGAAGAAGTGCAGCAACAAACTCAACAGTTTGGTTTTGCTGAACCCGAAATGGATGAGCTGCTTAAGTACTCATTACGGACTCAACTTGAGGCTATGCTCCAAAACCAACTCAGCACGGCTGAACGCCGACGACAACTGAAAGAGAGTTTCGCTGCGGCAGTTGAGCTCGTATTGAAGGAGACGAAAGTTGAGCACCGAACACTGGTGCAAGCCTTTCAGACCATGTATGGCAACGCTTGCCAATCTCTTTCTCTGGCTAAACTCACTCAAGAGGAACTGACCCGACAGTACATTTCCACGTCTGGGCTGGTGATGTCCCCACTTAACTGTAAACACACCATCAAAGATGTGTACCGAATTAAAGGCTTTGCGTGTGGTATAAACAAAGCTATCCAACATATGCTTGCCAACAAGTCACAGGTTAAAGTGCTTTATCCAGCTTGCGGCCCCTTTGCACCATTGCTGCTGCCTTTACTTGCTCACTACAAACAAAGTGATCGAATTAGCGCAGAGCAGCTTCAGGTGACACTAGTAGATATTCACCCCGGAGCCATTAAAGCACTCAATCAATTGATCGCGGATCTCGATATCGCAGACTACATTGAAGCCTTAGTGGAAGAAGATGCTACCCAATTTTCGCCAACTCAAACGTTTGATCTCCTGATACTTGAAGCGATGCAGCATGGCTTTAGTCGGGAAGGGTTCTTCAGCATCGCGAAACATTTGGTTCAATATTTACATATTCAAGGCGAAATGATCCCCAATCAGGTATCTGTGCGCGCCATGATGGTCATCGGGGAGACGGAATTTAATCAACAATGGGAAAAAGCAGAGTATGCACATTCCAACCATTGCCAGCCGGAAGCGATCGATGATCGAATTGATCTGGGAGAAATTCTTAACGTCAATAAAGCCATGTTGCTCAGAAGCGAGATTTTTGAGCTAGATGGTGGAATAAAAATGCTGCAAGGCAACACCATTGAGCTGCCGAAAGATGTGCCAGATATGGCAAAACGTATCCTCGCCATTTACAGCCATATCGATACTTACGGAGATGCGATGGTCGGACAATACGACTCTGGTATTACCCATCCTAAACCCGACATGACTTTTTATGTGGATGCCAAGCCCAAAGCTGTTGAACACCATTACTTTGAAGCGAAGGGAGGGGATAAGGTCAGTTTCTATTATCAGTTAACCGGATTGCCAGGTTTTGTCGCCACCCATGGATGATTTCGATATGCAGCAAAAATACGTCGTTTTTACAGGAAGTTGTTACGCCTTGCCCATCATTCAGTTGTTGGCACAACAGCATAAATTGGCGGGCGTGGTAGTACCGGAAGGAGAACTAAATCCTGACTTACAGCAGCTACAGAGCTATCTGAGCGCTCAATCGATTCATATTGCTCAGTATACCGCCAATGACAGCAGTGCTTTGATAGCGCAACTCGATGTTTGGCGAGTCACGGATGGCGTTATCTATTTGTTCAGGCACATAGTTCATTCCTCGCTGTGTCAGTTTTTCAACGGAAACTTGTACAACATTCATCCGGGAAAGCTGCCCGAGTATCGAGGCCCGATGCCTCTCTATTGGCAATTAAGAGAGGGTTTAGACACCTTTAGCCTCACCCTGCATCGTCTTGAGGCATCGGCTGATTCCGGCGCTATAGGAATGGAGTTAGAGGTACCATTTCACCCGTTTGAGACCTTAACCAGTGCTCAGCAAAAAGCGTCACAAATGACGGCTAAGCTGATGTATGACTTCCTCATCGCGCAACAAAAGCAAGGGCTGGTTTGGCGTGAACAAGTATCAAACCCCAACGAAGTGGCACGAGCAGTAAACCAACATGATCTGCACCTTCGTTGGAACGTGCAAACGAGTCGCGAAATCGTCAACTTAGTGCGAGCAGGCAATCATGACTTCGGTGGTGCGATGTTGAGCTTGCCAAGTGGTGTCGCCAATGTTTTGCAAGCAAGCGCAATGGAGACTTCTTTAGTCGGTGTTGAGGCGGGGAGAATTCTCGAGATCAGCCCACAACATGGGTTACAAGTGAAAACGTTAGATAGCGCCATATCAATAGATGTTATTGCTACACCGCAAGGCGTATTTTCGGGTTATCGCTATGCGCAAATGGCTGGGCTAGATGCTGGGATGTCATTGCTCCAGCACGCTTCTGCTTGTGAGTAAATAAATATCTCAATACGGCTCTTTGCGGCAGTGATGAAGCCCGTAACGGTATTTAGTAATGTGAGATTGGAAAGTTTTAACCAACCACACCAATTTCGTTATGGGCTGGTTTTAACTTAAGTGTATACGTTGAAAGGAAGAACAGTATGGCTACAGAACCGTATCTTGGGACACTAACCGCATTTGGTGGCAATTTTGCAATTAGAAATTGGGCAATGTGCTCGGGGCAAATGCAGGCAATTGAAGATAATCCAGCGCTCTTCTCTCTAGTTAGCACTCTATACGGAGGTGACGCCCGAACTACCTTTGGTTTACCTGATTTGCGTGGCCGCAGTCCAGTTGGTGTAGGCACACGACCTGGGGGGATGGATTATCATCAGGGAGAAAGATTGGGTACTGAACTGGTAACTATTGATATAACTCAAATGCCAGCACACTTACATACGGCAATTTTTACCCCTCTTGGCACTTCTGCACCTGTAACAGGCAGGATGAAGGTTGCTACCAATGCTGCAAATACACAGGTACCCGATAGTAATTCGTATATAGCGCAAAACTCTACCCCCGGGTTCTATAAACCGACGTTTCAGCAACCAGATTTGACCGAGATCGAAGGCTTAAGTGTGTCTGGTGGTGGCTCGGGCGGAGGTACTGTAGCTGTGACTGAAACAGGCGGTTCAATGCCACTTAATATTTTGAGCCCGGTATTGCCGATTAATTGGTTAATTGCCACTGCGGGAGTATACCCACCACGCAGCTAATCAACCAAGAAAGAATTGGCTGAAACTATCGCTAATCCTTTCCTATAAAAAAATTAAACATTTAAGTTGATTATGATAACCCGGCTATGTTGATAAGGCCGTCATCTTCAGGAGAGGAAAATGAGATTACGTCGTCAGGTAGCGATCGCAATTACAACAGCATGGGTGTCCTCAGCGTTTTTTTCCGGTGAAGCCTGGGCTGCACAGCAAACGATTAACTACTCTAATGGTTCAGGTTCCAGTTTTAGTGAGGTGGAGACCGGCGTCACTGGGGGTATGCCCTCGGTCACTCTTACCAATGCAGGTGCTGTATCTATGGTATTAGATGCCGGCAATAGCACTGATAGCACTCCGTTTACTGGCCTAAATGACCTCGGATTTGTAGCTGGTGTTCTTTACTCAAATACCATGATTAATGAGTTCAACAATCGTGGCTTCCGCTTTTTTGAGAAATCAAGTACTAACTTCAGTTTCGACGAAATTACCTTTATGCAGGGGTCGGCGCGAGACTCAGATAAAACGTATCAACTTGTGTTAACTGGCTTCTCTAATGATACTCAAACAGTGACCGAAACTGTCACCTTGCCAAAAGGTGGTGAGGCAAACTCAGGGTTACAGGACTTGTTTACCCTGACCCGTGGTACAGATTTTAATGATTCGGCATGGCAGGACGTTGATACAGTGACTATGGCGTTTACCCGAAGTCCGGGTGCTGACTCTCGTTATCTTATCAGAAGTATCAAGATTGATGACGCTGCGGTTTCAGACTCTACCGCGCCTACTTTTGTCAGTGCGAGCTCAACCCCCACTGATGATGCAACCAATGTTTCTGTTAGCAACAACATCGAGATTGCCTTCGATGAAAATATTGAGCTGAAGAGCGGCAATATTACCATTCGTAATGTTACCGACAGTCGCGACTTTGAAGTATTTAATGTTGCCACCGAAAGCGATGGCACAACAACATCACCAGGCGCTGGTCGCATCAGTGTTACCAACAATAAAGTTTACTTAAACCCAACCAGTGATCTGGCAGGGAACCGGACCTACGCCATTCATATTGAATCCAGTGCCGTGGCTGACAGCGCAAATAATAGCTTCGCTGGGATCAGCGATGATGCCACATTTAACTTTACGACAGTCGATACTACGCCAAATGCGCCATCTACACCCGATTTAGATGCTAGTTCGGATACCGGGTCATTAAATACTGATAATATTACCAGTGACACTACACCAACGTTTAGTGGGACTTCTGAGAGTGGATCGATCGTTACTTTATACAGTGATCAAGTCGGTGGAGGTGCAACGGTTATTGGCACAGGCACTGCTACTGGAGGAAACTGGCAGATAACAACCAATGAGTTGGCGTCTGGTATTACACATGCAATAAGTGCTAAAGCGTCTGATAGCGATGATAATGTTAGCTCGGCATCCAACGCGTTAAGTGTCACCATTGATACAATAGCACCATCCGTAGTGAGCATTACCACGCCGATTGAGGCTGACAGTATCGTCAACGCTGCAGAAGACAACGATGTGTTGATCGCTGGCTCCGGCGCGGAAGCAGGCAACAGCGTGACCGTGACTATCACAGACAATAACAGCTCTGTCAGTCGTACGGTGACGGCCGACAACTCAGGCAACTGGACGCTGAGCGGCAGCGAGCTGGATGTCAGTGGCCTGAACAATGGCACCCTGACGGTGTCTGCAACCCAAGCAGATATAGCAGGTAATATCTCCACCGCAGCTAGCCAGAGTGTTACCCTAGACAATGCAGCCCCATCAGCAGTGACCATCACCACGCCGATTGAAACCGATGGTATTGTCAATGCGGCAGAAGACAACGACGTACTGATTGCTGGCTCCGGCGCGGAAGTAGGCAACAGCGTGACCGTGACTATCACGGACAATAACAGTTCTGTCAGCCGTACGGTGACGGCCGATAACTCAGGCAACTGGACGTTGAGCGGCAGTGAGTTTGATGTAAGTGCGTTTAACAACGGCACCCTGACTGTGTCTGCAACCCAAGCAGATATAGCAGGTAATACTTCTACCGCAACCACCCAGAGTATTACTCTGGATAATGCAGACCCATCTGCTGTAATCATCAATACGCCGATTGAAACTGATGGGATCGTCAATGCGGCAGAAGACAACGACGTACTGATCGCTGGCTTCAGTGCGGAAGCAGGCAATAGCGTGACCGTGACTATCACGGACAATAACAGCTCTGTCAGCCGTACGGTGACGGCCGACAACTCAGGCAACTGGACGTTGAGCGGCAGTGAGCTTGATGTCAGTGGCCTGAACAACGGCACACTCATAGTTGCTGTGACGCAATTGGATACGGCGGGTAATACCTCCAGAGTGACCACCCAGAGCATTACCTTAGATAACGCCGCACCATCAGCTGTGACCATCACTACACCGATTGAAACCGATGGTATTGTCAATGCAGTGGAAGATAACGATGTGTTGATCGCTGGCTCCGGCGCGGAAGCAGGCAACAGCGTGACCGTGACCATCACGGACAATAACAGCTCTGTCAGTCGTACGGTGACGGCCGACAACTCAGGCAACTGGACGTTGAGCGGCAGCGAGCTGGATATCAGTGGCCTGAGCAATGGCACCCTGACTGTGTCTGCAACCCAAGCTGACATAGCAGGTAATATCTCCACCGTAGCCACCCAGAGCGTAACCCTAGATAACGCAGCACCATCCGCTGTTACCATTTCCACGCCGATTGAAATAGACGGTATCGTCAATGCGGCAGAAGACAATGATGTGCTGATTGCTGGCTCCGGCGCGGAGGCTGGCAATAGTGTGACCGTGACCATCACGGACAATAACAACTCAGTCAGTCGTACGGTGACGGCCGACAATACCGGGGCTTGGACGACTATTGGCAGTGAGTTTGATGTAAGTGCGTTTAACAACGGCACCCTGACGGTCGCGGCGAGCCAGAGCGATGCGGCGGGCAACACCTCCAGTATAGATAGCACAACAATTACGTTAGATAACGTGAGGCCAACTGTTTCTTTGAGCAGCTCAGACCTTGATTTGATCTCTGGCGAAACGGCGAGTATCACGTTCACCTTAAGTGAGTCCTCAAGTGACTTTACTGAGTCAGATGTCACCGTCACTGGCGGCAGTTTGTCTAACTTTGCGGGCAGCGGTGACAATTACACGGCCACCTTTACGCCGGATAGAGACAGTACAAGTACAGCGACGATTAACGTGGCGGCAGATTTCTTTACCGATGCTGCCGGGAATAGCAACACTGCTGCGTCTCAACTGTCTATAACCGTTGATAGTTTAGTGCCGAGTGTGACTATCTCCAGTGATAAATTGGCGCTGAAAGCGGACGAAACGGCGACCATTACCTTTACCTTAAGTGAAGCGTCGAGCGATTTTACCGAGGCGGATATCACGGTTAGTGGCGGTACTTTGTCTGGTTTTGCTGGCAGTGGTAGCAGCTACACTGCGACCTTTACACCAACGGAAGAGAGTGCGACGAGCGGTACTATTGAAGTTGCCACAGGCACATTTACCGATGCCTCTGGTAACACCAATAGTGCAGCTACACCACTTTCCATCAGCGTCGATACTGTGCTTCCAACCGTTAGTATCACTAGCTCCAGCGCTGCGTTGAAAGCGGGTGAAACGGCAACACTCACGTTTACCTTGAGTGAAGCCGCAACTGATTTTTCCGAAGCCGATGTGACCGTGGCTGGAGGAACTCTTTCTAACTTTGCGGGCAGTAGCGCCAGTTACACGGCTACCTTTACACCTGCAGAAGAAAGCACTGAGGATGCAACTATTGATGTTGCAGCCGAGAAATTTAGCGACGCAGCTGGCAACCTCAATACAGCAGCGACTCAGTTGTTGATCTCAGTGGATACGGGGATCCCGACTGGACATAGCATCAGCATTGATCAGGAGAGCATTAACAAAACCAACGAACAGGCGATGAGCTTTACCTTCGCAGCAGCTGAAGTGAACGCGATGTTCACTTATAGCGTGACCGACGGTACCACGACCATTGACGGCGCTAGTCAAACAATTTCTTCGGAGACCATGCAAGTAACGGGCATTGACGTCACTATTTTGCAAGAGGGGACGTTGACAGTAAGCGTGGTGGTAACCGATGCCGCAGGCAACGCATCTGATGCAGTGACGGATACTGTGACCAAACGCTACGATGTCGCGCCAACGGTAGTTGATGATAGCTTCTCGACTGAGGAAGATACGGCGAAACAATTTAATCTGTTAGCCAACGATTCCGATGTTAATGATGACATGGTCGCTTCTTCTACAACGATTAAAACGCAACCAATTAAAGGTCAGGTGTCGATCAGCAACGGCGTTGTTACCTATACGCCAAATAATAATGAGACAGGCACAGATAGCTTTACCTATACCGTGAAAGATGCCCTGCTGCAGGAGTCGCAAGAGGCGACAGTGACCGTCACTATCATGGCTATAAATGATGCGCCAGTCGCTAAAGCGCTGACCATCAACACCGACGAAGATACCGCAAGCGCAGCAGTCAGCGCGCGTAGTCAAGCGGAGGATGTTGAAGATGGCATCCCAACGGGTGATTTATCGTTAGTTAGTTTGCCTCAAAAAGGACAAGTAGCCATTGATCAAACTGTAGGCACTTTTGTATATACGCCGAATCCGAATGAAAATGGTAGCGATAGCTTTACTTACACGATCGCAGACAGTGAAGGCGGCGTTTCTCTTGCGGCCACGGTCAGCGTCAATATCGGTTCCGTCAATGACTCACCAGTAGCGGAGGAAGACAGTTTTACTTTTGATGAAGATATCACATCGACACTCGATATTTTAAGTAACGACAGTGATATTGAAGATGGGTCATTCACCCCGAGTAGTATTACCCTGCAAGATCTTGGTCAAGGAGAGGGGGTATACAGTTTTGCCACGGTCAGTGTCAATGTCGATGGGACCTTAAAGATTGTGCCAACAGCGAACGTTAATGGTCAACATAGCTTTACCTACATGCTAACCGATAGTGGTCAAGCAGTCTCAGTGCCTGCAACCGTCACGCTCAATATTACGCCAGTGAATGATGCCCCCGTTGCTGTTGATAACAGTGCACAACTACTAGAGGGAGGCTCCTTCGAGGTCAATGTATTAGGCAATGATAGTGATGCCGATGTTGGAGACAGTTTTGAACTCACTAGTGTCACAGTCGTCGATACGCCAGCACATGGCAGTGTGAACGTGACGGCGTCAGGAGCGATTGTTTACAACCCCAATGAGAACTACTTCGGTGAAGATAGCTTCACCTATACGGTGGCAGACTTAGCAGGTGCTGTATCTAACGCCGCAACAGTGACCATGACAGTAACACCAGTCAACGACGCACCAATGGCGCAAGCACAGTCACAAACGCTTGATGAAGACAATAGTTTGGTGATCACGCTGGTTGGTTCAGATATTGATAACGATGATGACACTCTGCAGTATCTTATCACTGAGCAAGTCAGTCATGGCGTGCTAGAGCAGTTGACCAATAATAGTTGGCGCTATACACCAGAAGCGGACTTCAATGGCTCCGACTTCTTCTTGTTCAAGGTCAACGACGGTGATCTCGACTCGACAGAGGTTCGTGTCGATTTGACGGTTAATGCAGTCAACGATACACCAACCGCCACCGATATCAGTGCTACGGGAGAGGAAGAAATACCGCTGACCATTACTTTAAATGGTAACGATGCAGAAGGCTCATCTTTGAGCTATCAAATTGTAAAATCGCCAGTCAACGGTAATGTTACCGTCACAGGCAATCACGCGGTTTATACGGGTAACAGTAACTTCTTTGGTCAGGACAGTTTCACTTACAGCGTAAGTGACGGAGAACTTACCTCTGGAGTGGCGTTAGTGACCATCACGGTGAATAACGTTAATGACGCGCCAGTGATTACGGGTACCCCATCGGCGCAAGTTGATGAAGATAGTGTGTATCAGTTTGTGCCCGCGGCATTGGACAATGACCCAGCGGATACTCTGACCTACTTGATAGCTAACAAGCCACCTTGGGCTACATTTGACAAGACAACAGGAGCGCTTTCTGGCACGCCAAATAACCGTTATGTGGGGACTTATCCAGGTATCGTGATTAGCGTATCCGATGGCTCTATTTCTTCCTCATTGTCAGCTTTTTCGATTATTGTGAATAACGTTAACGATGCACCCGTTATCTCTGGTTCACCAGCAACACAAGTGAATGAAGACAGCACCTATCTGTTCACGCCACAAGTGTCAGATGTTGACAGCCAAGCCTTCACCTTCAGTATCGTGAACAAGCCATCTTGGGCTAGCTTTGATGCATCAACAGGCACGCTTAGTGGTACACCAGATAATGGTGATGTTGGCAAATATCAGGGCATTGTTATCTCGGTTTCTGATGGTCTCACGACCACAATGCTCAATAGATTCAGTATTGTGGTTAACAATGTCAATGACGCGCCAGTGATCAGTGGCACTCCTGCTATTACCGTCAACGAAGGCAGTACGTACCGCTTTGCGCTGCAGGCATCGGATGTTGATAGTAGTAGCTTGAGCTTTTCAATCCGCAATAAACCATCATGGGCAACCTTTGATAGAGCAACTGGGTTGCTAAGTGGTACGCCGGAAAATGAGCATGTTGGCAGCACCAATAATATTGTTATTAGTGTCTCAGACGGTGAGCTAAGCACATCTTTAGCAGCGTTTAGCATCACGGTAATCAACGTTAATGATGAGCCAGTGGCGGTTAATGATACCTATGTCTTTACCGAGAGTAACGATGGTAGCTACTTATTGGATGTACTCAGCAACGACAGCGATGTTGATCTAGATACATTACAACTGGAATGGGTTAAACCTACATCTGGAACGGCAACGATTGTGGGCAGTCAAATCCAATTGGTAACGACCTCAATTGGTACAGTGGCAGTGCAATACAGTGTGAAAGATGGTAACGGTGGAAAGGCCACCGCGAAAGCAATCGTGACAATTAAAAGTGCGAAATTGGACGCACCAACAATAGCCGCACCTTCAGATATCGAAGTGAACGCAACTTCGCTCTTTACTAAAGTTGCATTAGGCTCTGCTGTGGCACGAGATAGTACAGGCAAGCTATTACCTGTTTCATTGGTCGACAGCACGACCTTTTTCCGACCTGGAACTAATACGGTCTATTGGCGCACTCAAGACTCTGATGGAAACGTCGCTGAGGCTAGTCAAACGGTAACAGTGTATCCACTGATAAGTATCTCCAAAGATGCGCAAACCACGGAAGGCACCAACCATAGCGTATCGATACACCTTAACGGTCCTTCGCCGAACTACCCAGTAATCATACCTTATTCGGTTTCAGGAAGCGCGGACAGTGATGACCACACGCTCACCTCTGGTGAAGTGGTGATACCTAGTGGTACCGAAGGCAAACTTTCGTTCGAACTACTTAATGATGGACAAAATGAAGGCGTTGAAACCTTAGTGATTGATCTGGACAGCACCCTTAATCTAGGTAGTAAGCGTCGTTACACCTTGACAATCTTTGAAGAGAATGTGGCTCCGAAGGTCACGGTAAGTGTATCTCAGGCGGGGGAGCAGCGGAGCCAAATTGAAAATGGTGTTGAACCGGTCACAATCACGAGCAGTGTTAGTGATGCAAATATGTCCGATATACACAGTTTCAGATGGAGTAGTGATAGCGATGTACTTAACCAAGCGATTGCGGGGCAGATGTACAGCGAAACATTGACTTTCTCTCCGCAATTACTGAGTTCAGCGATTTACAATTTGCAATTGACAGTTACTGACAATGGCACTCCACCATTATCAGTGACACGGAATGTCTATTTAGAAGTGGTACAAACATTGGCGGAGCTCGGGAGTGAAGACAGTGATGGCGACTTAATCCCGGATGATCAAGAAGGTCATAATGATAGTGATGGTGATGGTATCCCTGATTATCTTGATGCAATTTCTGACTGTAACGTAATTCAACAGGTTGTGTCAGAAAAAGATCGCTTCCTCATTGAGGGGCAGCCTGGTGTCTGTTTACGCAAAGGAATAACCATTCTGACTAACACAACAGGAGGAGCTTTATTGCTGGATGAGGAGCTTCCTAAAGATATCAATATGAAGAGCATAGGGGGAATCTTTGATTTTGTAGTAACTAATTTGCCGCTTCCCGGTCAAAGCTATCAATTAGTTATGCCTCAGCGTTTACCTGTTCCAGCAAATGCAGTGTACCGAAAGTATAATGCTGAACAGGGGTGGGTAGACTTTATTGAGGATGCTCAAAACACAGTTTCTTCTAGTGCTGGCGAGGCTGGTTATTGTCCGCCACCAGGGCACAGTTCATGGTCACAGGGTCTGACTGAAGGTGACTGGTGTGTACAACTTACCATTGAAGACGGTGGCCCGAACGATGATGACGGATTGGCTAATGGCAGTGTCGTTGACCCTGGCGTCGTTGCCGCTCGTGTAAGCAATAATACACTCCCTCAAGCGATTGACGACAATGCGTTTGTTAGTCTCAATGGTACGGTGACGATCGATGTATTGAGCAATGATACCGATGCTGATGGTGATGGGCTGAAGGTAAGTCGCGCTTCTGTAGATATTGGTAGTGTTAGTGTGGTTGATAACAAACTAAGTTATGTCACTCAACCACAGTACTACGGGGAGGCTTTGATCACTTATAGCGTAACGGATGGTAATGGTGGAACGGGATCGGCGAAGGTGACGGTAAATGTGGTAAACAGTCAGAATCCGAATGCGGTGGACGATAATATTACCACCGATGATCGTACCCCTGTCACGGTTTATGTCCTTGCTAACGATACCGATCCGGATAACGACACATTGAAGTTGGTTTCAGTCCAAGCGCAGTATGGGCAGTCGGTCATGAATGCAGATCAGAGCGTGACCTATACCCCTACCTCTGGGTTTGAAGGCAATGATGTGTTGACATATATCATTCAGGATAGCCAAGGCCTGCAAGACGCGGGGAAAGTTATAGTGACCGTTAAGTTGGTAAGAGATGTAAAGGTTGAAAATACTTCAGCAGGATCATTGGGTGGCATAGTGTTGATGCTTTTGATTTTGTTAGGAGCCATGCAACGTTATGGAAGAAACAGTGCTCTAGCACTAATTGCTGTGTTTAGTTTTAGTAGTCAAGCGGGCTGGTATGTTGATGTTCAAATGGGGTCAAGCCATGCAGATGAGCGTGATGCTGTTAAAGGTGATAACGTAATCTCTACTGACAACACCGGGTTCTATCGCTCTGTCGGGTTGGGATATACTTTTTCTGATCAATGGTCTGGAACTATTCGTTATATTGATATGGGTGAAGGTAGTGCTACATTGCGTAGTGCTACTACTTCACCAGAAGACTATCACGCCAATGTCGCATCTATAGCCCCACTCCTTGTTAAGGGCATGGGCTTCGACATCGGTTATAAGTTCTGGCAATACAATTCATGGTCCGCAAAACTGAGTTTGGGGGGCTTGTTCTGGGATACCGATATTGAAAGTACGTATCAAGGCAGCAAGATAACGACGGAAGTGGATGGTTTTGATGGATATATTGGTGCAGAAGTTGGCTACAACCTCTCAGATAATTGGGAGATCGGTATCCAAGGCGCTCGTTATTTTTTACATGAAAATGATGTTGATATAATTGCGGTACAACTTCGTTATTTTTTTGAGCCGTTAACAGCGTATTAACCTAGGGTTTGGTATTTTTCGATAATTTGTATCCTAAGCGATCATGAAGCGATATGGTAAATTACTGGAGATTAATGTCGTGATTGTGATCTTTATTATATAGGTCAATACTCTATAACAAATCCTTAATTACCTTGAAGTCTTTTCTTCTTTAACATCTAGCGAAAGATAGTGTTTTGATATAGTGTTAAGCAGAACTTACTGTTCGATATTAGAAAAATAAGGTTCATTGAATGCTCGATGTGAACTTAAAAGAAGATGATTTACGCAATAGGGTTGCTGGTGGCGCTGAAAGTGTCAGCGTGATACGTCGCTTTACTTGAACCTAGTGCGTCTACAGTTGAAGAAATATAGTGTTGGGGCTGAAGCCAAACCAAGCGGGTTAGAGCGACACAATTCGTAGTGAACTCTTATTTGGTTGAAAAGCGTTCCAAGTTCGCAGTTGCCCCTGACTCTGCTGGTGATAACAAGACGATAAATTGATACCGAGCAAAACGATAATTTTATATCTGCTTTAATCCAATACTGATTGAATAATATCAAATGCTGTTTCTATTTTTTGGATAGGGATAATGCCAAACCCAAATAAGAGGGCATTAGAATGATTGTTGATAGAAAAATGCGATGATGGATAAACCGCTACATTTGATGAAGCCAGTTTATTCATCATTTGTGTCGCGCATCCCGATACTTCAGCTGCTATATGCAATCCACCTTGGCTTGGAATACGTTGTAAGCAATCTACGTTGTCAATTAATTGAGTGAGTTTATGGTACCTTTCGCTATAGATTTTATTCATATTGAGTAAATGGTGAGAGAAATGACCGTCACGCATGAATTCGTCAAGTAGGATTTGAGACACTACAGATGTACTTCTTCCCAAGTGCCACAACATATTTGAAATTGGCTCCATTAAAGACTTTGGTGGAATCATATAGCCAATGCGTATGCCGGGAAATAGTATTTTAGAGAAACTGCCTACCATAATGACGCAGTCATTTTTATCTTGTGACTTGAGAGCTTGCTTACTGGTATTGAGGTAGTGATATTCCGCATCATAATCATCTTCGATAATGATTGCGTTATTAACTTCTGTCCATCTCAGCAGTTCTAACTTCCTTTCAACTGAGTAGCTAAAGCCTAAAGGGAACTGATGACTAGGCGTTGTATAAATAATTTTGGTATTAGAAGGGATTGATTCAACGACAACACCTTGGTCGTCCATCGGCACGGAGCCTATTTGCGCGCCAAGTAATCGAGCTTGATTTCGAAAAACAGGATATCCTGGATCTTCCGTCGACACGAGATCCCCGGGAGAGAGTAATGTAAGGAGAGTCGTCATTATTGCCTGCTGGCACCCTTGCGTAATGATGATGTCTTCAGGGTCACAGATTACGCCTCTCGAGTGTCTCACATACTCGCAGATAGACTCTCGTAAACAAGCTAACCCTTGCAAATCACCACCATGTGCAAACTCTGGAGTTAATGCATTGAGCCTACTCAGTCTTGAGTGTCGCCAAATATGCTTTGCTATTCTCTGATGATCAGGAACGCCTAAAGTGAAGTCATAGTCTAGATTCTTTGGTGCGATGATCTCTGGCTTCTTCGCTGCGTTAGTGCCAAACACCCCTAGTTGGTAGTGTTTTATTGGTCTCTTATCTTGATCCATCGTTTGTTCTAGAGCATTACTTACGTACGTGCCAGACCCTGCCTTTTTTACTATCCACCCCTCGAACTGAAGTCGCTCATACACCGAAATGACAGTGTTTCTTGCTATGCCTAACTTTTTCGACAGCATGCGGGTTGACGGTAATCTCTCATTTGATCGTAATCTGCCTTCTAATATCCCTTGGTATATCTCGGAATAAAGCTGTTGGCTGGTGACTTTTCCAGTTTCGAAGTGTAGTGAAAATGGCATCGTTTTCTCTGTAGACGTTGAAAAGTGGTTCTAAAGCGTTGTGAGGATGTGGATCTGTATATCTACCTAGTATACCGTTATCGTGATATGGAGAAAGCGTAATGAGTACACTATTTCCCCATTTTGGAAACGGATGTTACTTACATTCGTATCTAACCGGCCTACCTATCAACGGTGATCAGGTTTAGACCTGTTTATATCGCACTAAAAATTTGAAGACACAGTGTTATTCATCGAGGGTTAACGATTGGAGTTCTTCAAGTCAGGATTACTTTTATATAAAAAGTTAAAAGCCTTGGAATAAACTAGAAATTAATTATAAGTTAAAATTAAAAAATTGAGGGTTCAATGAAGTTAAACAATGCCTTGCTGGCCATTTTATCGCTCACTTCTTTCGTCACGTTTGCGAAAACGGAGTTAACGGTTAGCAGTCAATTAAAGAGCGTAGTTGATGATTGCGCTAAAGGATTAATAAACGAATACGACATTCCGGGGTTGGCTGTTGCAGTAACGATTGATGGCAAGCGTTATTTTTACAATTACGGTTTTGCTGACGAAAGTAAGGGGAGTTTAGTCACCAACGACACAATTTTTGAACTCGGCTCTATCAGTAAAACTTTTGCTGCTACTTTGACTGGGTACGCCCAAGAAAAAGGTAAGCTAAACATGGATGACAAGGTCAAAGATTATATTCCAGAATTAGAGAATAGTGCTCTGGGTAATACCAAGCTAGTTAATGTCGCCACCTACACTGCAGGTGGTCTACCATTGCAATTCCCTAGCGAAGTAACGAACGACGCTGAAATGATGCAGTACTACAAAACGTGGAAACCGGAGTACGAAGCCGGTACTAAGAGGAAGTACTCAAACCCTAGTATTGGTCTATTTGGCTACATCGGTGCCTTGAGTATGAAGTCAGACTATACGGAAATGATGGAAACCGTCATCCTGCCTGAGCTCGGTATGACCAATACCTTTGTCGATGTACCAAAGGATAAGCTTAATAACTATGCTTTTGGTTATAGTTCTGAGGGAAACCCCGTTAGAGTTAATCCAGGTATTCTTGATGCGCAAGCCTATGGTATTAAATCAACGAGCTCAGATATGCTTCAATATATCGAAGCAAATATGGGGCAAGCGCAACTGAATAATGATATGGAGAATGCGCTAGAGCAAACTCACATTAAGTATTTTAATACCGATACATTTACGCAAGCAGTAGGGTGGGAAGGTTATGATTATCCCGTCTCACTTTCACAATTATTGAAAGGTAACTCCAGCGACGTAATTCTCAACGCTAAACCGGTTCAAGCAAGTGAATCCGGTACTCTCGGTCGAGACATTTGGTATAACAAAACGGGCTCAACAGGTGGCTTTGGGGCATATGTCGCGTATGTACCCTCTGAAAAAATAGGCATAGTGATTCTGGCGAATAAAAACTACCCTAATGCAGAAAGAGTAGAGGCTGCTTACCATATTATTAGCTCAGTGGTGAAGTAAATTTTAGTGGTAATAGGCACTACGTAATTATTAGAGCTTATTTAGATACATACTATCTACAGTGTTTTATTAGATAGTATTTATAGGAGTATTCATGAAAACTAAGCATTGGTCTAAGGTGACTTTGCTACATGAAGTTGTTACGAACCCAAATATAACGATTAAAGGTAAACATAGTTATTACAGTGATTGTTGGGACGCCGGTTTTGAAGAGTCTGTTGTAAGATATCTACAAGGCGATGAGTTCAGCCGAGATTGGGAACCAAAATGGAAGATTGATAAGTTACATATAGGTGACTTTGTCTGTATTGCAGCGGAAGTTGTCATTGTTATGGGGGGAAACAGTACACATAGAGCTGATTGGTTCTCCTTGTACCCATTTATGGACTTTATTGAAGAAGCGTACGTCGGGAAAGGAGATACTCATATTGGCGATGGCGCCTGGCTCGGTATGCGATCCATGATAATGCCGGGTGTGACTATCGGAGAAGGAGCAATCGTTGCGGCAAACAGTGTGGTGACGAAAGATGTTGAGCCTTACAGCATGGTTGCGGGGTCACCAGCTAAGCATGTCAAATATCGCTTTTCTCGAGAGACGATAGACGAACTGCTTGCTCTTAGGATATATGATTGGCCTGATAAGAAAATCGACAGCCTGAAGAGATTTTTATGTTCAGACGATTTAGAAGGGCTGAGAAAGGCAAGCGCTGAATATGATAGAAACCACTCATAATCGTGACAGTGTCACTGTTTAGAAAGTAAGAAAGAGGTATTGTTGGGCCTCTTTGTATTAGATATCTAGCCAATACAATGAGTAATCATTTTATTCTTTTATTGATCTTTTACGTGAACATGATAGGGCGCGTACCATTTGCGTTCAAGAACAAGAGGACAACGTGTTTGGTTAAGGGGAAACCGATGGAATATCGGGAAATTATAATCATTAAGAGCCGCATGTAGCGGCTCTTTTTGATCCTGAAATTGGTTAGTGGCGACAGACTACGAAGCGCTCAGAAGGTTACGAGGACTCGCTTCAGATAAATGAAGAAAGAGCGAATCGAAGTGGCTGTTGTTACCTATTTGACTGCTCATACCGTTGCCATTCCGCTGTTAACTCTGCTTTTTCTTTTCTCGCTGCAATCAGCATTTCTATATTTACGTCAGTGTTTGGGTGCCTTTGAATGTATCGCTCGTAATCAACCGGAACACCATTGATGTGCAGTTCAAGATGTAAATGCGGCCCTGTTGTTCTTCCTGTGTTACCCGTTTTCCCTATCACTTGTCCTCGGCTGATCTTCTCACCAACATGGACGTTGCGCTGAGATAAGTGTAGGTAGCGTGATACAGAGCCATTTGTGTGGCGGATATTAATGTAGTTGCCTGCAAAACGGTTGTAGCGGGACTTTAAAACGATGCCATCAGCAATACTACGAATCGGTGTACCTACAGGTGTGGCATAATCAGTGCCTAAGTGCGGAGTCGTTATATTGGTCACTGGATGTGTTCGCTTTAAGTCATAGTCAGAGCTCACTCTGTAGTTTTTATCAAAGGGTGAAGAAAACATGAACTGATTATTTATCGACACACCATGCTCATCAAATACGTTACCGTGACCATCATTGATAATAAATAAATCAGTTTTACTGCCTAAATAGTAAAAAGAACTAATGTAAGTTTCATTTTTACTATTTAATTTAGTTCTTAAGATAAAGTTATCACCTCTTTTAATAGAGTCAATAATATTAAACTTGCTTTTGATAAGTGCTAATAGCAAGTTGATCTCTTTTTGACTCACTCCTGATTTTAATAATGAAGCGACAAAAGAGTATTCAACAACACCGGTAGTGATTTTTTGCCTACGAGTCTTCTTTTTAATTGATGGCTGCACATTCTCACTTTCGAATTCTAAAGGCTTGATGGTAGGTAGCCTATCCACAGGAGTGAGGAAGTAGTGAGAAAGCGATACGCTAATCAATATGATTAACGCAGTAGTGATAAGGGCTACGGTAGGAGCTTGCACACTTCTTTTTATTATTAAAATAGTCATTAGTTTTGTTGGTTTATCAATACTGACAGTTGTGCGTAGAGTATAATATTTTAAATAAAAACTAGCATTAAAGCATGAGTAATTCCTCTGTTTTAACTAAGTTAATAATTATAGGATGTAAAAATAATTTTAATAATTCAGTCAAAGTGACGGTTGGCTTGGTGTTTATGCCTATTTTGTTGGTGTTAATGTCACGTTGAGAAAATATTTTTCAATAATATAATCTCGGGAAAATATATTTTGCCAAATTACTATGTTCGCTAAAAATACGCTGAAATTAACATTAGGTCTTACGCTTACATCTCTTTTATTGAGTGCATGTGGTGGTGGTGATGGAGGAGACAACACACCTCCAGCTAGAAGCAAAGGAAGCATTTCCGGTATGGTGTTTGACGCCCCAGTCAATGGCGCCAAGATTGAGGTTTTCGAGTTCAAAAATGGAAACTTAGGTCGGAAGTTGGCTAACACGACGTCTGATGCCTTCGGAAACTATCTGCTAGAGTTTGAATCGTCGTCAATGCCTCTTTTTGTTGTTGCAAAAGAGGGGAGTTATACCGATCCGTTTACAAATGAAACGGTATCTGTGAGCAATGCGAAGACACTTAAATTTGAAGGTGTTGTGAACTTTAAAGAGGGGAGTGAGCAAAAGCTAATGCTTACTCCGCTGTCGAACTTGGCAGCAGGCTTGGCAAAGTACAAAATTTCTCAGGGGACCACAGATGAAAGTGCCTTTTCAACCGCTTTGGGTAGTATCAATAGCATGTATGGTTTTGACGTAAATGAGACCAAACCTATTGATATTACCAAAGGTGGGCAAAGCAGTTTTGCTAGTGCTGGGCATCAATACGGTGCTTTATTAACAGCATACTCGTCTTACTCTTACGATCTTATAAAAAAATACGGCAACAGCGATAACGTCTACACTTCGATGCACTTCGCTGACATCCAATATCGGGATGTTATTGCAGATGGTGTTCTTGATGGTCTTGAAGTGAGCAAGACTTCAGGAGCAGTGACTCCCCTCAGCTTTGGACAGAAAAAGATAAACAGCGACGTTTACACACGTGACTTATCTCAGCACGTTTTGATCGTGGTAAACGACCCAAGTATCAATATTTCTGGTACTGATGCTGCCGACTATGTCGACTTTAGTAAGAAGCTTAATGACTTAGGTACATATGGCAGTACAGATGGCATCATTCCACCGCGAGATGGGACGGAGATTGATACCACAGCGCCTATCGTGACACGCATTGACCGTGATGTACTTGCAGGCACCGATAAAGTTGACCTAAAAATTGTTGATGATATCGGTGTAGAAGACGTATCCGCCTTTATTCAGTATCAGATTAATGGCTCTTGGTCTGGTGAATTTCAATGTAACGACATACAAGATTTTGGAAGCACATTCTGTTCGGTTGAATTTGATGATTTTGAAGTTGGCCTTCGAGAGACCAACGTTAAAGTTAACATTAATACTAAAGAGATCGATAGTGTAGATATGAACCCTGCCACAGGGCTCTCAAACGTAACAGCAGCACGGTTAGTCTTATATACAGCGGATGTACTGGGTAATGAGTTAATTCCAGGCAGCCATTCGGGTCTTCATATCAACTTTGAATGGGATAACGATGCGCCTGTTATCGATATTACATCGGCGAGTGCAATTAATAACCAACTTAAAGAATACGTTCTGAAAGGGGTTGTAAAAGAAAGCTCGCAAGAGATTAGTTCTGTCAGTATTTCATTTAAAGATGGCTTACATGAGGGCGTCACATGTTCTCCTGTCACTGTAGAGTCTGGAAATGCTTGTGAGTTTAGTAAGGCTTACCCAACTGATGAATTCCTATCTACGACGGTCTTTGAGGTTCGAGCGAAGGATAGCAAAGGCAATACGGGCTCTGCGCAGCATGCAGTAAGTCGTGACGATCAAGCGCCAGCACAGACGATAACCTATCCTGAAGGTACGTCAATGACGTACGTAAATGTGGGTTTAGATGGTGAACGAACCACTTACGATGGTATCTACTCTCAAGATACGTACACCCCAGACAATGTTCAAGCAAGCCGCGATTTCCTGAAGATTGACTATGCGTACGCAAGTTTAGGGATTCAGAGCTCATTAAAAGGGATAGATTTTAGTAACTTCAACGCTAATTTATTGAAAGAGAATAAAATCCCTTATGTTCGTGTGAAAGTATCAGACGTAAATACCGATACGGTTTTAGGCTCCAACGCTAATAAGCTAAAGCTCGTCGTCAAGTACTACGTAAGCCAAAACAACGATAACAACTACTCACTTCAGCAAGTTATTGATACAACGGCATCCGATGACGATTACATCGCAAAAATTCCGCACGAAACGCTGTTAGATAGCAATGGACGAGTTGAGGATGTCATTTATTACATTCCATTTGTAAGAGATATTTTGGGTGACAGCTTTAAATCGGTATCAGAAAACAGTAGTCAAAAGTTAGTCATTCAAACCATCGATGAGTCTGATAACGAAAGCACTCCAAGAGAAGTATATTTTAGAAGTAGCTTTGACCTACCAACCATAAAAGTGGTGACACCATTTATTGGTGCGCGAGCTCAACTTGAAGGGTTGAGCCCAAGTGGTGAATTCACTTCACTTGCAAGTTGTACCACTATCCAGCAACTGGAAAGTGACCAGTCTATGGCTCTTGACGTAGCGAGCTGTGAAACCACAACTGACGTAGTGAATTATGATTTCATGCGTGTTCGTTTAATTGGTATCGAAGGTAGTGAGCCATACTATTACCAATGGAAAAGAGATCCAGGGACCAAGAAAGTAACGGTTGACTTAAACAAGGCCAATATTGGTGTGTATTTTAAGCTCAAAGGTTCTCAAACTTACTATATTACTGAACTATCGACATATCAGACTGGTTTGTTTGATTTCCAGTGGGATCAAGTGACAGCGGGAGAGAAAACTTCAGAACGTGCGATTCAAATTCTTGATGAGGTGCGCTACGCGTTATCAGGTACGAATAACAACTCATTCTTTGGGTTTGACCCAACGGTTGTGTCTTATGCAACCAATGAAATGCTTACGACTAAAGCGATTCCAGACAAGCCATCAAATGACTATCTACACCGATTCCTCGTTGAAGCAATTGATAGTATTGCCGAGAGAATGCCAAGAAATAACTCATTAGATTTTGCATCTGCTATTTACGATGATTTTAGCTACGATGGAAAAGCAAATGGTATAGGGGCCGGAGGAAGTCAAGTTACGCTCGATTCTTACACGTTTGGCGCTGAAACTTACCGAAAAGATCTGGCGCAATCCTATTATGAAATCATGGCGAGCAAATACGGTATTGAGACCAATATCGCGCAGCTCTATGCTGATGATATTTCGATGGCTAATCCTGACTTAAATGGTAAGAACATTTTTGATACAGAGGGTAGCAGTATCGATACCTTGCCTCCGCAGCCAAAATTAACCATTGAAAGCGGTAGAGAGACGATGGTTGGTAATAGGCTTTATATTGCTGGCGAGGTTGTTTCTAAAATTGTCCTAGACGATCCTTCTGGTATTGTAGGAACCGACGCTTACGGTCCGAAGTTTAGCACGATGTGGTATCAAGCCAATGAGCCAAATATTGAAATACCACTGGACATCAACATCGTAGAAAACTCAGGCAGCAGCAATGCTTATCGAAAAGAGTACTTCTTCACCCTTAACTCCCAGTCTAGTGAACTAAAAGATATTATAGAGTTTGCCGTGGAGACCAGTGCTATGGACCCACATGGCAATGCGTATGGTTACAATGGTAAATCTCCGTTTATAGAATCGGTGTTTATTGATAACGACTTCCCTAAGGCCAGTTACCTTCCACCGAATGATGTCGATGGTAAACCTGTAGAAAACGGTATTTATTTAAATGCGAACAATACTCATGAATTAACCTTCAAGGTTGAGGATATTGTTGGTGATAAGCTTGCCTCGAGGGGCCTTGTTTTCTACCAGCAAACCGGTGAAAAAGTAACATACACACCAGAAAACTTTGCAAGTAACTCGAAAGACGCGTTTAAAGTCAAACTATGTACGGGCGAGATTTGTTCAAATCAAGGCTCTACGATTTATCCTGGTGATGGAGATTGGTTAGTTGTTGCAGCAGCAGAGGACAACTTAGGTAACTCCGTTTCAGAGTTAACTAGCACCGCTCCGAGATTCAATATTCGTATCGACTCTGAAGCCCCTATTGTAAAAAGTGAGCAGGTTCAAAGCCGTTTAGGTGGTAATAACCAATGGGCACCTGTCATTGATTGGGGGACGTTAAGCTCTGGCAATAACGTAAAAATAGATTTGCGCCGCGGATCTGGTCAGGCTCTGACATTAGAAAGCTGTGACCCTCTAACAGAGGCGTGTGACGTACCATACCTAGTTGGTGAACAGCCTGACGTCAAAGTCCAACTGGTTTCAAAAGCATTTGATTACGATGAATGGAATGAATTTTACGTCACTGCGACGGACAACGCTTACCCTGCCAATGTTAGTACAACAGGGAAATTTACCTTCCAAGTCGATAACAAAGGCCCTGAAATCATCCTAAATACGCCTTGGGTTGAAGACACATTGTCTAAAGAGAACTATGTCATAGGGCGTGAGTTCAATGTGCGATTTAAATCCGTAATAGACGATTCAGACCTTGAGCAAGTCTCGCTGTATCAAAGTGGTAAAGATTCGCCAATTAAGACAATTGTGCCAACGGATTCATCTAAAGAGTTTGTCATGTCTCTTATCAAGAGTGACACAGATAAAATCGACATTTCTGAAGATGAAAAAACAACGTCATTGTATGTAAAAGCAACCGATATTTATGGTTTTGAGTCTAGTTCTAACACGCACAAGGTTATTCTTGATCGTGATGGACCAACATTAGGATTAAGTGGTTTCAATGCGAATGACTACTACTTAGGTAACTATGTCTTTGACCTAACGGCTCTAGACCTAAATGCAAACGGTGATGTTTCAATTAATGGCGTAAATAGAGAAAGCCTAGAGTATTGGACGTTTAGCGATCTGGAGCCATTACCTGGCTCTCTCGGTACAAAAATCAATGAGGATCTCAAAGTGAGCCTTGGTGATTTAGGTACGGGTACACACAAGATTCGTTTAAAAGGGTCTGATGTTCGTGGCAACACAACCTTAACCAGTGATGAGCAAGATTTTACCGTAAAAGTATACAACTCCATCCCGCAGGTGACGCTGGCGATGAGTTACACGGATGGAACGCCAATTACAAACAACACCATCTATCAAGATGGGAATATCGTACTTACGCTTGATATTGTTGATGATAGTGGCGTTGATCGAATTGACTCAACGTATAGATTTTCTGGTGAGCAAAACGGGACTAACTTTACGTTCTCAGAAACCGCAGATGGCACTTGGACCGCAACGTTGCTTTCTACACAAATTGCCAAAGATGGTAATTATGAACTTGATATCAAGGTTTATAACAAAGTTCGTTACCTTGATGAAAAAGACCGAAAGGTTGGAAAAGTAAACCAAACCTTTAGCGTACAGCGTGAAGGCGTGGTTCTAACAGTTGAAAGCCCGCTGGACTTCCAAAATTACTTATCTGATGGTGTTCTTGATGTCACCTTTACTACATTGAGTGCGGTCAAAGCCAAAACGTTAGAGTGTTGGGTTCGTGAAGAATACAACTCTCTGGATGCGCCACCAACTAATGAGCAACCAACTTCTGGTGTTATCAACGTATCGCAAGAACCTTACAGTTGTAGTGTCAATGTTGGGCAAAACATGACCAAAACACCTGTTACTTTGATCACTAAAACCTTGGGTACAAATGGGCGTGAAACGATCAACAAGTTCAATTTCTCGATGGTGGATATTGATGCACCGACAGTCGTAGATGGTAACTCATACAGTTTTAAAGGAAGTGATGTTTGGTTTGATGAAGCTTTGAAGAAGAAGATGCTCACATTTGAGCTCTCTTTTAATGATGCTTTATCAGGCGTGAATACCGAAAGTTCAGATGAATATCCAAAGTTGGTTCGTAATCTTGGCAACAAAGCTTATACACCAACGACTTGTGCCAAAGGTGTTGGAAATATCAAGTGTACGTATTCTGCATCCTATGCCGATATTATTGATGGCCTGAGTACAACTCAAGAATACAAAATCAAGAACTTATCTGATTTAGCAGGAAACTTGACGCCAGAGCACGATCTACTGCTTGAATTACCTAAAGGTTCGGTAGTCGTCGAAATTACTGATCCGGTCGGAAACACAACCATTAATGGTCAGCAGCTTGTCGCCAAGTTCAGAATTAAGCTGTATGAAAACTCTAGGCTAGACAATGTGATGGCCAGGTTTGGAACGGAATCCTACAACTATAAAGATAATCCGGAGAAGTTTGCACAATTAGAGGTGTGTGCAGATGATCCAACCTACAAGTGTTCAACATTTACAAGTGAACTTCCTAGCGATGCGGATGGAAAAACGATCAGGACGACGATTACAGCAACGGATGTTTGGTCGAGAGTCGGTGAAGCGACCGTTGATATTAAAGTTGACAATACATCTCCAAGTGTTGGCGATGAGATTATCGTAACTGAATCGCCAACAAATCCAGATAATGTTCGTTTTCGTTTCGACATAACAGACACTGGTAGCAGCCTGGCAAAAGTAAACTATTCAATTTTAAACCCAAGCTATCAAGAAGAAAGAGTAGAGGATGGGAACGGTTCATCTACGTACTTTGAACTACCGAAATCTCAGTTAGAGGGGCGTGGTTCAATCACAGTAGACATCAAAGCGACAGATAGCGTCGGACTGTATTCTGATATCAGAAAAGTCATTGATATTAGTGTTCCTAAAGTCACGGTTGATTTCGATGGAATTACGAGTTTGCAGGGGGGCAAACTGTTTTTTACCAAGGCGAGCCAGCCGTTTACGGTATCTACTGTGGAAGGAGAAAGAGTGAAAGCTTCACAATATTCTGTGGAGCTTATTCCAAGCCTCGGTGATTCCTTGCGTTACTCAGGTGATGTTATCTCATCTAGTGGTAATGGAATGATGAACTTTGCCGTCGATAACCAAGGGTCATACACCCTTAAGGTGACGGTGACGGACTCAGTTGGAAGAGAGAATACAAGCTTTGAATTACTGGGCAAAAGTTATGATGGAAAGGTTATCGAATCTATTGTTGATTATGACGCTCCAAGTATTTCGGGCTTAAGTGCTAATCAAATTTCTAAGGTACCGACAAACGATAAGTATCAGCTAGAAATTAGCGCATACATTACAGATAAAAATTTAAATCTCGTCACGTCAAAAGCGGTGAGTGGTGGCAGCACTGTGGCTCCTCAAGCGATTACTGAGCCGACAACCGAAGCGGGGCCTTATGTCATAAGCTATTTGTTACCTAAAGGCGATCATACGATCACGGTGGCAGCAACAGACAAGGTGGATAACAAGAGTGAAAGTTCTATTGACGCGCATGTGGAAGCGGCAACCGTTCCCGGGCTAAGTATATCTACTGCTTCAAGCGCCCCTCTTTTTGGAGGTGAAGAGATTACACTTACGTTTAACTTTACAGAAGAAGTTACTAACTTTGATATCTCAGATGTCCACCTTGTCGCTAGTGATAACGGCGCAACAGGAACGTTAAAGCAAGATACGTGGTCCACGTCAGACAACGTTACGTGGACGGTTAATTACATCAGTCCAGAAAAGCAAGATAAAAACATAACAATACAGGTAGAGGATGATAGCTATCAAAGTACCAACACAATTCCTGGAAAAGGAAGCAGCTTAAGTATCGCGGTTGAAGGAACCTTACCAAAACTAACCAATGTGACATTTAACCCCGAGCATCAGAGCGTGGGGCAAAGCGTGAGTGTCTCGCTTGAGTTTGATAAAGAGCTCCAAGAGGCGACCGCTACGCTTGGCGGCAATCGCATTAGTTCTCTATCAGCAACGGTAGATAAAAAGGTCTGGGTTGGTGATGTACAAGTTCCGAGCACCGCGCTGTTAAGTGTCGACTTGGTTGTTAGTCAATTTAAAGATTTGACTGGCAACATAGGTGAGGATAACACCGCTCACGAATTGCCAATCACGCCAACCTTAGCTATTAAGCCAGTGGGCAGTGTGGATGAAACGCATGCCGCCACGCTACAATTTGAAGGTACGTCGACACGCTTTGACGGTCAGTCCTTGCGTCTTGAAGTGAAAGCACAAGGCAGCGTGACGGTACTAAAAAGCGGCAGCGCGACAGTACAAGCCGGTGGCACTTGGATCAGTGACGCAATGGACATGAGTCACCAAACCAATGGTACTTATACTGTGATGGTGACGGGGACGAACTCTGCGGGCATTGAAGTGAGTGAAAGCCAGAGCTTTACACTCGCGCAGTCTCTGCCAACGCTGACTAACGCGACGTTTACGCCTGAGCACCAAGCCATCGGCCAAAGCGTGACGGTGACGCTGGAATTCGATAAAGATCTGCAATCCGCCGCAGCGGAGTTAGGTGGCACGACGATCACCTCATTAATGGCAACCGCGGACCCAAGTGTTTGGACTGGTGATGTAGTGGTACCAAGCACGTCAGAGCTGAATGTGGGGTTGCTTGTTCGTGACTACCAAGACTTATCAGGGAATACCGGTAGTCAGAACACGGCTTACTCCATGCCGATCACGCCAACCTTAGCTATTACGCCAGTGGGCAATGTGGATGAAACGCATGCCACCACGCTACAATTCGAAGGTACGTCGACACGTTTTGATGGCCAGTCCCTGCGTCTTGAAGTGAAAGCCCAAGGCAGCGCGACGGTACTAAAAAGCAGCAGCGCGACAGTACAAGCCGGTGGCACTTGGACCATTGACGCGATTGATATGAGTCATCAAACCAATGGCACTTATACCGTGATGGTGACGGGGACGAACTCAGCGGGTATTGAAGTGAGTGAAAGCCAGAGCTTTACACTGGCGCAATCTCTGCCAACACTGACTAACGTGACGTTTACGCCTGAGCACCAAGCCATCGGCCAAAGCGTGACGGTGACGCTGGAATTCGATAAAGATCTGCAATCCGCCGCAGCGGAGTTAGGTGGCACGACGATCACTTCATTAGTGGCAACCGCGGACCCAAGTGTTTGGACTGGTGATGTGGTGGTACCAAGCACGTCAGAGCTGAATGTAGCGTTGCTTGTTGGTGACTACCAAGACTTCTCAGGGAATACCGGTAGCCAGAACACGGCTTACTCCATGCCGATCACGCCGACCTTAGCCATCACGCCGGTGGGCAGTGTGGATGAAACGCTTGCCGCCACGCTACAATTCGAAGGCACGTCGACACGTTTTGACGGCCAGTCCCTGCGTCTTGAAGTGAAAGCCCAAGGCAGCGCGACGGTACTAAAAAGCAGCAGTGCAACGGTACAAGCTGGTGGCACTTGGGTCAGTGACGCAATGGATATGAGTCACCAAACCAATGGCACTTATACTGTGATGGTGACGGGGACGAACTCAGCGGGCATTGAAGTGAGTGAAAGCCAGAGCTTTACACTGGCGCAGTCTCTGCCAACGCTGACTAACGTGACGTTTACGCCTGAGCACCAAGCCATCGGCCAAAGCGTGACGGTAACGCTAGAATTCGATAAAGATCTGCAGTCCGCAGCGGCGGAGTTAGGTGGTACAACGATCACTTCATTAATGGCAACCGCGGACCCAAGTATTTGGACTGGTGATGTGGTGGTACCAAGCACGTCAGAGCTCAATGTGGCGTTGCTTGTTCGTGACTACCAAGATTTATCAGGGAATACCAGTAGTCAGAACACGGCTTATTCCATGCCGATCACGCCAACCTTAGCCATCACGCCAGTGGGTAATGTGGATGAAACGCATGCCGCCACGCTACAATTCGAAGGTACGTCAACACGTTTTGATGGTCAGTCCTTGCGTCTTGACGTGAAAGCCCAAGGCAGCGCGACGGTACTAAAAAGCGGCATTGCGACAGTACAAGCCGGTGGCACTTGGACCAGTGACGCGATTGATATGAGTCACCAAACCAATGGCACTTATACCGTGATGGTGACGGGGACGAACTCAGCGGGCATTGAAGTGAGTGAAAGCCAGAGCTTTACACTGGCGCAGTCTCTGCCAACGCTGACTAACGTGACGTTTACGCCTGAGCACCAAGCCATCGGCCAAAGCGTGACGGTGACGCTGGAATTCGATAAAGATCTGCAATCCGCCGCAGCGGAGTTAGGTGGCACGACGATCACCTCCTTAGTGGCAACCGCGGACCCAAGTGTTTGGACTGGTGATGTGGTGGTACCAAGCACGTCAGAGCTCAATGTGGCGTTGCTTGTTCGTGACTACCAAGACTTATCAGGGAATACCGGTAGTCAGAACACGGCTTACTCCATGCCAATTACACCGACAATACACCTAGACGTTATCAACGATGTTACTGGAGTGGAAAGCGTGACAGTAAGTGGTAGCAGTGAACGGTTTGAAGATGGTGAGTTCATAGATATTAAAGCAGTCGACGCTGATGGTACAGAAGCCACAGGCATGGCTACCGTGCTTTCAGACTCATGGACAACTGATTTAGATCTTTCAGGACTGAAGGAGGGGGTAGTGACGATTTATGTAAATGGTACCAACAAGCTTTCCGCCTCTGCCGAAGAGGCTCAAGCAACATTTAACTATGATCGTTTCGCAAGTACAGCCTCCTTAGGTTCTGTTTACAATCGATATTTTAGTGAGAACAAAACTTTAAAAAATGCGGCATAAATAAAGCGAGCGTTTAGCTCGCTTTATTTCTTTGGGATTTTTTGTGATATTTATCAAAATAATTGCCTTTATTGATAAGTTACTCGAATTAATGAATCGTCTTAATACAAGGCTGAATAACTATAATAACTAGGCCAATGTTGCTTTTAGGTGTGTATGAAGTGATTGTGATGGTCGCTCGGCAGGTGCTGTGGTGAATGTGTCGCGTTGAAAATCTTTTTAAATATTATATATTTACGCTCGTTTCTATACTCTGAGTATAGTGTTCTGCATGAGGTCGATGGGTAATACCTCGCCTCTTTAACTCGCGATGAAGCAAATTTAATCCTAGCAAGCTTCAGAGCAGTTACTTTTGTGAGTGCGTAATGCGCTCACCTTTTTATTTAAACTTCCTCAGTAACAGTCAATTTGTTGTTTGTTGCTGAGGAGGGCACCTCATAAACTTCTGAATTTCCTCGTGCTTACCTGAAGCGCACGTTACTACGATTTTTGTTAACTTCAGTCCATAAATTAAATTTTTTTAGATAGTAAGATTTTACCATTTTGACAGAGTGGGTGATGTTACCGGCTTTTGTTGTGGTCAAATCGCATGTTTTGATAGCAAAAGTCACCATTTTTTTGGTGTTTTTGATTTCGGGCGATTTTTCTATCTCGTTGAAAATAAATGGCTAAGTAAGTAGGATACGCAGACCAAATCGTACTTGTAAGCCTTATCAGCTTAATTGTCACCGCAGCCATATTTACGATGTTGGTTGTGGAGAATTCAAATGCATTTAGTTTGCAAATTTATACCTAGCTCGAAGCTATCCTCCAACGAGCTATCTTATGTTCTTACACCGGACGAGTGTATAGGACAGCTTTCGCGTTTGCGAAATTCAGATGACATCCTTAGAAACCTCCCTAAAGAATTGGCGCAAAAGATTTCCATCTCTGCCAAAAAAACGACCAGCGCATTGCTAGCTGCTATAAGAATCGAATTGGGAAAAGGCAATTGGGTGTCATTATCTACCGTTGCACGTCGGTCGCCATTGACGGACTCTCAGCTGCAAAGCTTCCCTAGACTTAAATCACTCGTTGACTCTGTATCAGCTTCGAATGAAAGCAAAGCTTTTAAAGCAGGATACAAGCAGGTTACCGACGATGTTGCTTTAGTTCGTAGTTACACGCATGTCCCCTCTGAGCCAAGTCCAGATCAAAAAATCGTTGTCGAGTTTGCAGGGCAGTGGTCTAGCAACGCGGCATGTTTGATGTTGGGAAAAACGGACGCTCAAAAAGAAAAAGTGACTGTAGGCAAGGCTGATACAGAAAACAAACACCGCAGCCTCGCGACATTTAAAGATCTCGAAGCTGAGGGCAAAACGCTCTATATCAAAATCCCTTGCACTGACCAGCCTCAGCCAATCTTGCTTAAACTCGCCGAAGACCTGCAACCCGTTGATAAAGAAACTCAGATGGATGAGTGGGACAACGTGTTGGTGCCGGTGAGACCTTTGGCTTACTTAGATGGTAGCAACGACAAAGCAAAAGCTTCTGACCTGCGTGGTGGTTTCCTTTATGTGTTTTGGAAAGGAAAGCTTTGGCGAGAGATGGCGATAAACGAGAAAGGTTACTACCAAGATGTTGACGTCGAGTATTACCGCACGCTAGAGCAAGAAGAAAAGAAAAAAGACACACCTCAGGTAATACAAAGAAGCGCAAGCGGTTTTGCTATGGCGCATTTCTGGGCACCTTACAAAATATCGGGTGAAGTCCAACAGGGAGAAAATGGACTCAAGATCATTTTCTCACCAAAGCAAAAGCGCTTTGCTCAAATTGAAGCATTAGAATCGGATGCTGGTTTGCTAGAGAAGTCCAGCACGCCATTAGATGAATTAAGCAGTTACAGTGACGCACAGTCATTCAGTGCAAAAGAATTCACCTCCGATGTAGACAGCGCAGCCATCCACAAAGTGACCGAAGACGACATGCCATGGCTGAGTGACCAACAGGCCATAGTACGTAGTTACGACCAGAGTAATACGGTCATTGCTTATGTGGATGGAAAAAACAGTGGCCTATTATTCCGAGTGGATGTTGGTACGTCTGGCATCACCGCTTTGAATTCACTCTATGTGATCGATCACAATAGCGATTATAAAGACGTCTTTGATTTAGAGTTTTATGAAGGGGAAGACCACGATTGGCAGCAAGCGTTATTAAGCGGGCTGCCATTGGACGGGGTCTTTACTATGTCCCTGGTACATGACCAAGACCCAGACAGTCGTCACATACTTTTTGATCGGGTCGCTTACAACGATTTATTTGTTGAACCTGAGAGCGCTACTGAACCCCCGCCAAAGGCTCAGTTAAACGATAAGCCTAAAGGTATGACAACAGAAGAAAAACAACGTTTTGAGTCATTAATGCTGGATTGGTCTTTATAACCCAACTAGAAAATGGATTAAGAATGAAAAAGAAAATATTACTCGGCTTGGGTTTGACGACTATTGCCGCCGCAGGTGCTGGTTACATTGCCACTAAACCCTATTTTGATGAGAAAGCTCGAATAGAGAGCATGGCAGACCGCCTAGATTTGTACAAAGGTAAAACGGATACTTGGCTTTACCAGTATGATTTTAAAATACCGGATAACCCAAAGGTTGCAGATTGGAATACTGAAAATGTGACACTCCCTCAGGTCCTGTTTACTGTAGCTAACCCGGAAGAAAAATCTGAGGTCAGTTACTGGGCATTAAACATTGATGGTACTGACCCTCAATTACTGATCCCTGAAGGGTTATTGCCACCCCCGCCTAATACTGGGATTGATTATGCTAAATATATGTCACGGTCGCCTAACGGCCGCTATCTTGTTGTCCCTCAGAAAGATAGTACCGCGCTGTATGATCTAGATAATGGCGAAATAACTAACATTAGTGAGGAGTCTGGCTCAACTCGTCACGACATTATGTGGGATACGGACAGCACACAAGTTGTTGTGAAAAAAAGCGATGAACTTTTGCTGGTTAAGCTAGACACAAAAGAGGTAGTGAAATTTACTGATGTAAATGGTTCAGACGCACGTTACATGACTTCTTTTGCCAAGCCTTATATGAGTCAGTCAGAACAAGCTATATATTTTAGTTATGAACCGGGATTGGCGGGATTTGGTTGTAAAGGAGAGGAAGAGGAGTATCTCGAAACTTTTGGGGAGAGTGATGTTCCAAAATGTGGGAACACATTTGTGTTTGATGCCAAAACCTTAAAACTGATCGATCGCGGTGATTTTACTCCGGTTAGCTACGATTGTAATGTCTGGGGCGGTACGTACGGAGATGGCTTTTATTGCCTCGGAGGTGCGGCATACCGCTCGGGAAGACCATCTGAAAAAATAGGCGATTTTCCTGCTACAGTGGATCTGTTGGCTTTTAATGGTAGTGATATGTGGTTCGTCCCTGTTCATGGTCGAAACATAACCCGCGTATTACACCAATCCACCGATAACAGCCCGACTACAGAAATGATATATGGGTTTGTAGGTTTTAGAGATGGAGAACGAGTTAAAAAATCCGCCTATGGCTTTGGCTTTAGCCAGTATGTAATTGAGCATAAAGAGACGGATAATTGGAGCGAGTCACTCTACCCACTGCCAACCTACGCTGACCTAAAAAAAGCGAAAGTGGTACTAGAGGAGCGTAATCATGGCTAGGGCTAAGATTGAACAGCACTCTCTCTATTTGATGGGCCAATTAGTTGGACCGACTGGAGAAGCCATTACTGGCAATGGGCTTTATCCATTACCCGGTTTTGCGCTTGCCCTACCCGAGTTGGCGGTAGATAAAACTGCGGATGGTAGCAGTAGTAAGAACGAGTCACCATTATACTTCAGTGATTCATCAGGTCGGCTACAAGGCTGGAATACTAAGGTTCAATCTGTAAAAGAGCTTGATTGGAACAAACTTGCTTCTACGCCATTGGTTATCTCTAGCACTAAAGAGAAGCTGAAGCCGGTCTATATTCCACCATACTTAATGCCCGCTGCGGTTATGTCCGAAGATACTGATTGGACGAAACGCCTAGCACAATTAGCTAGAGAGGCCGTTATCACGAGTGCTGAAGTTGAAGTCTCACGTTTGCGTGACTGGCAAATCAGAGAAGATTTGGACAAAGATGTATCCGAGAGACGACTTTTAGTGCCCGAATTGGCCGAGTTTTTTATCCATAAAGCTGAAGCGGCAGAAGAGGAACTGTGTCAAAAAAAAGGCGCGTATAAACGTCTGTACGAACAAATTTATAGTGGAGACTATAAACATAATTTTTATTATCTGCGCATTCCTCAAGTTTGGACTATCAATCTTTTCTTCTCAGCCGACTATTTTGAGGGCGCGGAAGTTACTTTGTCTGGACAACCGGAAAACTTGATCATTAAAGGGGATGCTAAAGATATAGGCAATAAAATCACCAGTCGAGTGAGGCCAGTAACATACTATGATATTGCCAACCAAGCGAGTGACGCCCAAGATGCAGAAGAGGTGACTCAATATGTCGCCACATTTTGGATCACTGGCGGTCATCTAGATGATGATGAACAAATTAAGCAATTAGTCCGCTTTGATATAGATTTAGAGGGAATTAAGCGATATTGGGATGCATTACTTGAACCTTCAGATATCCAGATGGCTCAGGTTGCTAAGTTAAATCTCCCAAACAATTGCTACTCTTTGTCTGAGCAAGTCTTACACCTGCCTATTTATTCCATAGCAGGGCGCAGCATCATTGTGTCAGGTGATCCTATTTCTGTTGAAGAGTCGCTTTTCCAACATGCGCCAGACACGTTTAAAGGCTGGCTCGATTGGAGTAAAAATCTACCTTACACTAGCGAAAACAAACCTGCCAATGGTGTGCAACCGTCGATTAACATTCTCAATTCAATTGGTAAATATAAAGAGGTGATAGCCGCGTCAGCTTCTGGTGTGATGGACCCATTCAGTATGACGACGGTCCATAAAGCATTTAGCGCAGCTTTGAATCGAGAGCAAGCTGGAGATCCGCTCTTAAAGGCTTTAAAACTGGCAGTCGGTATTGATGCTAAAGCGAAGGGGTTCTTAGATTTTGCACAAAAGCTAAAGCCACCTGCGCAAAGTACACTTGCGCCTATTTCTGACTTAGCTAGTGCCCTTAACTGGTCAAATCACCTTGGGAATGCCTTACCGAGCGTTTATACGATTCCACCAGCGTTACAGCATTTTTGGCATAAGGTGGACGATAAGATCTTAACCCCTTTAAAGCCGGCCGTTCGGGCTATTGAATATGCACTTGATAAGCCTTTTGGTTTTGCAGAGCTTGTTTCTAGTGGCCTTGAAATTCCGAAAGGTATTGAGAATTCCGAGTCGGCGTTTAACGCCTATATTGATAAATCAAAGGAATATGGTCAGAAAACACAATCGGTAATATCAACACTTTTATTGAGTGATGAAAAAGATCGTCAAGCACTGCTTGAGTCTGAAGCGGAGCATAAAAAAGCGCTCCTTGAAGCATTCTCTGATAAAAGTGTAAGTCATAAAGTGCTGTTAAATGGTAGTCCGCTATTAGAAAAAAAACAGGCAAAAGAGGGTGAGGCAAGCTATCTCACACTGTTTTTTGAATTTGATAGTGCAAATGATGAACTTGCCAATTCTGATAAGAAGCTCGTTTCTAAAGTGGCCGAATATCTGCGTAATACAAAGTCAGAAATGTTGCTGAACATTGAAGGATATACGTGTGATATTGGCTCGGTGGAATACAACACTAAACTCTCAAAAAAACGTGCTGCGGCGCTTAAATCTTCTATTTTAGAAGATCTTGGCACTGATGCTATTAAGTGGGAGCATCGAATATCTGCCCTGGGTAAAGGCGTTTATGCCGATAATGATACGAGTAACAGGCGCTTAAGTCGTCGAGCGGAGATGAAGTTCTACCTCAACTCTGCTTTTGAATATCCTGCTTGTAGAAGTTGGCTGCTTACTCTGGAGAAAAATCGACAGAAAGCGGTTTTAGCAGAGATGAAAGTCCATGAGGAAATTTGGAAATTTTCCGGCCAAGCCTTTGATATTGCATTAGGCTTTGCTGCGCCAATGCTTGGTCCAGGAGCCGCGTTAGCATATGGGTTGTATTGGTCAGGCGAAACCTTGGTTTCTACTTTGGATGGTGCAGCCAAAATTCTTAATAAAGAAGTAGAAGAATATAAAGAGAAGCAGAAACGTTTTTCTGAATTTGATGTGGTAGGACAGGCGTTACTGTATCGCGGTTTACCTGCATTCGATGAACTGAGTGTTGTTGGCAAGGCATATATAAAACGCGCTATAGCGCTCAATGGGCTGCTACGATTGCTTCTACTTGAATCTCAAATAAAAGAAGAGAACAAAACAACGAATTACGTTTCGGAATATTACGTGGTTAATCACTTGACGTCAGGGCAAAGAGATCTTGATATTGAAGGTTATATAAAGACCTATCTTTTAAGTGATGATTGGGATTTGGGGGGGACTTGGCTTCCTTCTTTCCACCTTGATGAAGCGTGGCTAGAAACAAAGAATATTTACCGTAGTGCTTCGGAAAGTGTGCTGAGTTTTGCTGCAATGACGAGTTACGTAACATACCGAGCGAAGCAATCTCAGGTTGGGGTAAAAGCGCTTGAACAATCGCAGGCATATCAAAAATTCTGTCCTATACATACTGTTGCGGACCCTAGTTTAACTAAGCTTAGATCTCTGTTAAAAGCGCCCGATTTATCTAAGCTCGATGACTCTATGTTTGCTGGGCATATGGTTTCCGTAAAAGTCAATGATGAATGGCTCCCACTCGAAGACAGGGTTAATAGCGGTGAAGCTATTACGCCGACTATGCCAATTAGAGTACTTATTATTCTTGATATGAAGGATGAAACGCTGACCAAGTTCAAAGAAGAAGGTTTGCTTACTCTTGTGCCTGTGGGTGTTAGACCTGTGAGGCAAAATAGGTTCTTTGACGATTTTGGGTCTTACACTACTGAATATGTTCGTGAAATTGCACCGGAATCACTAGTTAAAACTGAGAGAGCGTATTTAACAGAGAAACAAATGTTAGAGACAGATACGACGCTATACGGTGTTGTTGTAAGTCCTACTTATTACTTTGGATGCAACATCATGAGTGGCATCAAACCTATTGCTGATGACTACGGTAGCAAAGAATGGAAGTCGGTGTTTGGTCAGGTAGATGAACAGCACTCAGCGGCTTATGTGATGCGTTACCTTCTAGAAGTCGGTGTACCAAATGTCAGTAAAACAGAATCAAAGTTAACGTATAAGAGAGAGCTCGTACTTAAAACTCAAGATGGTAAGGAGATTACCTCTAGTACGGATAAGGCATCCATCTTTAATTTAACTATGTCAAAAGAGCATGAATTCTTATATGAGAAAACTTTCTTAGCAAGAGCGGGCAAAAAAGCGGTCGAATATCCGGAGCTATTCTCAGATGCTAAGGCAAATTTGTACATTTATGACGCTAGCGTGAAGAGCCTCATTCCCGGAAGTAAGCACGACGATATAATGGAGGCGATCGGTTGGACGAAGAAGCAGCCATCCTATGATACTTCTGAAAAAGCAACGAAGCTGTTGCTCATCGTCAGTACAAAATCTGTTGAAAATGTAGAACAAATACTTGAGCGAGGAGGCTTTGACCGTCACCGCTTACCCGTAGACATTCGTTTGAAAGCAAACGATGCAAGAGGTCTCTATAATTTTGAACATCAAGATGTAGATTTGTATCCATTAGGAAAGGTAGAAGTGAACCTCGAGAAGAAAGAGGTGTCATTCAAACCTAAATCAATACCGCAAAGCCTGAGTGAGGTATCGGATCATATTTCTAGCAACCTAAGTAAGCTTGTAAACGACTTGGTGGTTAAGGAAGGTGTTTTATCACCAGACTTTGTCGACACTGATCTATACGCAGTCGAGATATCACTGAAGTACACTAACGCAACCGGGAAAGAGATGACTGGCTTACGCCCGTTTATTCCTAGAGGAAACGATGCCCCATACATCATGCTCGATATTGATGGGAAAGCTGGACTATCTTTAAACGCTTCATCACAAAGGCTCCCTGTTCGAGCTATAGATACAACGGCGCCAACTATGTTCAACTCGCGAGAAATCCATTACAACCAGAGTTGGTATGAGATGAGTGAGAAGGAGTTTAAAGCTATTTCTGAATATACTGCAGGAACGACTGACGATGCTGATTCCAACTTAGCAAGTTTAAACCGTAGTAAGATGTCCCATAAGGCTACCCCTTTGAGTGTTTGGATGAATGCGGAACCAATCATGAAAGATTACTCAGTAGCGAAGGAGCTTCCACTATCTGCACAACGAGAGCAAATACTCAAAAAGTGGTTGTTTGATGGAAAATAAAAAAACCGCCTTCGGGCGGTTTTTCTTTTCTTATGACTTCATACTGAATTTAGAATTTTCTTTTTAAGCCCCATCAACCCGCTGCAGAAATGTCGTATTTCTTCATCTTATGGTTGAGAGTGCTCATTGGAAGTGCCAATTGCTCAGCGGCCTTCTTGGTGTGCCAATTGCAGGCATTTAAGCAATCGATGATTACTGTACGCTCGTATTGGCTGACAACGTCCTTAAGGCTCTTTGAAACGTCTTCTAAATCCGCTTGTGCTTGCTGCTCGTAAGCAGGTTGCTCTGGGGTAGGTGAAGCTGCTTTCATGTCAATACTTGGTACATCTTCTGGGATTTGTTCGCCAAACTCAATGTGAGTAATAGTTTCAAAATCGGACAGTAGCACCGAGCGCTCAATGATGTTCTTAAGCTCACGCACGTTCCCTGGGTATTGGTAGGCAAGGAGCTGTTTACGTACGTTGGCACTTAACCCTGGTGCTTGCGGCAAACCTAGCGTGTTGGTGGTGTGTTGCACGAAATGTTCGGCAAGGGGAATAATGTCTGACTTGCGAGCTCTCAATGGTGGTAATGTAATAGGGAACACATTCAAACGATAGAACAAATCGGCACGGAATCCGCCATCTATGATTTGCTGCATAAGATTACAGTGGGTTGCGGCGATAACGCGAACGTCCACTTCAATCTCTTTGCTAGTGCCGATTGGGCGAACTTTACGTTCCTGTAGCACACGCAGCAATTTTGCTTGCAGTAGCATTGGCATATCGCCAATTTCATCTAGGAAAAGCGTGCCGCCGTTGGCTGCTTCAAACAAACCGACTTTGTCTTTGTCCGCGCCCGTGAATGAACCTTTCTTATGCCCAAACAGTTCAGACTCTAACAACTGTTCGGGAATTGCCGCACAGTTTTGTACGATCAAAGGCTGTTCTGAACGGTTAGAGTTTTCGTGAATGTATTTCGCGATCACCTCTTTACCTGCGCCCGTTTCACCACGCAACAGAACGTCGACAGGAAGAGATAGCACCTTATCAAGACGATTCAAGACATTGAGCATTTCTTCGCTCTCTGCAATAGGACCTTGATAGGCTTTCTGAGTACGTTTTTTGAGCTGAGTGTTCTCGCGCACTAGGGCTTGATTGTCGGCATTGAGATTTTTAATCACTTGCCCATATTGCTCTAACCAAACGGCTTGACGAATGTTACTCGCTGCCATTCGACAAAACTCAGTCAAGGCTGCCTCGTTGTCAATGACATTCAAATCGAGTAAGACTAACAGCCCAATGGTTTTGCTTTCGCTATCAATCAAAGGCCAAGCCAGTAAGTTCTCGCTTTTTAGTCCCAATGTCTGCTCTGTTTGATAAATGCTTTCACAGTCGTAGCCGTTGTATTTGTATAACTCGTTAATCAACACCACTTCACCATTACGAATCGCAAAGTTAAATGGGTCGTTCTCACTGGCTGAGTCTAGCTGTAATGCTTCCCAAGGGTGGGAAACGACGGTTTTATCGTTGTGGTGAGCGGTACTTGGAATCAACGCCTGTCCTGTCTGGTCCAAAACATAAATGATGCCGTGCTTTGCTAAGGTCATTTGTCTCGCAGCGGTCAACACGGCATCCAATGTTTGGGTAAGCTGGCTGCGATCAGCCAAAGATTGGCTGATCGCAAGTAGGGCGTTGCTAAGTTCGCTATGGTTAGCTGAACGCATAGGTCAGTGTTCCTTGCTCATCGACAGAAACTGTGATTTGCGTGTGTGAATCATCCTTATCATGCACCAATAGCTGTGTCGATAGCTGAGGCAGTAACTGACGGTTGATGACCGCGTCGATGTTACGCGCGCCCGTTTCAGCAAGGCGACAGTTACCTAGTACGAACTCAACCAAGCTGTCTTCGTAGCTTAGCGACAACTTGTGATGGCTCTGTAGACGCTGAGAAACTTTATTCAGCTTGTGGTGAATAATTTCTGTCATTGCTTCATCAGACAGCGGAACAAATGGTAGTACTGACATACGTGCCAACAGCGCTGGCTTGAAGTGTTGGTTCAAAGTAGGGCGAATAGCTTCTGCGATGATGTTCGCATCGATGTCTTTTGATTGATGAACCAAAGATTCAATCTCGTGTGTTGCAAGGTTACTGGTCATGATGATCAGCGTGTTCTTGAAGTCGATGGTTCGGCCTTCGCCGTCGTTCAGCGTGCCTTTGTCGAACACTTGGTAGAACAGGTTCAACACTTCAGGGTCGGCTTTTTCCACTTCATCAAGAAGAACAACAGAATATGGACGTTGACGAACCGCTTCTGTCAGCATGCCGCCTTCGCCGTAACCTACGTAACCCGGAGGTGAACCAATTAGGCGAGATACCGTGTGCTTCTCTTGGAACTCAGACATGTTAATGGTCGTCATAAAGCGCTCACCACCAAACATTTGATCAGCAATTGCACGAGCAGTTTCGGTTTTACCCACGCCACTTGGGCCAACCAGCAGGAATACGCCTGTTGGTGCGTCTGGGTTGCCTAAGCCTGCTTTTGCGGTTTGAATGCCTTCAGACAGTGCATCGATAGCGTATTCTTGGCCTTTGATGCTTTGTGTTAGGCTTTCTTTCAGTTTTAGCGTGGTTTCTGCTTCGTCTTGAAGCATCTTACCCATTGGAATACCAGTCCAGTCCGAGATCACATGGCTGACTTCATCTGGGCCCACTTCAAAGTGAACCAGTGGGTTGCCATTGCGGATTACATCTAGCTGTTCTTGGCAGGCCGAAATTGCAATGCGAACGGCTTCTTCATCCATTTCTGCATATGGAGAAACGTCTTGCTCTTGTTCTGAATCTTCGTCTGCAACAAGCTCTTCTTCATTTGTTTCGCCAAAGACCAGTTCATGTAAGCGAGAGCGTAGAGCAATCATCTCTTGGATCTGCTCTTTTTCTTTGTGCCATTGCGCTTCTTGTTCTGCTAGCTCTTCTTTCGTTGTTTCCATTGCCAGTTTTAGGTCTGGAATGTTAGCAAGGCTGTGCTTGTCGCCAGTTTGCTGCAGAGCATCACGCTCAAGTGCTTCAAGCTCGCGCTGTTGAGCTGCAAGTTCTTGTTGCAGAGTCTCAACAGAAGCAGGAATGGCATTAAGGCTGATGTTCACTCGTGCACACGCCGTATCTAGTACATCGATCGCTTTGTCTGGCAGTTGACGACCAGAGATGTAACGAGCAGAAAGTGCTGCCGCAGCAGTGATAGCATCGTCACGCACGTAAACGTTATGTGACTTCTCGTATGCTGGGCGCAGACCACGAATGATCAATGCTGCTTGCTCAGGAGACGGTTCGTCGAGTTTCACCAATTGGAAACGACGCGCAAGAGCAGGATCTTTCTCGAAGTACTTCTTGTATTCCGACCATGTTGTCGCAGCGATGGTTTTCACTTCACCACGCGCTAGGGCTGGTTTTAGCAAGTTTGCCGCGTCGCTGCCGCCCGCTTGGTTACCACCGCCAACAAGGGTGTGTGCTTCATCGATGAAAAGAATGATAGGGGTTGGCGAGTTTTTCACTTCATCCAATACCGCGTTTAGGCGTTTTTCGAATTCACCTTTTACGCTTGCACCAGCTTGCAGAAGACCCATATCTAGCCCGTAAAGCTCAACACCTTTGAGGTTGTCTGGTACGTCACCTTGTACAATCTTAAGTGCCAAACCTTCTACTACTGCGGTTTTACCAACGCCCGGTTCACCAACAGCAATAGGGTTGTTTTTACGGCGACGAGCAAGAATGTCCACGATTTGGCGGATTTCTTGGTCGCGGCAGAAAACAGGATCGATTTCGCCTTTGCGTGCTTTACCAGTGAAGTCTGTTGTGAACTTGCTCAGTGCTGAGCCATCCTCACGAGCTTGTGTTTTCTCTGAAGTAGCAACTTGCGCCTCAATAGATTGGCTTGTTAGCTCTGCAAAGTTACGCTTAAGGCTGTCAGGGTTTACCGCTTCAAGGATAGAGGCGTAACCATGTTGGCCGTAACGGAGAGGATTGCTAACAAGAGTAAGGAGCAGGGCACCAGAGCGGATTTGTGTTTCGGATAGATCTAAAGAAGAAACCAGCCAACTTTCTTGCAACCATTCGATTAATAAAGCAGAAAAAACAGGTTTGCTGCCATTTCCTTTGGCGTTGGTGTCGAGTGTGGATCGAACCGATTGTCTTAATAAGTTCTCAGAACAATCAAAATGACTCAATAAGACGTCAAAATCACTATTTGGCCTTTCTAATAGACTCAGTAAATAATGCTCAATTTGAACTTCGTTTGCTTTTTCAGAGACTGCAAGTGCAGCGGCGTCTTCTAATGCTACTTTTGCAATCGGGTGTAGACGCTGAATTAATGAAGAAAGGTTTATATTTATCATAGCCATTTTATTCTTTAGAGGAAAAGAGGTAGCGGCTATTATACTAAAAGTAATTGCGCTCTTTTTTTATCAAGATATTTTGACTATCGTTTGTTGGTTATTTTTAATGATTATTGTGACATTAATGTTTGTGGTTATTTTAATGGCGTTGTTATTCTAAATTAATTGATAGTAAAAGTGTCGGATTTATTAGTTTTAATGACTTTATTTACACGGTTTTATATGGTTATTTTCACTTTTTAAAGTTAGAACAATTTATTATTATCTTAATCCAACTTTTTGGTTTTTTATCCAATAAATTGTACTCAATATATTAGTGAACAATGCCTGGTATTACTTAAATTGTTGTTTTTGTTTGATTTTTAAAGTTGGCACGGACTTTGATTATACCAAGTAGTCGCGGTGATAAGCGATTTGGTGATTTAAACAAAACAGATTTTAGAAAAGGAAATAGCGATGCCAACTCCAGCATATATGTCTATCCAAGGTGAGACTCAAGGCCATATTACTAAAGATACTTACTCTGCAGATTCAGTAGGTAACACATGGCAAGAAGCTCACGTTGATGAGTTCCTAGTACAAGAACTTGATCACGTGCTAACTGTTCCACGTGATCCACAAAGTGGTCAGCCAACTGGTCAACGTGTACACCGTCCACTTGTTGTAACTAAAGTTCAAGATCGCTCATCTCCACTACTATTCAACGCACTAGTATCTGGCGAAAAACTTCCTGAGTGTGTGATCCGCTTCTACCGTACTTCAGTTCAAGGTAAACAAGAGCACTACTACTCAATCAAATTGATTGATGCGCTACTTGTCGATATCCAAACTCGTATGAACCACTGTCAAGACGCAGCAACAGCTGACCGCGTGACAGAAGAAGTGCTTAAGTTCACTTACCGTGCGATCGAAGTAACTCACGAAAACTGTGGTACTGCGGGTAACGACGACTGGCGTGCTCCACGCGAAGCTTAATTGCTCGTCGCGTAAAGATTCAGGGCCAACGATTGTTGGCCCTAATTCGATTATTTGTATCAGGTAAAAGATATGGTGAATGACGTAGAATTTAAATTTGAAGTGCCTGGATGTGGGCATGAATTTCGGGTTGAGAGCTTTCATGTTCATGAAGAGTTATCTAAGCCTTTCCACATCAATCTCTCATTACTTTCACTTGATCCAGATATCTCGTTCGATGAGTTAATACGTAAAGCAGGAACATTGACACTTTACGGACAAGGTGTTGGGGCTGCGCGTGTGTTCAACGGCGTGGTGAATGAAGTTCGTTACTTAGGGACTGGACGTCGTTTTTCTCGTTATCAATTAGTCTTGGTTCCTCAAGCTTGGTTCTTATCTCAGCGCCAAGATTGTCGTATTTTCCAGCAAAAGTCAGCGCAAGACATCATCACAGAAGTACTCGATGATGGAGCAGTCACCGATTACCGATTTGAAGTGTCGGGTACTTATCCTCCAAAAGAATACGTTCTGCAATACCGTGAGTCTGACTTGCACTTCGTGCAGCGTATGATGGCTGAACACGGTATGTGGTATTACTTTGACCATAGCGATTCAAATCATACGATGGTCATTGTCGACAGTAATGACGCGATTGCACCTTTGATAAGCTCGCCACTAAATGCTTCTTACATTGGGCCGATTGTTTATCATGCCGATGGTGGCGGTGTTGCCGATCGCGAACATATCTCTGATCTCGAGTTAGTTAACCGCGTTAGAACGGGACAGGTTACGTACACAGATTACAACTACGAACACCCTAAAATTCCACAAGAGATGACACAGGCTGGCGAGCTAGACCAAGATCTCAAGCAGTTTGATTATCCTGGACGATACGTCGACCCGCTGATGGGGCAGGTGAGAACCACGGAGTGGATGTCGGAACACATAGTCGATAATCAACAAGTGGAAGCAACGAGTGACGTAATGCGCTTAGCATCTGGTTACAGCTTTAACGTCAGTGACCACCCGCGTTCTGAGATTAACCGCGATTACCTCATGTTGTCCGTAATGCACACAGGTCAAGATCCGCAAGTGCATGAAGATGAAGCGAGTGGTATGCCAACCACTTACTACAACCAGTTCTCGTGTATTCCACGTGATGTGGTGTTTAAAGCGCCTAAACTAGCGGCACCAGTAGTGGATGGCCCTCAAACGGCGGTCGTTGTAGGACCAGAAGGTGAAGAGATTTACACCGACAAGCTTGGTCGAGTGAAAGTACAGTTCCATTGGGATCGCTACGGTGATAACAACGAGCATTCAAGCTGTTGGATTCGTGTAAGCCAATCCATGGCGGCGCCAACATGGGGCGCAGTTTATTTGCCGCGTATTGGCCACGAAGTCGTAGTGACTTTCCTTGAGGGGGACCCAGATCGTCCGTTAGTTACGGGCGCAGTTTACAACGGTTTGCATTTCCCACCGTACTCTTTGCCAGAAAACAAAACTCGTACCACGTTCCGCACGCAAACGCACAAAGGAACAGGTTACAACGAGTTGAGTTTTGAAGACGAAGCGAACCAAGAAGAAGTCTATATTCACGCTCAAAAAGACATGTCGACCAAGGTGCTCAACAACCGTTACCGTGATATCGGTCAAGATGAATTCTTGAAGGTTGCACGTCACCAAACGAATGAAGTTCATGGTGACCATAAAGAAACCATTCATGGGCATAAAACGACACAGGTAAACAGTACGTTTACCGAGACAGTCGAGCAAGACGTTACCGTTACATACAACGCGAACGAAGCCCAGTATGTGAAAAACAATTCTGACTTAGAAATTGGTGATAACCGTACGACTAAGATCGGTAAAAATGATGACTTAGATATTGGCGAAAACAGTAACCTTACTATCGGTGCGTCTAAGAGTTCAGATATTGGTGCGGATGATAACCAGACGGTTGGTGGCAACTTAACGGTATCAGTGAAAGGGAACACCGCTTATAAAGCTGATGGTGCAACGCAAATTATCAGTGGCGACAAGATTGTATTGAAAACGGGTGGTTCCTCTTTAGTGATGAACAGTGATGGTTCAATAAAGTTATCAGGCTCGGCTATTACGATCGAAGGCAGTGACAAAGTCGTCGTGAAAGGTGGCAACGTAGTGGTTAACTAACAATGGAAAAACAACCTCTTACAACAGAAGTAATATCAGAGCAGCAAGCCGAATCAACGGCTTGCTTTTCGCGTTTTGGAAGAATAGTGGCTATCAATGAGTCTACGGGCAGTGTGCGAGTTGATTTTGATGGTAACCCATTTAAGCAGCCACTCACTGCGAGACTAGGACGTGGCTTTCGTCGTTCTGAGCTGCAAATGGCTATCGATAATCGATTAAGTTGTCGAGTTGAATTTTTGAACGACGACTTAAGCTTGCCTCTTGTGACGGACATTTTCTTCTCCATTCTGGATGACTCTGACGAGTTTGTATTGCGAGCGAAGAAGATGGTTATCGAGACAGAACAAGAGTTGGTAGTCAAAAGTGGTGAGACAGAAACTCGCTATAGCGGGCGCGATGGACGAATTACCACTAAAGCGAAGTACGTCACTTCTCAAGCAGAAAAAGCACAAAAAATTCAAGGCGGAACGATCGCAATTAACTAATTACCTAGCATTAGCTAATTTACGTCGAGTTAGCTAATTACTTTGTATTAACTAATTGCAATCGCGTTATGGCACGCTAATAACGGATAACTAGATGCGACAAAGAATCGGTGTCGAGCACCTAAAGGCACCCATAACCAATCAAGAAGTCGAAGGCGCGTTAGCAAAAGCTGATCGCGCTGTGAATGACCTTTCCCAGTTGCCAGTAACATGGCTGGATTTCTGTAATGAAAAGCTGTCCATTGCTTCTGAAAGTATCGGGTTTTTAATCAGGCAGCGAGTTCAAATTCACAAAAGGGGTTATCCAAGTCGTGAGTTGGCGTATCTCAAGCTGATCGAACGCCAAATTGAAGAACTGAAGCAGGTGTACTTGTCGTTTTATCGGCTAGCACCGGGGTTGATTCATCAGTTAAGAGGCCAGGAGCCAGAAATCTACAGCTGGCTGATGCTACAGGGCGAGTTGGGCTCAGAGTTGGATAACCTTTTGTGCGGATTGAGTTTACTCGAAGATATTGACGCTAAAACCGCAATGGTCATTGCCGTACAATCTCCGGTTGAATCTATGGATAGCACGCTTTCGGAGCTTATTGAGGGTAATGCGACATCCAGTGCGTTTTACTTTGAATGCTTACGTGTACGTCAAACATTAAGTGTTTCTCTCATCAAGCGCTGGCACAAAGCCAGCATCATTAGCTCTCATGTTGCTTTGCCACTGCTCGCTTTACAAGACGTGAAAGAGGGGATTGATTGGCTCAATGACAATGCAGGCAGCGAACAATATCTATTTGAACGTTTGATTACCAAACGTGACAGAGGCACTTGGTTCCGTCAGTGCTTTGGCATCGAACCAAATGGATTACCATCAGCGCAAGTGCTCACTTATGCCAAGTTACTTGAGTTAAAAGAGTTTGAGGCGTTTGATATCTCTTCTTCATTAGCACCTGTTGATTTTGCGCTGGGTGGTAATTGGAAACTGGTGCCCCAAATCATCGAGCACTTGGAAAGTCTGGAGGAAGCTGAGGGTGAAATTTGGCTTCAAGCCTTGTATGTCGTCTACGGAAAGCTTCTTCCTCTGAATCCGCAAGATGTTGGTGTCGAGTATGAATGGGAAGAGATCGTCGATCTTCTTAATGAGTGGGTGGAAGATGAAAAATACATCCAAAATCTACCAAGCCGCTTGGGTTACGCATTGAGCTTCGAGTCTACGTTAGCTGCGATGCAAGATGCTAACGTTGATGTGCTGTTCCGAGATTGGCTATGGCGTCAACTCTGTATTCAATCCAGAGCCTACGTGCCTTGGGATATGGCAATGCCGATTCATCAACAAGACTGGAACTTCAACAATTTAAAGGCCGCACCTTCTGCGAGCGAACGATTCAACTTAAGGAATAGCAATGCAGTTATGGGATATTGAGGCGCACCCTGAGCTATCACTTAAAGGTCGTTTTCAACGTGACGAAAACGGCGATGAAGTCTGGGTTGTAGTCGCCAAACGCACATGGCAATTCGATGGTGTGGTTTGGCACGAATTAGGTGAAAGTGAAATCTTCGATGATCCCCAATATTTGGGCGAAGAAGGCTTCTCTGCGATGAAAGTTGACCACGAGTTCGCGTATACCAAAGACAACACAGATGTACTTGTTTACGGCAAAGCGCGCAGTTACGCGAAAAAGCCAGTGACATACCAAGAGTGTCGCGTGTTGATTGATGGTCATATCGATAAGATTCTCGCTATTCACGGGGAACGCGTATGGGTTGAGCATGCTGGCAGTATCACGCTGAGCAATCCAGTCCCATTTATTGAAAAAGACATTGATTACACTTGCGCGGTAGGCGGTGATTTACGTAACCGAATAGGTGGTGGGGTTGCCGACTCCAACAAAGAATTGCTTGAACAGAAAGTACCCTCGATTTTTTATCCCCGAGAGGACTGGAGTGCCGCCGCGAAAAAGCTACGCGTTGCGGGGTTCGGGCCTGTGCCTCCGTTCTTTGAGTCGCGCCAGAAGCTGGCCGGCACGTTCGATGACGATTGGATTGAGAATCGCAAGCCAATGTTGCCACTCGATTTTGATAAGCGGTTCTTCCAAAGCGCGCCTATTGATCAACAGTGCAAAGGCTTCCTTCGTGGGGGGGAGCGTTTGATGATGAGTGGCTTTTGTCATGATGACACGCTTTCATTTCGAATTCCTAAAGAAAAATACCGTGCGATCGCGACGTTCAAAGATCAAAGTTATCAAGCTGATATGGCGATGTACACCTTATTCGTTGATGCGGAAAAGAAAAATATATCAATCAGTTACACCGCTGCGTTTCCTTGTCAGGGCAAGGAGCATTTGTTGGTGTCGACATCCATCACTAAGTTGGAAGAGGTAAGCGAGCATGCATAATTCAACAGGCCGTTACGTGCTAGGGATGGAAGTGATGACGCCAACCGGTATGAATTTAGATATTGCTAGTGCAGTTTCGTATGCTGATTTAGGAAGATTCGACCAATGTGTAGGGGATGATGGTATCGAGCGTTTTACTTACGCCAAAATCGAATACACCAAAGAAAGTGAGCAGTTTGAAAAAACGTGTGAGTTAATCACCCACTTGCTTGATTCATTATTAGCACAGTTACCACGTTCATTGAGACCAATACCTTTGCTTATAGCGGTGCCTGTGTCTGTTTCTCTAGTAAAGCTGCAAGAATGGCTTGGTGAAAGTAACTATGCTGAATTTCTCTCTGTGGTGAATGCTGTTCATGCCAGTGGGCCTAGTTTCGTTCTCCAGGCCATGAAATCATTGGATAAATATGATGCTATGATGTGTATCAGTGTCGATTCCTTGGTGAGTTCGATGCAAACACTCATCGACGATGCGATGGTAATGAGTACCAATAATCCATGGGGCGTTATTCCGAGCGAGGGTGGGGCGGGTTTAATTCTTTGTCGAAAAAACACCGTAGAAACATTGAAACTTAAGCCTCAAGCGCAGCTTGGCTACATTGATACGGAATTAAACACTTCAGACCGAAGAGGCATGTTTCGACTTGTTCAACGTGCGAGTAAAAAGCTCGATTCATTTGGTGAAGTGTATTCCGATATGACGAACCTGCGCATGCATTCGGAAGATTACGGCTTTGCTCTGGGGGCGAAAGCAGAACGATTCACGAACCCAGAACAACCGCAGCTTATCAATGAGTTGTGGGGCACGATGGGCAGTTGTTCTTCTCTCGCTTTAATTGCCTTTGCGGTCAGAGAGCACCACTTTAAGCAACCAACTACGTTGTTAATGTTCGACTTTCATGGTGACAAAGGAGTTCTCCAATTACTGCAATGTTAGTGGGCACTCATCGATCAAATGGCAATGAAAATATACTCATATTATTAGGTTGAAGTTTGTAACACGAAAAAGCGTATAACTCATGCAGTGAAAGCGTAAGTAAAAAGGTCTAATAAGTTAGTAATAATAACTAAAATAATAGGCTTACTGTTTGTTTTAAATACCAACCTTGATACAAGTACGTTCAAGAAAATATTATTCAACTCTAATAATATTTATTCTATGAAAGAGTACTAAGTGTCTAATAATCAGAGTACAGCCAAAGGATATATCGATCAGTTGGTTGTTAAAGCTATTGAGAAAAAGAAACTGAATGAGCAAAGGCTAGCAGAAAAAAATAAGCCGAAGCTTGAGTACGTGCTTTTTTCACAGTTTGATGTATTAGACAAGCTTCCTTCTAAAAATGGTAAGACAACGGTTTACCATCTTGCAAAAAAAGGGCAGCCAGAGAAGCAAATCTGTTGCAAAGTTATCAATGATGACTCGCCAGAATTTGCGAGCAAAATGTTGATTAACGAAGCGAGCAGGCTGGAGCTTTCTCAACACCCTAGCGTGGCTAACTTTGTAAAAATCGGCAACGAATTCGAACGCCCATATTTGATGTACGAGTGGATCCAAGGTGAATCACTGGCAGAAAAAATGGAGCGTCATTCTTCTAAAGGCTTCCGCCACGACCACATCGCTTGGTTGGTGTATCAACTCGCTGGCGCTCTAGAGTTTATGCATACAAGAGGTATCTGCCATCTTGATATTAAACCATCTAACGTATTAGTGAGTGAAGGCGATTACGTTAAGCTCATTGATTTCGGCGCTGCTCGTTACATTGGAGAGACAGAACCATACGCAGAGGCAAGCTTGAGCTACGCTTCCCCTCTTTATATAGAAACTGGCATCGCGGAACCGCAAGATGATGTTTACTCTCTCGCTTTGCTCGCTGGACATCTATTTTTAGGCTCAATATTTGGTGATGCTTGGAATAAGCAGTTAAAAGACCGAAAGCGTCCGGCTTTGATCCCGGTTCATATTTGGAAATTGCTGAAAGAAGTCATCAACAAACCAAGAGGGCATGGCTATACCGCTATTTCTTTTGCTCAACAGTTAGCGCGAATCGATACGCAATCAATTAGCTCAAATTCTAACGCACCAATTTTCAGTAGCTTGCGTAACGCGGACTTGCTGCTTACACACTGTAAGCCAAATGATAAAACGGCGTATGGTCGCTTTAAAATATTAGAGGCGAGCTTAGTGTTGAGTGTGCTGGCAACAGCAGGAAGTTATTTATATCAACAGAATAAAGATCAATTGGATGCCATTTTTTCCCGAGGTGTCACTACTGTAACTCACGTTATTACGCCCTCTGAAACGGCTTCTTTTTTGGCTCAGCCTCCATGGAAAATCAAAGAAGAATTGTCTCAAGCTACTCAGAGTATTGATATGACAGTAGCTTATCGAACAGCATATCAAGCTCAGCAGTTAAGCCTCTCGAATTTATATGAAGAAAAACAGGCTCAGTTAACGTCGTATCAATCGTTAGCGGATGGCTTACCAATGGCATTAGTCGAATTACGTAAGGAGCTTGTCACCTTGCGAGAAACCCTTGTTAGTGACGGTGCTCTGTTTCCATATGCGGATGAGGCGTTGACTAAAGTGATGTCTGGGTTAAATGTCGCGTCTATCGATTCCATGAAAGTATCTGCCATAGCTGGCAGTCGAGATAAGCAGATTGCTCGCTTAATTTTAGATGGTGAAGCTAAGCTCGCAGAAAATGAAATGAAAGAGACATGGTTGTTAAACCAGTCACAAGCCTATTTCTACAACCAAATCTTACCAAAGGCTGTGATGGAAAATATTAATGACTCCATCGATAAACATGCAGAGGCGCACTTTTACACCAAAGCAATTGAAGAAGCCGAATTAGCCAAAGCCTACTTCGGTAATACGCCAGAACTAGACAAAAAAATAAAGGATTTAATCGTCGCAAGAAGCGAATTTATTTTGTTTAGCACCGTGATGGAGCAATCCGTTTACGACAAACAAAAGCTACATGAATCCCTTGCCGATTTAGAACGGAATGCACCAAGTAAATTTACAGAAATCACGAAAATTCTAGATAGCATGGCGTCAGATGCGATTGAGCAGAGCCATCGATTATCTAAGCCAGCAAATGGCGCAATTGCGGTAGCGCGTGCGTTGAGAGATTACTTGACTGAAGGAGACGTGAATTTTGTCCAACATTGATATCGATCGTCTGCTTAATCCTATTTCTGATGAATCTCCAGTGGGAAACGATGCCCGTTACGAGTTTTGCTACGAAATGATGGAGTCCGAAGTGAAGAAATTCGGTTCCTTGTTTGGCGAAACAGTAGATTGGAGCGTGGTAAAAACGCACGCGACTGAAGTTCTAGAGCACCACAGTAAAGACTTAAAAGCCATTTGTTACCTCGTTCGCGCGCTAACAGAAGAGTTTGGTCTGCAAGGCTTTGAACAAGGTCTAAAGCTGCTTAGTGAGGCGTTAAGTCGCTTTGGCGTTGAATTGTATCCTTCGCGAAAGCGGGGCAGAGATGGCGCGGTCGAATGGCTGAACCATCAGTTTAAATTGGTAAGCGGTAAGTTAGCAGAAAGTGCTCAGTCATGGGAGCTGGTTTCAAGCTGCATTTCGACCATTGAAGAGGTTCAGCGACAATTCGACGATGTTTACCAAGACTCAGAAGCGGATTTCTTTGAGATTCGCACTCAGCTCAACGTCTTATCTCAACAAGCTGCGGCTGATGAGCAGAGCGATGATGCAGTCGTTAACGTCGAACAAGCGGCGCCTGCACCAGCTACGCAGTCTGCTGCCGAAGAAACGCCAGCGCAGAGTGAAGTGCAAACCGCACCGGTGAAGGCGGTTCCGCCGGCCCCTAAACCTGCGCCAGTTAAGAAAGCGGTGGCAAAAGAAGTGGATGTCGATACGGACTTCTCTTCGCCGACGGCTTCTAAGCGCACCTTGAAGAAGGTTGCGGAAGTCATGCTTCATGCGAACCCAAGTGATCCGCTGGCTTACCGGATTTATCGTCATCTGACTTGGGATGACATTGATGGTCTACCCGACCACCAAAATAATCAAACGCCTTTGAGCTTGGCAGTGTCGTCCGATCAACAAGCGGAATACCGAGATAAAGCTGACCAAGAAAGCGACATCGACACCATTAAGCGTTTGGAGCGCACATTAACGGATGCGCCGTTTTGGCTGACGGGCCATTACTTCGTGTATTCGATGCTTAATAACTTGGGCTTTGATGATGCAGCGCTTGCTGTGAAACAAGAAGTGACGCGTTTTGTTGAATCGCTAGAGGGCATCGAGCACCTCTCATTTAAGAATTCTATACCATTTGCAGATGAAGCGACCTTGAGCTGGTTATCGACTCAAGATACTACTTCTTCGACTTCTCAACCCGTTGTTCAAACGGTTGTGATTTCGCAGGAAGACTCGCTGCCAATGGAGGATATCACTCTAGAAAATCTAGGGGAATGTGCCGCAGAGCTTGCCCGCAAACTTGAGCTGGATAGCTCGGGACGTGGGCAGTTCATGCTGTATTTGCAATTGATAGCAGCTTACCAGTCTGTTGGATTATACCCGTTGTGTTTGCCGTATCTTGAGAAGGGGTGGGAAGTACAAAAAGCGTTTAATCTCGCGAGCTGGGAACCCCACTTATCGTCACAGTTAGAAGACCTAATTCGAAAAACACTCCATCGGTTATTTGGAAGCAAGGATCTTCTACCTGAGAAGTATGAAGAGTGGAAAGCAATTTACGACTAATTAAAGAGTTAGATAAGGAACGAATTATGTCACGTGACGGCTCGGTGGCTCCTAAAGAGCGAATTAATATCCGTTATGTTCCAGCAACTGGCGATACGCAAGAAGACGTAGAGCTGCCGCTAAGCATGATGGTAGTTGGCGACTTTACTGCGCGTGCAGATGAGACACCAATTGAAGAACGTACTCCAATTAACATCGACAAAGACAACTTTAACGAAGTGCTAGAGGGCATGTCTCCAAACGTTAAAGTCAACGTTGAAAACCGTCTTTCTGATGAAGAAGGCGGCCAGATTGGTGTTGATCTGACCTTCCAAAACATGAAGGACTTCTCTCCTGAAGCGATCGCGAAAAGTGTACCTGAACTAAACAGCCTACTTGAGCTTCGCGAAGCCTTGGTTGCACTTAAAGGTCCTCTAGGAAACGTGCCTGCGTTCCGTAAGAAGATCGCATCGGTTCTTCAAGATGAAGAAGCGAGAAAGAAACTGTTGGATGAACTAAGCATTGGCAACGACCAAGACGCGAAAGAAGAGTAAGGGATATCATGTCTGCAGAAGCACAAGCGCCAGAACAAGAAGCAGCCTTAGTTGAATCAGGCTCACTTCTGGATAGCATTCTTAACGAAACACGTTTAAAGCCAAGTGATGAAGGTTTTGACGTTGCAAAACGCGGCGTAGAAGCATTCATCAGTGAGCTACTAAGCAGTTCGAACACAGAGAAAGTCGACCAATCTCTGGTTGATCTGATGATCTCTGAAATCGACCAAAAATTGTCTAAGCAAGTTGATGCAATTCTTCACAACGAAGAAGTTCAAGCGATTGAATCAACGTGGCGTGGCCTTAAGTACCTGGTTGATCACACTGACTTCCGCGAGAACATTCAAATTGAACTGATCTCTGCGAAGAAAGACGAAGTTCTTGATGACTTCGAAGACGCTCCAGAGGTGGTGAAGTCTGGCCTGTACAAGCAAATCTACACACGTGAATACGGCCAGTTCGGTGGTAAACCTGTTGGCGCCGTCATTTGTGATTACGCTATGTCTGCCTCTTCGCCTGACATCAAACTGATGGAATACATGGCGAACGTAGGCGCAATGTCTCACGCACCATTCATCACGTCGGCATCGGCTAAATTCTTTGGCCTAGACAGCTATGAAGAGCTGCCAAACCTAAAAGATCTGAAGTCTGTATTCGAAGGTCCACAGTACGCGAAATGGCGTGGTCTGCGTGAGCACGAAGATGCACGTTATTTAGGTCTATGTACATCTCGCTTTATGCTACGTACGCCTTACTCTGTTGAAGATAACCCAATTAAGGCGTTTGACTACGATGAGCAAGTGACAGACAGCCATGATAACTACCTATGGGGCAACTCAGCGTACGCGATGGCGTCTAAGATCAGTGAATCATTTGCTAAGTACCGTTGGTGTCCGAACATTATTGGTCCTCAAAGCGGTGGTACTGTACAAGATCTACCGGTTTACAACTTTGAAGCTATGGGTCAAATCGAGACTAAGATCCCAACCGAGATCCTGGTTTCTGACCGTCGTGAGTATGAGCTAGCAGAAGAAGGCTTCATTGCGCTAACCATGCGTAAAGGTTCTGACAACGCGGCGTTCTTCTCTGCAAACTCTGTTCAAAAGCCGAAAGTGTTTGCGAATACGCCGGAAGGCAAACAAGCAGAGATGAACTACAAGCTAGGTACTCAGCTTCCTTACATGTTCATTATCAACCGTTTAGCGCACTACATCAAAGTGCTACAGCGTGAGCAAATTGGTTCTTGGAAAGAGCGTTCTGACCTAGAAATCGAATTGAACAAGTGGATTCGTCAATACGTTTCTGACCAAGAGAACCCGCCAGCGGAAGTTCGTGGTCGCCGTCCGCTTCGTGCTGCGAAGGTTGAAGTATCAGACGTAGAAGGCGATCCAGGCTGGTACAAAGTATCGATGTCTGTACGTCCTCACTTCAAGTACATGGGCGCAAGCTTCGACTTGTCTCTAGTTGGTAAGCTAGACCAATAACCCATTACTGAAACCATCAAGCAGCCAGTGAAGACTGGCTGCTTTTTTCGTAGGACCGCATATGGAAAAAGGTTACCGTCTTTTAGAGCGGATCGAGCTAGGAGAACCAAAAAACTGCTTCGAGAAAGTGGTGTCTCATAAGCATTTGATTGAATCCATTCACTCGCATCTCGCTGACTTGTTGAATACGCACTCCGGCAACGCAATGATCGACAATGAGTATGGTCTGCCAGATTTTAACGACGTACTTTCTAACAACACAAACCTCGTTCGCCATATTCAAAAAAACATCACGTCAACCATAGAACGCTTTGAGCCCCGACTGTTTAATGTCGAGGTTCATTACCGTGAAGACCACCATAATCCATTACAACTCGGCTTTGGTATTCGCGGCGAAGTTTCCCATAACGGCGGTAAAGTCCCAATGTCGATCGATGTCTTCATGGGAACCGACGGCCAATTTAACGTTTAGTAGGTGCCACTTGAGTAACAGTAAATACTTTCAAGATGAACTCACGTATTTACGCGAGTCGGGTAGTGAGTTTGCCAAATATCATCCGAAGTTAACTCACTTTCTCTCTGAAGGAACTTTTGATCCAGATGTCGAACGACTGCTGGAAGGTTTTGCTTTTTTGACCGGACGCATCCGCGAAAAGATTGACGATGAACTTCCTGAGCTAACGCAATCTCTGATGACTTTGCTGTGGCCACATTACATGCGTTCGATTCCGTCTTTGTGTATTAGCGAACTAAAACCGCATACCGGAAGTGTTACTGAGAAAACCGTGGTGAAACGTGGTGCGGAAATGGCCAGCGAGCAGGTAGAAGGCACGCAGTGTTTGTTCCGTACTTGTTATGACGTCAATCTATACCCAATTACGATTACTAACATTGAACAAACTAACAGCCGCACCAGTTCGATGATTGATGTGACGTTATCGACGGAGCATGGCCTTGAGCTGTCTCGGATAGGTTTAGACACGCTGCGATTGCACCTGCATGGTGAGATTCATATTACTCGCACTGTCTTCTTATGGCTGTTCCGTTATCTAGATTACGTCGAGCTAGATGTTGGTGGTGGCTACAAACACCGCCTAGGGCCAGAATACGTTAAGCCAGTGGGGCATGAAGAAGACGAAGCGCTGCTGCCTTACAGTAAAAACTCCTTCGCAGGTTACCGCTTGCTGCAAGAATTCTTCTCTTTGCCAGATAAGTTCATGTTCTTCGACATCAAGGGTTTAGAGTGGTTAAAAGGCATTCCCCAACGCAGTACGGTCAAAATCAAATTCCACTTTAAGCGTGCTTTGCCTTCAGAAGTGGTGCTTAAAGATAAACACTTAAGGTTGCACTGCACACCTGCCGTCAACTTGTTTGAAAAAGACGGCGATCCAATCCGTTTAGAGCATCGACGAAACGAGTACAAGGTGCGTCCACAAAGTAACACTCAGGAGCATTACGAGGTTTATTCCATTGAGCAAGTGGAGAGCTGGAGTAAAGACGAGCGTCGCCGAAAACCACTGATTGAATTTGAATCGTTTGAGCACCAAATCAACCAGCGTGATAAGCGAGAGTTCTACAAATCCAAAGTGGGCGAGCGAGTAAGCGGAAGAGGGTTAGAGCGCTATATCTCATTCCATACTCACAATGGCGACATCGCGGATTTAGGGACTGAAACAGTATTGATGAAACTGCAATGCAGTAACGCGGACTTAGCGGAGCGCCTGTCAGTAGGAGACATCACGTACGCGACGCACAAATCGCCAACGTATGCGACGTTTAAAAACATTACTAAGCCAACACAGTCAGTAAGTCCTCAGGTTAATGGTGAGCTTCAATGGCAGTTGATTGCCAACATGTCGCTCAACTACTTGTCTTTGGCCAATATCGATGTGTTGAAAGTGTTGCTCTCGACTTATGATTTCCACTCTCGAGTCGATAGACAAGCCCACCGCGCGTCGATTCATCGACTTGATGGCATTATTTCTTCAGAGATGAAACCAATCGATCGCGTATTTCGTGGTGTATCTGTGCGTGGTAACCAATTCAAGCTCGTGACGGACTCTAAGTTCTTCGTAAATGAAGGCGATATGTTCCTTATGGCCACGGTATTGAATGAATTTATCCGTTTGTATTCGAGTGTGAACTCCTTTACCGAACTAGAGGTGTTCGATGAAGCGACGGGCGAGGTTTACAACTGGGCAAGCCTAATCGGGCAGCAGACGATACTATGATTAACACACTTTCTGATAAGTCGAATGAGTTTAGTTTCTACCAAGCGGTGTTGCTGTTAGAGAAACACTACCAGCTGGAGCCAAACTCAAATTTTGTTGCCGTGGGCGAGAACAAATACTTTCACCAAGAGCGAATTGAGTTCAGCGTGTCGCCAAACCTGTGCTTTCCAAAGAGTGATATGGACTTTATTACTCATATGGAAAGAAACGGACAGCAATATTCACGTATTGAGACGAACTTTCTTGGCTTGCATGGTTCAAGCTCGCCCCTGCCTGCGTCTTACACTGAGAAACTCGTCGGTCGTGATCCCGATGATAACCCAGTGAAGGATTTCTTCGACTTTTTCCACAACCGCTATACAAGCTTACTGTATCGTGTTTGGAAGAAATACCGATATCACGTGCAGTACAAAAGCGGGGCAAGCGATGCTTTTTCTGGGCGCATACTGCATTTGGCTGGTCTTTCTAGCGTTATGCAAGATTGTGAAGTAGCGGAGTTAGATCGAGCGAAAGTTCTGTCTTACGTGAACCAGTTATCTACGCGTACACGCTCACCCAAGCTTATTTCCGGTATTGTTTCGCACTACTTTTCACTGCCGAATGTGCGAATCGAAGAATGGGTTTATCGGCGGGTCGAGATTGCAGAAAGCCAACGTAACAAACTCAACCGCTCCAATTGTGTATTGGGGCAAAGCTTACACTTGGGACAAAGCATTGCGGATTTGAACGGCAAGTTTAACTTGTGTATCGACAACATTGATTTTGAAACGTTTAAGCAGTTTTCCTACGATGGTGAGTTACATAAGACGCTGGTGGGCTTGATGCGCTTTATTCTGCGTGACCCAATGTCGTGGGACCTAAAGTTGACAGTTAACTTAGACAGTATTCCAGAAAACAAACTGGGTAATGGAGAAGGGAACCAACTAGGTCAAACGTTCTGGCTTGGCAACCCAGGTGATAAAGACGCCAAAATTCGACTTATCGGAAGCATATAAGAAAGCCGCTCAACGAGCGGCCCTTTATGTTTTCCTCAAAGAGGTCAGAAAAGCTTAACGACTGATCGGCTGGTGCAGTACAACGGTAGTATCAAGCCTTTGAATGCCGTTAAATGATTCAATTTCATTACAAAGATGATGAATAGACTGCAGGTCGGGCGCTTCAATTAGGGCAATAATATCAAAGTTGCCACCAACAACGCTCGTTAAGCGAACCTCAGGGATTTCTTTAAGTGCATTCGTTACATCATTCTTCTTACCCTTTTCACAAGAGATCAGTAGATAACTAGCGGCTTTTCGCCCTTCATTTTCTACGCGAATCTGTGCGGTATAGCCTTTGATAATACCGGTCTTTTCTAAACGATTAATTCTTTCTGCTACTGCTGTTCGAGACAAACCAATGTTTCGGGATAGATTCGCAATCGACTCTCGCCCATTCGACAATAGACTTGAAAGTATTTTTCGATCTAATTTATCTAAACCTTGTAAAGTCATGTTTGAAATCATGTGTTCTGCCTATTTTGTTTTTATATTGTTATTAAATCGACTCTGGGAGCGTAAAGTTATACAGCTCAGCAAGAGTGAATGGGTTTTTCTGTGTCAACGGAGTGATGCGTAAGCTCAAGTCCCTCCCTGACACTTTTATGTCACTGACAAAGCTGCCGTTATGAGTGTTTGTCAAGGTCGAGTCACCTAGCAATCTGTATATCGCCCATTGACCACTCTTATTTAAAACGTGCTGTCTGCCTTCATCGGTTACATCCTGGAGTGTGATACTAATATTGAAGTCACCATTTTGCGGTGGCCATGCCATTTCACGAATGCGGCTTGGACCGTGGTAGTAACTTATATTGGTATCTGCAATTTTTAAGCTCGCTCTAATCGCACTAGAATCAAGATCGAGTACTCTTGCACTAAACGGAATATGAACGCGGTTAGTGCTTTTATTAATTAATGTGTCTCGAATAACGTTATAGTTACGCAGTTGCACTAACAGAGCCGGAGAGATTGGCATCGTCTCGCCATCCACCTGTTTTGGCGTCCATAAATTGGTATCGTAGAACGGTGCAAAATTTTTCTGAATAAATGTGTCTAACAAACCACCGGAAGCAAACAGTAATTCAAAATCTTCAATTGAGATTTCCTCGGTCGCTGTTAGATCAAATGGGTATCGTCCTAGCCCTATCTCTTTAAACTTGGTGTAAATCTCGCTGTACCATTGGGTTTGAATGCCTTTAGCGGACTCTTTAATCATGACTGACCAGCTTTGTTGAACCACATCTAACAACCAGCTACGAACGGGTTCCGGTGATTTTTGGGCAATCTGTTTAAGTTTGATTAATGGGTCAGCTTCACTGCTGTTCATTCGATGCTGAGCTGCCGCTAGCGCCGCCATTTGCGGGTCAGGTGCATCAGCGATGTCTTTCATATATGTGCGAACACGGCTTAACGCTGTTACGGTCTCATCCCAAGGAGTAGGGGAGTTTGGTGTTTCACTGACCTGAAGTTGGTTTAATAAGTGGAAAGCTTGTTCAACACGTTTCATCAACAAGTAATCAGGCTTAACTACTTCCTCTACTGCGTCTGATGCGGAGTCTGCCGCTGCCACGAGTTTCGGGTCTAGCTTTGAAATCAGAGCATTTTTTTCACCAACGGGTGAAAATTGTGTGTTGGCATAGACCTGTTTCAGTACGGTTGTCATTGGTGAAGAAGGGCCCGAGATTAAGTCTATCGCGTTCGTTAGATCGCCGACATTGTCATAGTTTTGGACTTTTAGTTCACTCAGCGCATTGCGCCAATTACTGATGTAGTCGTCAGTATATTTTTTACGTACTTCCTCTTTGAAGGCTTCTTGTTCTTCACTAGTAGGAATAACGTGTTGTGACAGACCTAAAACCCAGTTGTCACTGATGACTTGTTGTGACATTAGGTCCACGCGTGGTCGATAAAAAGTGCTAAAGCCAGTGGAGGTATAGATCTTATCTACGATCAAGCGTTCACTATCGATTGGTGTGTTGAATACATTGCTAAACTCGAAACCCACAGCTCGTTGCAGATCTAGGGTTCCTAAATCAATCGAATTTGCTTCGTTTAAAATGCCTGCATAAACGAGATCAACATTCGAATTTGCTAGCAATGAGCGACGTGTTGCGCGAACAAGATCCATATTGATATCAATTGGATCAAACTGCGTGCTAAAGTAAGCGTCCAAATAGCGCATCGCCTGATTGACGACGTCACTTTGGTTGCTTAAATCGTTCATCATTTGGAGAGTTTGATGACGCAAAAAACGGATATCACGCTTTGTTGGATCGTTTAGCATTAGATACCCCTTCAATAGAGGTAAAGCGCGTGTAAAAGTGTTTTGATTTTGTGTCAGTTGTAGACGGTAACCTTTCTCAATAAGAGGTATTAACTGTTGAGCAACGTCCTTAAGTAAAGCTTCGTAAGCGATGCGAGTGCTTTGATCCAAACGGCTAATGTTGAGTGGTAATATCTCTTCATCCAAAGCCTTAGAACCTTTAAGCCACGCCCCATAAGAAGGCTCTATTGTTTTCGTCGCCTTCGCTAAAAGCTCATCGAATCTTGCATCTTGCTCCACTTGTGATTTGTCATCGATACTCAAGAGTTGATTCATCACATGTAAGTTACTGTCTAATGTCGTGAAAAAGAAGTAACTGCCCCCAGTAAGCAGGATAATAGAGCCGAGTATTGCCAAACGGCTTTGTCTCTGAATTAGACGAAGATACGTCTTGTTTTCGCCCGCAAAGTCGCTTTCCGGCAATATTTGTGAATCAATCAGAAAGCGAGAGAAATAAGGCGTTTCTGTTAACTGAGTATGCTCTGACGCGATAATAGGTAAGTTGAAGTAATTACTACAACTTTTTGCAAGTAAATTGTACTTGCGACCGCCTTGCAGACTCGAACTAAAGAAAATCTCACGGATGTCTAGTGAATAGACACCGTTGTTAACATCACATAGACGCTCAAGCACATAGCTGACTTCAGACTGACATAGCTCAAACTGCTTAGGGAAAGCGAGTATTGCTTGTTTCTCATCAATGTCCGTTGAATTAGCGGATGCATCTAGCGCATTACTTTCAAGCACTCTCACTAGATTTCGATAGCTATCGCGGTAGTACTCTGCAAATACACCTTTGGCTTCTTTTAGTGGGATAGAGAGGAACTCAACACGTGTCTTGAGAGAGCTAAAGTGCATGTATTCTTTAAAGCCATCTAACTTGTCTAGCTTTGACATAATCAAATAGATTGGCAATGCTGAAGACGTTTTAGAGTTGATGGTACTCAAGCGCGCCAATAACGACGAAATGGTGTACTCTTTTTGCTCTGGCTCAGAGACGATCATGAACTCGAAATCGGTGAAGAATAGACACCCAGAAAATGGCTTTCGAGGTCGATGATGAATAACTTCTTCAATGAACGTATTCCATAAAGAAGCATCACTGCTTGATACTTCCTGGAACACTAAGCGTTGGTCTGGTTTGATGTATACAGCGCTGTCAGATTCGTACCATTCAAAAAAGTCATTCTTAGCGGTTCTAGTGCGATCCATCGGTTTAATTGCACTAGAATTAAATAAAAATTGACGTCGCCCTGACCCTTTATTACCAAGCATCAGGTAAATTGGTTTCTTGCCTGAGTTAGCAAGAAGAGGCTGGATAACCATAGAAAGTGCTTCTTCCTCGGTTTCCAAATGTTGAGCTTTAGCGTTGTTCTTTTTCTTCAACCATAATGTGAATTGAAAAGTGACGTAAACAATGGCGATAGCACCAAGGGTCAGCCAAAGATAAAGTTGATCGATTTCGTCAAGAAAAAGCAGATAAATAGTGGTGATAATTGCAGCCACTAAAAACATCAATATAGTAGAAATCACCACTGGATTTCTAAACAGTTTTTGTTTGAACATAAGCCTAAAACTTCTTTAATTGTATTGTTATTTATTGTCAGTTTTTTCAGCTTGTAGCTGACTCAATTTATATAGGTAGATGTTCAGTAAAAGGGTTGCGCGGTCAATTTCCTTTTGCTGTGAATACTTTTCAGCGTATTCAATACGACCTAAAAGCGGGAATAACGAGTTACTGTATTCGTACGCCTTTTCAGAGTTCTTATCTACATTCTGTCTAGCTACGTTGGCAAACACCGTTCTTGCGTCTGAGAATCGCTTATAAACATCCATAAACTGGTCTTCTAAATGGGCGCTCTGTGTCAAAAAGTTCTGACGTAGTTGCTGTGCAGAAGACGAATCCGGATAGATCGCGATTAATTCATTGGTCAAGCTATCGAGCTCGCTGACGTTACTTACTTTTGCCGAGTCTAAAAACCAGTTATTCATCATAATATCGACACGATTAATGGCCTGCGTTTTCAATGACTGAGCATATTTTTTATTTTCGTAATCTAACGAGGCGACCAAATTTACAAGTTCATTAAGTGAAGCTTGATTAATTTTTTGTTCCAATGTTCGATAACGTTGTTGCTCGTACATGAAATGTGAACATATCGCAGTAACAATCAAACCAATAACGAAGTAGATCATAAATCGACCAGACTTTGCCGGTGATGCTTTCTCTTGGCTATTTAGGTTGGGTGATGACACCGGTGCTGGAGAGGGAGACACATTCACTTTAATTTCAGGTGCCTTCTGCGTTGCTGCAGGAGCGCTAGTGTTGGCTTGTTTTTTCTCGCGTAACTCAGCCGCAATCTGTTGTTCTTTTATCTGCTCAATCCATTGATTCAAAATACGGCGAATGCGACCTAATGACGGCGCTTCAATACCGTAATGAAGACGAAGCTCTTCCTCAATCCTCAAGCATAATTGATGTGCTGCCTCTATCAATGGAAGCTCTTCTGGTAACGCCCGATGCTTATTAATTCGTTTTTCAGTATGCTCTACCATCCATTCAATAGCGCTCATTCGTGCCTTTGACTTTGAATGCTCTGGATACGCGTTGAACCAATATACGACACACACATCAAGTATTGAGTTTAACCCTTCAACAAGGCCTCTTAAGCCGTCGTTATAGGTTGACGCAACGGTAAAGTAACAGCAACAACGTAGGTCTTTCGCTTGGGTACTCAAGATCTTTTTTGAGAGTGTTTGAACCGTTTTCCACGAGACTCTCCCTGTGACTTTATTCAGGTTGTTTATTTGACGTTTAATTTCGTCAAAATCCTCAGAACCATTAGGATTAGAGCCGCTTGGGTTATTTTCATCGATTGGTCTTCGAGCGAAGTCGGTAAAAAACATAAGGAAAGTTCCAACTGATCATATAGAAGTATTAAGTTATATAGGATTTCACTACTGTTATATTAAATTATAAGCAGTGCACATCTGTCGCAATTCTATAGACAAAATAAGCGGATTAGATAATAAAAATTCATTAAAAGAAATTAAATTACTTTTAGTGTGATCTTTGTTCATAATATTAATATCAATAGTTAAGTCTATTTATAAGAAGAAACTTATATATGAAGATGAGAACGTTGATTAAAAAGTAACTAAATTGTTATCGGAGATTACGTTTTGTCCAATTAGCAATCAAATTCTGTTACTTCTATTTAAATAGAAAGATTTACTGTCTCGTCACTTAATCTGTAGTCGGTTCTTTAGTTTTTGTTTGTAGGTAAAACAACCAACCTGATAGTTGAAATGTATTAAATTATAGGTGTTTTTTTAGGCTTATTGAAAAAGAGAATATAATTGATATCTTTCGCCTCTAAGTAGAATATCGGTTTTCCTAGAGGGACGAAATGCTAAAACCAAGTCAAATTGGGCTGATTTCAGCCATGTGTCTATTTTCTTCTGTTGTAATGGCAAAAGGGGAGCGATATGGACTCTCTACCAGTATGTTGACTATCGATAGCATTAAATACGATGAAGGTAAAAGTGGTGAGCAGGATACGCTTAGGTTCGGCTTGGTTCATACTCGTCCTATTGATGAAAACAATAACCGTTGGCGTTGGTGGTTAGGGCTAAACTATCTAGCAGAAGATATTGAAGCGCCAGCAAACGGCTTATATCAAGAAGCGACGAACTATGAACTTCGTGTTGTTCCTCAATATGCGTTGACTTCTTGGAGTGTTTTCACGCCATACGTTGGTGCGGGCTTGTCTGTCGGTTACTCGCAATATTCTAATCGCTGGCAAGTAGACCAAGAGGGCTATCGTTATGAGAGTGTTGAAGACATCGACCAGTTTGAGTTAGGTGCGGTTGTGACCCTTGGTACTGCTATAAAGTTAGGCAGTAATCCTGACGCCCATATACAAATTATCCCGCAGGCCTCTTATATCCTTCCGGTTGTAAATGATGGAATTGGTGGGCTTGAACTATCAGTTTCTTTGCTCTTTTGAGGTTCGTAAATGTACTCAAATCAGCTAGTTTTATTTATCTCAAAGTGTCCAGAGGAATACACCGGTGCAAAGCATATTGAAATGCCTGAAAGTGGTGGTTCGATAGGTCGTTCCCCAAGCTGTAGCGTGTCTTTAGCCGATCACAACCGCTTTATATCGGGCACTCATTGTTTGCTCAGCGTGTATGGAGATACCTACTATATAAGTGACGTATCAACTAACGGCACAATGGTAAATGGGAATAAAATACTAAAAAATCAACCCGTTGCGATAGTTGATGGTGACATCATTTATTTAGGGCAATATGAGATTGGTGTTTCTCTTGAGCACGTTACCTCAACACTAGACATCGCCGCTGATATTGCTCCTGAGCGAGTATCTAGCGATCCTCTGGTTAGTCTAGGAGATGCGGTTGTCGAAGAGGAAGAAAAAGTCGGTGCCTTAGAAGATTTGTTTATGGAGACGAAACAGGATGACATTGATTGTCATGATCCTGTTGCTCACCTTAACTTTTCGATGCAGCGAGATGACGATTACTTAATTCGTGATAATGAGCGTACAGAATCTGAACAACCTAGAACCGTGGAAAGCACGCGTCAGGTGGTCGATGACAGTTTCAGTATATATTCCGAATTCGATCAGCCAAGCCTAATCCCTGAAGACTGGATGGCTGCGGAAACCAAGAGTAACGCATCAGTCAATGATGCATTAGCGCCAGAAAGCGGTAAGGCACATAGAGCCGATATTGCCTCAGCTGAGGTGATGCAACCTGGCACGGTAGCCCCAGATAGCACTATTCAAAGACAACATCGTACGCCTAATGTTACTGAGATGGTCGTAGAGCAGGCTAACACAGGGTCAAAATGGGAAGAGATGACCCAATCTTTTACGCCTTCTCCTAACACTAATCAGCAACTTCAAATACCTACGGCAGAGCACGCGATAAACAGTACGACGAAAGCACAAGTCGATACTGATGCGGCCGTTTGCTCTCAAGATATAGCGCAAGCGTTTTTTGATGGTTTGGGTATTCGAAATCCAGAGTTGATGACAAACGAGGCGCAGTTATTCAAGCAAATGGGCACTTGCTTGCGTTTATGTATTGATAACCTACAGAAAGAGTTGCACGAAGTGGAATCGTTAAAGGATGAGCAGAGTGCGAGTGAGGCTAACTCGAACATTGCAGAGCTAATGCTCACTTTGAATAGTCAGCAATTACTGGCTCCAAATGAACTGGTTGAACAAATGCTCGATGAGCTGAACGACCACCAAGTTATGTTTAACAAAGCACTGAATGAGCTCGTTTTAGAACAGTCTGAAACGAACGATCCCGTAGCATTTGCTAACAGGGTCGCTAGCCAGTCTTTGTTCTCAACTAAGTCAAAGCTGTGGGCCGAATACCTAGATTTCTACACTAATAATCGTCGCCTGCTTAATGAAACATCCTTAAAAGGGCTGATTAAGAAAAACTATAACAAAGTGATTAAGGGAAACCATGCGTAGTATCGCCGTATTACTCGGATTTGCCATGTTGTCCGGTTGTTCCATGTGGGATCAATTTAAAGAGTCCACAGGTATCACACCAGAAACTTCGTCGATTGAATTGGTTATTGAGGCATCACCTGTACTCAATGTGAGAAATGGGGGCCAGTCATCTCCAGTTATTCTCCGTCTTCACGAATTAAGTTCGCCAGTATTGTTCCGAAGCTTAGATTTCTTTGCCTTGTTTGAGAGCGATAAAGCGTCGTTGGGTGATGAGTACATCAAACGTTACGAATATCAAATACAGCCAGGTGGAAAAGTTCATGAAATGCTAACGCTAGACCCTGACACTCGTGCCGTCGGTTTTTCAGTGGCTTTTCGTGATATTGATGGTTCGTCATGGCGAAAAGTGGAAGTTATTGAAGAGAAGAGCGAGTACTACATCAAGCTCAAGTTAGAGGGCAGTGAGTTAATTTCTGATAACACTCGCGGCATTGAACAGGTTTACTTTTAAGGGATAGAAACATGTCTTTATACAATCCAGTTGTTTGGCAAGATGGAATGTTCATGAAGCCGCAGCATTTTCAACAACTCGATCGTTCGCAAAGTAAACTATCGAGCCTACTGAGTGCCAATGCATCGCCTTTGCATTGGGGAATTAAACGTTTAGAAATCAACTCTCAGTTACTAGCACTGGGTAAAATCGGTATTACTCGTGCTGAAGGTATTTTACAAGACCGGACACCATTTGAGCTTCCGTTGCTTGCCGAGCTGCCTGAAGTGAAAGATGTAGATCCTTCTATTGCCGATAAAGTCGTTTATTTGTGCTGTCCGTTACCATCGGAACGTTCTGAGTTGTTTGGTATCAAAAAAGACGGTGCGCGCTATACGATGGAATCTCAAGAAGCGGTTGACGCTTGTTATGATTCGGAAGACATGGCAAATATCGTCGTCGGTAAGCTTAACTTTTGCTTAATGTACGATCATGAAGATAAGAGTGCTTACACGTCTATTCCGATCTTAAAGATCTCAGAAGTGAAGCCTGATGGCAGCGTGATCTTAGATGATAGTTTCATTCCTACCTGTATCGATATTCATGCGTCGACAGTACTGAGTAAATTTGCGACCGAGTTTGCTTCTATGTTGAAGCATCGCGCGGAATCGATAGTTCAGCGATTAGGGGTGGTGGATCAACAAGGTGTATCATCGGTTTCTGACTTTATGCTATTGCAAGCGCTCAACCGATACGAACCCTTGTTTTGGCATTTCGCCAGCACAGAAGCTGTGCATCCTGAGTCTTTGTATCGAATTCTTCTTCAGGCAGAAGGTGAGCTTTCGACGCTGTGCTCAACGACACGCCGACCTATTGAGTTTACGAAGTACAATCATGGTGATCTTACTAGCTGTCTTTCTCGCGTCCTAGACAGTGCGAAAATGACATTGAGCGTGATGTCTGAGCAAAGAGCAATTCCACTGACCTTAAAAGATCAGAACTATGGCATCAGAACGGCAGCAATCCCTGACAATAAGATCATCGATACGACGACCTTTATCCTCGCAGTTAAAGCTGACGTGACCTTGGATGTCCTGCATACCCAGTTTGTCAGCCAAACGAAGATCGGTTCTATCGATAACATACGTGACTTGATTAACCTTCAACTGCCTGGGATTGAGATCAAACCAATGCCAGTAGTGCCACGTGCGCTGCCGTATCACGCTGGCTACACCTATTTCGAGCTCGATAAAACGGGCGAAGAGTGGATGGCATTGAAGAACACTGCTGCGATTGCGATTCACGTTGCGGGCGATTTCGCTAACTTATCATTGCAACTTTGGGCCGTTCGTCTATGAGTTACGCAGAAACCGACGTCACCGTAGTCTTATTCCAACCAGAGCCTGGCAAACCAATGGAGGTAATGCCAGCGCCTGACTTGTCGAGAAACATCGCAGTACAAGATCTATCTATCGATAACATGGGTATTAACCCGCTAGTGGACCAGTTCTCATGGTTGATCGCCAGTCTGTCTTGTATGTCTTCGATCCCTTGGCTTGATGACCCGATGCCATTTCGTGAACAAGTGGCACGTGAGATTCGAAAAGGCGAACGAAAACTTAATGAAATGGAGCTCGATCGTGCTTCGGTTCTTGTAATTCGTTACTGCTTGTGTGCGGCGATTGATGAATCTGTTTGTCGGCAAGAATGGGGGGCAAATAGTCACTGGAGCCAGAACAGCTTACTGTCTGAATTCCATAATGAAACGTCTGGTGGTGATAAGTTCTTCGTTATTCTCGACCGCTTAAAAGCCGACCCTCGCAAATACCGTCACGTTATAGAGTTTCTCTATTTATTGCTTCAACTTGGTTTCCAAGGCAAGTACGGCCGTGAAGAGCGTGGCAACGAAAAGTTAGCGGAAATTGGCAGCACCATTTATCGATTAGTGCGAGATGACCGCCTAGCAGAACAAGAAAAAGTTTCTTTAATCAACCTTAAAGCTAAATATCTAAAGAAGCCGTTAAAAAGGGTAATTTCACCCAAGCTGATCTTAAGTCTTAGTGCGATGACGTTTGTGCTTATGTATGCGGCAACCTACATCGTCATAGACTTAAAATTTCAGCAACTGCTTGAAATGTATAGATAACCAGAGATCTAAAATGAGATCTTCTGCCAGTTTTAGGGCTTATTGTGAATATCACTGGTCTTTTAGTGAAATTCACTAGTTATTTAGAGAGATTGCAGTTTGCGATCTCTTTTATCATTCAATCAATAAAATTCAAATGGATTGGTTATGGGCGTAACAGTTGGTGCGAATGGACTTTCGATAGTTCATAAAGGCTCAGGTGGTGAAGCGAATGCAACGCTCCCAGATGTTTGTTTAACTAAGGTCGGCAAGCCAGTCGTCCCTATCCCTTATGGCAACAATGCTAAATCAGCAGACCTTGCTGGTGGGACTACGACAGTCTCTATGGATGGCGGTAACAGTGTCGCTATCAAGGGCAGTACGTTCTCAAAAAGTACCGGCGATGCGGGCGGTGACAGAAAAGGCGTTTCCTCTGGCACGATAGAAGCTGAAGCAAAATTCATTTCAGCCTCACCAACGGTTAAATTTGAAGGTAAGGGCGTATGTCGCCTGTCCGATCAAATGACCATGAACAAAGCCAACACCATGTGTTTGGGTGGGGCACAAAACCCATCGGTTTCTGTTACGGAAGATCAGGAAGGGACGTATACGTTGGATATAGAATGCAAATATCCAAATGGGCTCCCTTACTCTAATGCACAATTTTCTTTAGTCGAACCTTCAGGTGCTGTCATTGGGAGTGGAGCGCTGGATTCTAGCGGAAAAGCAACTGTTAATGGTCTCGCTCTAAAAGAATGCAAGTTAGTGCTCAGCGAAACTCAAGACTCTTATACGCCGAACCAATCTTTAGCTGAAAATATTGTGACGGAAACTTACCCTGATCCGAATGATTTTTGTACGTTTGTCGCAGGTCGCCGCTCGCCATTTTGGGAGGATCGTGTTGGGGTTGCTAATGACTGGGGGATATTGATGTCCCCATCCTTCAGTGATGATGACTTTAAAGATATTGTGTTAGAGCAAAGCCGTATATCGTCTCCTTATGCGATTAGTCAAAATCACTCTAAAGATTTTTCTGATGCTTATGTTTCGGCACTTTATCACATCCAAACTGATACTACTGCGCTAGAGAAATATGAACCTTTAGTTGAACTGCTCTTGGAGCAAGTGCACGAAAATGGCGATATATTGAGAGTCTTATATCAAGCTGATGTGTTTGAGCCTCCCTATGAATTATTAGCGAAGCTTCGCTTTTTAGGGACTGGGAATACTGTGAAGTATTTGCAGTTTGTTTTATGGACGTTGATAAACAATCAAATCTGTTCATACATCGATGAGCTAAACAGTGAAATCATCGGTCGTTTAGATTTCATACAAAGCCAAGCTTCTGCAAGGTCGTTGAGTTCTGTTGAAGAGGGTATAAACGGTTATAAAAAAGCACTTAACCACTTCAAACAAGCACTTCCTGACGTCATTAGCCAAATTTTCGAAACCAAAAATGACACCCTAATTTCTATATCGGCAATGGCCCTTGGGAGTACCGTTAACATAGCGAGCCAATCTAGCTTTGCTACTAATTTAGGTAGGGTTAATGCGGTGGTGTACACGAAGTCAAACAACTTGAACCGCCCATCATTTGTCACTTTTGACGATAACTTTTCTGACTAGGACATTTAAATCATGGATGCAGTTTTTCCGATAGCGCAACGAGAAGGTGACGCTTACTACACGCTCAGTGATTTTACGAAATTGTTTGATCAAGCTAAGAGCGGTCGTTATTTAATAGGACAAGGGTACGGTTGGCATAGTGGCATTCACTTAACATCAAAAATGTTACCGTGGGGGAAAGGGCTCAGACCTATTCAAGCGATGCTTGATGGAAAAATAGTGGCATTTCGCATAAATCCTGATTACCTAACATCAACGTACCAAGAGCAAGAGTTTAAGTATAGTAATAACTTTGTGCTTATCGAGCATGAGGCTGTAAACCCCGAAGATAATGAAGATGTATTTAAGTTCTATACACTTTATATGCACCTTGCGCCACCTTCAGATATTGGCGCCAATTCATCTATAACCACGCGTTACCGTTTACAAGAAGCGAGAAATGTACGCACTTTCAAACATAGTGATGTGCCTACTAATTCTGGTGAAAAAAAACAGTCGATGTCTAAAGGAACATTACTTGAATACCTGTATGCAGAAGAGAAGGAGACCCATCCATACCAGATCGACAAAAATACCTACAAAATGATAAAGTGCCGTGTGGTAGAGAATGGTAAATCGGCAAGTGGTAGCGAAAAAGCACTGTTAAACAAGATTGTTTGGTTTGCTTCGGGTCTCAATAGTGACTTTGACATTTTAGAAGATTCCTCTGCTGTCCTATCAGAACCAGTTTCAGAACCTAAATGGATGTCGGACAAGGCGGCAATGATTAGGGACGGTAGTGTGGTTTCTTTACTCCCACTCCTATTTAGAGAGGGGATAAAGGTTTCAGCTGGGGAAGATATCGGTTACATGGGACTGCATGAGTACAGTAACGATGCAATTGGAACTAAGAAAGAAGATAATCGTGTGCATATCGAGATGTTCTCTTTTGAGGAGCCGCCCGAATTTTTCAAAAAACAGATTTCTCCCAAAAATGCGGAAGAAAATCCACTTGTTGTTCTCGATGGGGCCGATAGTAGCGGTGCCGTTGATATGAGTAATTCGTTTATTCAGCAATTACTTGAATCTGTGACAGAAGATCAAGTAACGGACTTCTCCTCGTTCACTGCTCGCGATGCCAAAGTATACTTAGACGGTAAGCGTAAACACTTTGAGCGATTTATTGTGAAACATCCTACAGATTGGCATACAGAGTCGTCACAAAGTCTTTATGAATCAATCCATCAGACCGCAAAGGAAGCTCTAGATATTAAGTGCTCCGCTGGTTTTGTGACTATAGAGGACTACCGTAACTCCCCATGGCGCGATCAAGTGATGGATAGCTTTGATCTTTTCTCGCAATTCGAACTGGAAAGAGCAGATAAGTTCTCATGGATGCAAGATTTACAAGGTGATTTGCAACTAAGCGATGATAAGAGCCTTTGGCATTATTGGCCTTTTGTTAATTCTTTTGTTTCGGGTTACTACGTGACTCAAAAGCAAATGAACCTGATGTTTCCAGATTCTTCCCTCAGTAAAAGAGAAGAAGTGCGTGACTTATTTAATAAATATGCTAGTAGCTTTGAAATAAATACCAATGAACGAGCAGCACAATTTTTTGCTCAGATAAGAGCTGAAGTTGGTTCGAAACTAGAAGGTAATGAAGAGGACTTATGGTATTCTGTCGATAGGTTAAAAGAAATGTTTAAGCGTTACTTCAATAAATACCCTGAAGAAGCAGTTAGTCTTGGCTATATACGAATTGATGAAAGTGAATACAAAGCACTTTCACAGGCGGATAAGAAAAAGTATGTGAGAAGAAGAAGCTATTATTATAGCCAGCTTCCTCAGGAAGATGAGATAGCGAAACGTGTTTATTCTTGTGACTCACCAGATGGCCATTTTGTACTCGTCAAGGGAGGGGACGTTTCTGGATTGAGGTATAAGGGGAAGGGGTTTATACAGTTAACTTGGAAATATAACTATGACGCTGTTCAAACTAGATTGGAAAATAAAATTCAAGACTTGGGTTTTAATATTTCAGATGACCCTTACTCGGTTTTGAAAACCAAAGAAGGTTTTTTAGCTGCTCTTGGCTTTTGGGATATTAATAATTTGAATGAGAAAGTGTCCGGAACTATAGCTAGTACAAATAGTATCACTAATGTTGTTAACTCACGCCTTCCACGTTCTGACAAAGAAAAAAGAACAAAGTATTTTTTGGATATATATGAGGTTTTATGTAATGAATAAATTTTTAGTAAGGTTGATCGTATTTATATCCTCAGCTTTATTTAGCTTTAGTTCTTTTTCTCAAGTTGAAGATTTATTTTTAATAGATCTTAAAAATAAAAAAGTTGAAATTGAGGTAAATAAAATTGATGGAGATTATTACTTTTCAAAATCTGAGCAACGTTTTTTAGGTCAAGATATATTGCTTGGTGATAATCAAATATCAACGATTTCAGGCAATGAGAGTAATTATCCTGATATTTTAGAAGATGATATTAATTATAAATTGATTATATCAAATACTCTAGTAAAGAAACTGGGTTATTCAGTTGACCAAAATGTTGGAAACAATATTATATTAACAACAACACAGGAAGATAATTCTAATTATAGTTTTGTTTTGGTTTATTCTTACAAAAATAATAAAATTGTTCTAACCGATGTTTTATATCTCGAAGAGAGTTTTGATAAAAGAGAAGGAAAAAAAACGATATATAAAGTCAATGTGCAATCTCCAGAGAGTATTATTAATTTGGAAAGTTATGATAGAAGAGCACTCTCTGATTTTATAGTTAACAATTTATATAAATCTGTACAAGATATGACGATCGACATTAACTTATGAACAGTATAGAAGACTAGAGTAGTTGTTGATGAATGTTTCATTTTTTGGAATGTCCGATGTATGTTCGCGTTCTCTATTTTGACAAGGCTCAGTATTGTTTTTATTTTTAAATTCAGTCGATAAACTTAAGTTTAATATGGTTTGTAAATTTATTAAGGTAGTGGGGTTTTTATTTATTTTTCCGTTACCATTTTTTGTAAATGCAGACTGCGAACAAGACCCTGTTGTATTCACATGTAATTTGGAAAATAAAGACGGTGGCTTGAAAGCTTGTTTTAATCAAGCCGAGAATTCGATGTACTTCGTTGTTGACGAAAATGGGTTGAAAACAGTTTATGCCCCACGAAAGGGGAAGAGTTTAGATAACTATAAATGGATAGATATTTCTCTTGAAGAACCTGAATTCATTCCTTTGAAATTTGAAGTAAATGAAAACAAGAATGCGTACTTTTCATTGACTAGAGGTGGTGGACGGTTGAGTGTCGTTGCTAGCTTCGTTGACATGATTGAAGATGAAAATGCTGTTGAGTACTACTGTGAATTGGGAACTGAAACAGCTCTGGATCCCAACGTTAGATTAAAAATAAAACACGTAAAGCCTAATGAGTTTGAAGCTTGGGGTTAAATAGCAATAGATTCCGGTGAGAGCCTAAATAAAATTCATTGTAATAAAAAGTTAGCTTTTCTAGAAAATCTACTCGAGACGTTTGGATAAGAAATGTTCAGATAAAAAGCGCCGAAAGGCGCTTTTTATTTTCTTTAAAATAAAGTATGGTCTCCCTCCTTTTAAAATGGTAAGTGTTGAATAATTATACAGTGGTTAGGTAAATGAATAAAATAACTAAACTCGCTTTGGCTTTGTCCGTATTGACATCTGTTGTTGGGTGTCAACTGGTCTCAAATACGCCGATGCAATCGACAGCAACGAAGGAAATAATTGAAAAAGCAAAGGCAGAGTTTGATGGACAACGTTTTTATAAGTTGAATGAATATGATGAAGAAATCAACGTTTCAGATGACGGGGTCATTACCTTCAAGTCTTACTTACCACGCAGCGGCGGTTATGAATGGGTACCAATTGTTATACGCGATACTAGTTTTCGTGTTTCTTGCGATTATTTCAGTGAATATGTTGAAGCTGGAATGGTTGTTCAGGTTCAGTTTGTAGGTAAACGCGGGCGCATTGAAAATTACGACAAGCAACGTTGTGAAGAGTACGGTGAGCCAACATGGCAATAAGAGCTGTAGACAATTAAAGCGCCGAAAGGCGCTTTTTATTTACGTTTTAGTTAACTGTTAGAAAAGATGTAGACCAATCTTCGGAAGATTAGGCAAGCAATGTGTAGTATCTGGTCACAAGTTGGTATGAACTTGCCTTTTAGAAAACGCTAATAAAATCGCTAAACAGCTACATGATAATAGAACGACACCTAAGTTTTGTACTGTTCCAGCCATCGCTAATCCCGTCCCGATCATGATGTAGTACATGAGCCCAAATAAAGCGCCTGCGCTACCTACCTGTTGTTTATAATCAACGAGTGCGTCACTGAGTGTATTGGGTATCGCAATCCCATAAGACATGACGACTAACACCATTGGAGCAACAAACCAGATTGATTGGCTCAGAATCAACACACCGACTGATCCCAAACTAAGCAATACTGCTGAGAGCCAAAGTAGTTGGCTTTTTCGAACATTTTTAGACACTAGGGATTTGTTTAAATAACTCCCAAGCAGAGTGCCTAACCCCAGTACCATGCCACTGTATCCAAATTGTTCGGAGTTATACCCAAGTGCTGAGAAAGTAAATGCGCCAAGCTGGTAATAAGAAAATAGAGCAATGTTATACAAAGCAACCAATAATCCTGAGCGCCAAATTCGCGCGTCTCTTACCATTTTCCAGCTAAGTTGATGCAACCGTACTGGTGTCTGTTCCTTCTGTGTTTCAGGAAGCTTAATAACGTTATAAGCGAGCAATACTAACGCGATTAAAAACAAGGCAAAAAACACATAACGGTATCCACCAAGCGCTGTAAGCTGCCCGCCTAATAGCATGCCAACTACCGGGCTGATTGATATACCCATCCCCATTAAGCTAAAGACTTTACTCAGTTCTTGACCGTCAAACGCGTCACGAAGCATGGTCTGTGTGACAACGGATCCTACCGCGATACCAAATGCGCTTAGGGCTCGCGCGGCCATGACAACAGCAAAGCTTTCGGTTTGAGTTGCGAGTAAAGATGCGCAACCATAGATAAAGAGCCCAATAAGCATGGTGGGCCTTCTTCCCAGTTTATCTGCGAGAACTCCCCAAACTACAACGCCAATGGCAAAAGCTAGGAAGTAGATCGACAATGTTTGGGCTGCTTGTGCGTGGTTTACATCAAATGATAGAGCGATTGAGCTCAACGCTGGGCTATAGATGGTTTCTACAATTTGCGGAAACATCAACATAACCAGCATGAGCCATAAAGAGGGCTTAGTATTCATATTGTTACCCATCGTTAATGAAGTTGGCGGGCAGTATAAATGAGGCTATGATTGATCTAATAACAACATAAAAACCAAATACATCAATATTCGGACAAAATGGCGCTTATTAACGAAAGAACACAATTTGATGCAGACAAGATTACTAATTATGTAGTGGGAATTGCTGCGGATATTGGCAAGCACGACTCAGGTATGCATATGCACAAGAAAGGGCAGTTATTGTACGCACCTCAAGGTTGTATGAGTTTTGCTCTGGAAGACTCGATTTGTATTTTGCCACCGACAAAGGCGGTTTGGATCCCACCTAATACGCCGCATCGCGCACTAATGACGAATGTGGTGGCGTATCGATCTTTGTATTTTGATTGTGAGGAGTTTGCCTGTCCAAGTAAGATCACGATGATAGAAGTGAATAATTTACTCCAAGCTCTTATTGATAAAATGTCATTTTGGGAGTGGGATAAGCCTAGCAGCGAGATGGTAAATACGACGGCGCTTTTTTGGGAGGAGTTTTATGCTGCGAAACGTTATTCGTTTCAGTTGCCTTTGCCATCGCATCGGCGCTTAACAACGTTTCGTCGAGAGTTGGTTGAACCTTCATTTCTAGCTCCTTCGCTTACTGCTCTTGCAAGCAAAGTTGGGGCAAGCACCAAGACGGTAACACGATTATTTAAGTCGGAAACGGGCATGAATTATCAAGATTGGCGGCAACAGTGGAGGCTTTTAAAGGCAGTTGAATTGTTATCAACGGGCATGCCAGTCAGCGCAGCTGCCGATTGGCTGGAGTTTTCGTCAGACAGTGCTTTTATTGCATTTTTCAAAAAGCAAACTGGACAAACACCTCTGACGTTTATGAAAACCAAGCCTTAAGCGTCAAAATGCTCACACTCTTTCTAGAACAAACCCCAGGTTCGCAGGCTCAGCCTATAAAACATACATAGACAGGTACCAACATGCAGGTTACTTGTCTTTACTCTGCAGTTTGCGAAAGTATTGCGTGGTAAAATCAACAAAGGCTCGGATGCGTTTTGGTTGATGTCGGTCGTGATGATAAAGGAGTGAAAATTCCACACTCGGAATGCTCCAGTCGGTAAACACTTCTTTTAGCTTGCCTGTCTGGAGTTCTTGTTGGCAATAAAGTGTTGGCACACGGATGATGCCATTTCCCGCCAAGGCTGCTTTTATCATTACTCTGCCGCTCTTACATCGTAACTGTCCACGTATCTGGTGTTCAGTTGACTGCTTTGTATTCGTGTTCTCAAATGCCCACCGTGTCACACTACCTGTCAAACAAACGTGTTTTTCTAAGTCCTTTGGATGTGAAGGATAGCCATATGTTTCTAAATAGTTTGGGCTTGCGTATGTCCCCATTTCCACATCGATCAGTTTGCGAGCGATAAAGTTGGAGTCGTCTAACTTTCCCATTCGAAAAGCGATATCGAATTCATCCGCGATTAAATCGACACGATGGCTGCTAAAATCTAAGTTAATGCTCACTTGTGGGTGTTGGATTAGAAACTGAGCAACGATATCTGCGACAACGTCTTCTCCTAAATAGCCCCCCACACAGTTGATACGAATGTCACCTCTTAAGTCTTCTACATCATCAACCACTGCCATAACAGCTTGATCAATATTGTGAAGGGCAGTTTCACACTGTTTATACAGAACCTTGCCTGCTTCGGTGAGGTTCAGTGTTCGAGTGGTCCTTTGTAGCAAAGTGACACCAATCTGTTGCTCCAGATTTGTTATTTGACGTGAAACGTGTGAGCGAGAAACGCCAAGTTGCTCTGCTGCTTTCGTGAAGTTTCCTAGTTGAGCGATTAGGACGAAAGAGCGAATATCCGCAAGGTTGATGTGTGTTTGCATGATGACTTCTTCATAATTCAAAAAAGTATTGTTGCAGTATAACAACAGTGTTTCAACTAGGTCGGTATATATCAACAAACAAAGTTTTCTTAAACTTACCGCCACTGATGTAAACCGTTCGATTAAGGATTCAAAATGAAAAAGTTAATTGTTATTACAGGCGCTAGTTCAGGCATTGGTGAAGCGATTGCACGTCACTTCAGTGAACAGGGCCATGCTCTTCTTTTGTTAGCAAGACGTGTAGAACGTTTGGAAGCATTAAACTTACCAAATACGCTTTGTGAAAAGGTAGATGTGACCGACAAAGCTTCTTTTGAGGCTGCAATTGAGAAAGCTGAAGCGTTGTATGGTCCGGTAGATGCATTTGTAAATAACGCAGGCGTTATGCTTCTAGGTCAGATAGATACTCAGGAAGCATCGGAGTGGAAGCGCATGTTTGATGTGAACGTAATTGGTTTGCTCAATGGCATGCAGTCCGTCCTAGCACCTATGAAAGCACGTAACAGTGGTACGATCATTAACATCAGCTCTATCGCGGGTAAGAAAACATTCCCTGATCATGCTGCTTATTGCGGTACCAAATTTGCGGTTCATGCTATTTCTGAAAACGTACGTGAAGAAGTTGCGTCATCGAATGTTCGCGTTACGACGATTGCACCTGGTGCAGTGGAAACGGAATTACTTTCACATACAACGTCTCAAGATATTAAAGATGGTTATGACGCTTGGAAGGTAGATATGGGCGGTGTGTTGGCCGCAGACGACATTGCACGCGCAGTGCTGTTTGCTTATCAGCAACCGCAAGGTGTGTGTGTTCGTGAAATTGCTTTGGCACCGACAAAACAACAACCTTAACATTGAGTTACGGCGATTTTAGGTCACTAAAGCCGTAAATTTTGCATACCGATTCGTGATTGAGATGGCATCTTTAAACTAAGTTGCGTGAAAATTTAGGTCATCCATTTAAATCCGGACACTAAGTGTGTTATTGCTTATACCCAAGTTACTCAAGGTGAGAAAAAACTTTGAGTAATTTGGGTTTTTATTTGGTCTCAACTTTAGGTAGCGGAATTTATTTAGGTCGAAGGCGATAGTTGTGAAGAAAGGAGAGTGTGACGTAAAACAAAATGAAGCAATATCCGTCTCTTAATGAGAATTGATTTCATCAACGTCACAAGCCGTTACAATTATCCGTTAGGTATTATACTTTGTGGATGGTTAATATTTAACCAAACAAGGAGGTGTGTATGAAACGATTCGCAAACATACTTTTTGCAACACAAGGATTGCCAGGCCATAGTGACGCCCTCGAACAAGCGATGAGGATTGCATCTAGCAACAAAGTGCCTGTCTCAGGGCTAATAGCGTGTCCTGATTTCCCAACAGACATGATCCAGTACCAGCAAAGTTATGAGCAATCGCTGCAAGACTCCCTCAAACAAAGTATTCACGAATACAGACAGAAGCTGGGACTCTCTGAAGAGGATCTCGCATTTCCTCTTACTGTGAAAAGCAGTGAAAAGCCCGCTGTCTGTATTATTCAAGAAGCATTAGCTGATAACAAAGATCTCATCATCAAAGAAGCTGAACCGCTCGGTGAAGGTGCTGAGGGTTTCAAAGCTATTGATATGACTCTGTTACGAAAATGCCCTTGTCCGCTTTGGTTGCACCGACCAATTGATAAGCCAAGAGATAAGCGCCGTGTTGCTGTGGCTATCGACCCATTAACGGCAAGCGATGAACAGCACTCATTAGCCGTGCGTTTACTCGAATTATCGCGTTCGATAGCCGACACCTGCGATAGTCGTTTACACGTGATTTCTTGCTGGGAGTATTACTTAGAAAACTACCTTAATGGTAACGCTTGGATTCAAGTCGATGATGCTGAGTTGAAACATGAACTCGACAAGGCAAAAGCCGATCATAAACAAGCTCTGCAACAGCTGTTGGAGGAGTCTGGGATTACAGGTGAAATTGTGATTCACCACCTGCATGGAAAACCCGACGAAAAGATTCCAGATTACGTAGAAAGTATTGAGGTAGACGTGTTGGTCATGGGTACCTTAGCGAGGACTGGTATATCTGGTTATGTCATTGGTAATACGGCTGAAAATATTTTGCAATCGATTAACTGTAGTTTGGTCGCTCTTAAGCCCGATGGTTTTGTCTCACCGATTCAGTAATTGGGGTGTAACAAAGTTGGGTTTAAGTGATGTTTTAGGTAAAGGAGGGAGATGGATCTCTAGAACATGGAATTATCAATGTATCAATAAGTTATCAGAGGAGAGTGACATGAAAAACCTATGCCCGAAATGCCACACAGAAATGATAGAACGTTCGAATGTTTATGTTTGTCCGAGAAATGATATCGGTGACTGCACCTACGATGCATTCGAGTTAGCTGATGACGATAATCCATATACATTCAGCCAAGAACACGTAAGTAGTGACCTACGTTCTTATGCCGTAGCAGACAGCAAATAGCGGTTTGTATCGGCGTTCCTCTAAGTAGCACTCAGTGATTACTGTTTGCTACTTTTCCCTTGGTTTCATGATCGTTTTTGAAGCGCTTGGGTTAAAACAATACAGTGGAGTTTGTCATTTGCGCCGAATAGGGCGTACCTTCTTATAATAACGAATGGGCTGCGATGTTGAATAACATAACGGGTAAAGAAAACCTGCCGAAAAACCTAGATAATCAGTTGGTCTTACTGATTTTCCCTGCGCTGCCAGTTTTAATCTTCTCTTTTCTCTTCTATATCTATACTCCTGCAGGCGTGAGCTGGAATGCGGAATGGATACCAAGCCTCGATATCAACCTTAGCTTTAGATTAGATGGTCTTTCATTTCTTTTTGCGGGACTGATCAGTGGGATTGGCGCACTGATTCAAATCTACGCTTTGGCTTATTTACGAGAAAGTGATAGCCGGTTTTCCTTTCATTTGTATCTAACCCTATTCATGCTTGCCATGCTAGGGATTGTGATGAGCGATAACATTCTGTTGTTATTTGTTTTCTGGGAACTCACCACCATCACTTCTTATTTACTGATCGGGTTTAATCACGAAAATAAAACGTCTCGGAAAAACGCCTTGCAGTCGCTGATTGTTACTGGTGCTGGTGGACTAGCGTTGCTAGCTGGTCTTATCTTGCTGGGAGCAATGGCAGGGAGTTATGAGCTAAATACCATTATCGAGCAGGCAGACACTATTGCGCAGCATGAATGGTTTATCCCATCTCTAGTGCTCATACTACTCGGTGCATTTACTAAATCTGCGCAATTCCCGTTTCATTTTTGGCTACCTAACGCGATGGCAGCTCCCACTCCGGTCAGTGCGTATTTACACTCGGCAACAATGGTAAAGGCAGGCATTTACCTATTAGCACGTTTATCGCCAGTTTATGCCCACAGCGAGATCTGGTTTTATGCTTTAGTCATCACTGGGAGTATCACGGCCATTTGGTGCACATTTGTCGCATTAAAACAAACTGACTTGAAGCTGATGCTAGCCTACAGCACGAATGTTGCTTTGGGTAAATTAACATTATTACTAGGTATGGGCACAGATTTGGCCGTTAGTGCAGTATTGATGTTTATTCTCGCTCACTCTTTCTATAAAGCTGCGCTGTTTATGGTGGTGGGTAATATCGACAAAGCGACAGGAACACGAGATATTGATCAATTGTACGGCCTGAAGTCAGTTCTCGTCATCAGCATGGTTGCGGGGAGTTTGGCTGCATTGTCTAAAGCGGGGTTCCCGCCGTTGTTAGGCTTTTTGAGCAAAGAATACATGTACAAGTCCGCAGTAGAGCTCAATAACTGGATCGCCTTTGTACTTTTAATCGTGAATATACTGATGGTCGCGCTAACCATTATGCTTATTGCGAGACCATTCTTTGCTCGCCGTGATCTCGTGCCGATTGAAACTAAGCCAGTTGAGACAAGAAAAGCCATGTGGATCTCGCCTTTGCTCTTGGCAGTTGGCAGCCTCCTAGTTCCGTTATTCGGTTTGAATTGGTTAGATCGCAATATTATTTTTCCGGGCTCTGCTGACATTCTGCCCACAGCAACTCTTAAAGAGACATCACTATGGCATGGCGTGAATGTACCGTTAGTGTTAAGCGTTATTACGCTAGCGTTGGGGTATGTGGTGTACCGTGTTTATCCTACTGTGTCTGCATTTTTTCAGCGGCTACATCTATTCGTCCCCAAAGCGGAGAATATTTTTGAACGACTATTAGATGGCATGATGACAGTGGCGAAGTGGCAAACGGCGCGGTTACAGCAAAAGAAATTGAGTCGCTATGTCCTATTATTTTTCACGGTACTTGCCGTTGCGTTACTGAGTCAGGTAGCGCTTATTCCTCTACCTTTGGTTGGCGAACTTTCAAGTGTCACTTTCTATGAGATTGGTATTGCCTTATTGTTGATTGGTGCTGCGCTCGTATGTACGTTGTCCCACGCAAGACTTCTTGCGATTTCTGCGCTTGGTATGATTGGCTTCATGACCACGCTTGTTTTTATGATTTATAGCGCCCCGGACGTTGCGAAGACTTTACTGTTAGTGGAAACATTAATGGTGGTCTTTCTTGCATTGTTAATGCGTCATATGCCACGTCTAACCACCGTGCCCAAGCATTCAATAAAACGTAAAGTAGCGAATATTTGCATAGCAGGTGTGATAGGTGTTTCGGTTACTTTACTTTTGTTAGGAATCACGTCTCAGCCGATGGACTCTTCGGTGTCAGATTTCTTTGCAGAAAACAGTGTCCCGGGTGGACATGGGCGAAACATTGTTAACGTTATTCTGGTCGACTTTCGCGCATTTGATACATTGGGAGAAGTTGTTGTCGTTGTTATTGCAGGGATTGCTGCAGTGAGTTTGCTTAAGACAAGAGCGAAAAAGCAAAATCGTATCCAATCATTAATTTTTGCAACCACGGCACACATTGTTTCGGCACTCATGCTCGTATTTTCAGTGTATCTGTTGTTACGTGGTCATAACGAACCGGGTGGTGGCTTTATTGGTGCGTTGATTGCCGTTATTGGTTTATCACTTCTCATGTTCGCGGAATCACCGAAATACGTTCGTTCTAGGTTGTATTTCAAACCGTTTCTCATTGCGTTATCTGGCATCGCATTGAGCTTAGTTTCTGGTGCTTTGAGCTTTGCGTTTGATAAACCGTTTTTGACCGGACTGTGGTGGAAAGACGTGATACCACTAGGGACGCCATTGGTTTTTGATGTTGGTGTTTACCTTGCCGTTATAGGTGGCGTGATGGGTATGCTGCTTCGTATTAATGAGGAGCTAGAGTGATGGAAATAGTCTGGAGTGTTGTCGTTGGAGTATTTGTCGCAGCAGGTGTTTATTTAATGCTTGAAAAGCATATCTTGCGCCTTTTGTTCGGCATCATGTTACTCAGTAGTGCGGTTAACCTTGCTATTTTTACCGCTGGAAGGCTGACGCCCGGAGAGCCGCCATTGATTGGCGATAATGCTCTTTTACCACCAGATAGCGCGGCAAATCCTTTACCTCAAGCGCTTATCTTAACTGCGATAGTCATCGGTTTTGGACTACTTATTTTTGCTTTAATGCTGTTCTATCGAGCTTATAAAGACACTGGAACTGCAAACGTCGATGAAATGCAACGTTCTGAGGAGGGTCAATGAGTTCGATTTTGCTTACGTTACCGGTTGTTCTCTCGCTGAGTACGGCGTTGACTATCTTCTTCGTCCGTCGCTCAACAAAAAGTGTTGAGTGGTTGAGCGGTGTAAGTGCGATTTCGAACCTTTTCGTTGCGGGCTTTCTCACAGAAAACATCATAAGTAATGGTATTCAAGCCGTTGCTTTTGGTCAGTGGAGTGCGCCATTTGGTATCGTGTTTGTCGCAGATTACCTCAGCGTTGCTATGGTGATGATAACGGCGGTGATTGGTGCGATATGTGTTTTCTACGCGATGGCGGACCTTCACCGAAAGCCCTCCTATAGCAATTACCATGCGTTAATGCACGTGTTGCTTGCTGGCGTTTATGGTGCTTTCCTGACTGGAGATATTTTTAATCTGTATGTTTGGTTTGAGGTCATGCTCATTTCATCATTTGGTTTAATGGTGTTAGATGCAACGAAAACTCAAGTTGATGGTGCAGTAAAGTACGTGATGTTGAACCTGATTTCGACGCTGGTATTTTTGCTTGCTATCGGTTTATTGTATGGAGCAACGGGCACCTTGAACTTGGCCGATCTCTACACCAAAGTAGGGGAAAATGAATTGAGCATCAACATGATGCTGTCCGCGCTATTTTTGTTTGCCTTTTCTATTAAAGCGGCACTCTTTCCTTTATTTGCTTGGTTGCCAGCTTCTTATCACACGTTACCAAGCGGTGTGGTGGCACTGTTTGCCGCGTTGCTTACTAAAGTCGGTGTATACGCGTTGATAAGAGTCTTTACCTTGGTATTTCCGCTCGCCGAGAGTGGTTGGCAACCGACGTTAATTTGGGTCGCAGGGCTAACCATGTTAACGGGCGTTTTAGGAGCGGCTAGCCAATTCGACATTAAGAAAATTCTTTCTTTTCATATTATTAGCCAAATAGGCTATATGATCATGGGGTTGGCTATTTACACTCCCTTAGCTTTAGCCGGTGCCATTTTCTACATTGTTCATCACATCATTGTAAAAGCGAATTTGTTCTTAATAGGTGGATTCATCGAGCGCAAATATGGCTCTAGTCAACTTGAACATTTGGGTGGGGTATACAAAGCTATGCCTTGGTTAGCGTTCTTGTTTCTTGTCCCTGCGTTTTCTCTGGCCGGTTTCCCACCGCTATCGGGTTTCTGGGGAAAGCTATTGGTCATCAAGTCGAGCATACAGGCTGAGTATTACTGGTTAGCAGGTACCGCGTTATTGGTGGGGTTGCTTACTGTCTACTCGATGACGAAAATTTGGAGTGAGGCATTTTGGAAAAAGCCATTTAGAGAGAAGCCAGAACAGACTCTGCAGGCCAAAGTACATTGGTTGTACTGCGTTCCAATTATTGTATTGACAACGTTGACGCTAATCATTGGCTTAGTGGCGGAGCCTTTTTATCAATTTTCCGTTCAAGCTGCAGAACAACTGTTAAATCCGACTGAATACATCAGAGTGGTGTTAGGAGGAAATGCATGATCTATCTATTCCTCAATTTTTTCTTAGCGTTAGCGTGGATGATGCTTAATGGCAGCTATTCGAGTCTGAATTTTGTTGTCGGATTTACGGTCGGCTTTTTTGCTTTAAGGTTGAGTCAACCATTTGGATTGAAAACGAGCTATTTTCAACGTTTTGCATCTGCATTGAAGTTATTGGTGTACTTCGCTTATGAAATGGTTATATCGGTTGCGAAAGTGGTGTGGGACGTCGTGACACCTACTCATTTGAGTCAGCCTGATATCGTTTATGTCCCTCTGGAGGTCGATTCTGACCTAGAAATCACATTACTGGCGAACATGGTTTCTTTAACACCGGGTACGCTTAGTTTGGATGTTACGGCTGATAAAAAGTATCTTATCGTTCATGCCATGTTTGCACCTGAACATGAAGAGGTTATTCGCGGAATTAAAGATGGGTTAGAGCATCGAATTTTGGAGGTGACGCGTGGATAGTTGGCTGCAAATAACGGTCACTTTTGCCTATTCTGGACTACTACTCAGCTTTGTTATGGCTTTTGCTCGTTTAATTCTAGGACCAACGCTAGCTGATCGAGTTGTGGCGTTAGATCTGATTTCATTTATCACTATCGGATTTATTACGGTCTACACCTTAGACAGCGGTGAGGACGCTCTGTTAGACATCGCCATTACATTAGGTTTGGTCGCATTTCTCGGCACGATCGCATTTGCACGTTTGATCGTTAAAAGAAAGGAGAAAGAATAATGGACGTGTTGATTGGACTATTTTTATGCTTAGGAACATTGTTGACCTTGGTTGCAAGTCTAGGTGTCCTGAGGCTTCCTGATTTGTATACCCGAATGCATGCAGCGACCAAAGCTGGAACTGTTGGAGTGAGCTGCTTGTTATTAGCGGTCGCTTTCTCACTCCCTGAAGTTACCGTGATCTCTCGGGTTATCGGTACGATGTTGTTTATCGTTCTCACTGCGCCAGTCGCCTCCCACCTGCTCGGCAGAGCAATGCGAGAGGTCGGATATAAGATTTGGCGCAATGATTAACCATTAGCGTCGAATAGTACTACGCCCTAGTTGAAATAAACTCGAAGCTGTATTGATGAAGTCGGAAGTAATTGACGGTATATTCAAATGCACGACCATCTTCTAGGTAACCAGTGGACTCAACTTTTAGAATAGGGGAAGCTTCTGTTTCATTCAGGTATGAGGCCGTCTCTGCATCTAACAAATACGGTTTGACAGACTGACAGCTTTTCGCAATTTTCAATCTTTTGCTATTTTCAATGTACTCATATTTAGAACCATTCATTATGGCTATGCTCAAGTCTGGAAATAACATTGCTGGCATATGAGTGACTTCGTAAATTTCAGGCTCATCATTAATACACCTAAGTCTATGTATTTCATATGTATCATCATTGGGCGAGAGATTTAACTGCTTAGCAACCTGCTCATTCGGCTTTTTAAGTTCGAACTTTATGACTTGAGAGCTAGGTGTTTTCCCTTGTTTACTGACTTCCTCGATAAAACCCAGCAAATGTAAGGCATCATGTTGGGCTTTTAGATCGTTTACATAAGTTCCACTACCTCTTGTCCGACTAATTAAATTATTGTCGACCAGAATTTGTAAGCTTTTTCTGATGGTTACGCGGCTTACGGAAAACTCTTCTTGCAAATCACTCTCTTTTGGAAGCATCGATTTAGGTTGTAGTTCCCCATCTTTGATCTTTTTTTCTAATCGTTCCGCAATGTCTATGTATTTGGGTTTCATAATACCTCGCTAAGTCTTGGATCATGATAGCAAGAATGTGATCTGAGATGTAGTTAATACTTTTCCTTAGGATCTTTGTGTGATTTTTATCTCGTATCTATGTGCTTACACTTTAAATGTATCATAAAAGTATTAATACTTATTTTGTACATTTGCAGGATAAACATTTGAGGTAGCGAAATGAAACGTCAAAAATTAACGATTGTTGGTGCTGGCAGTACATACACACTTGGTATGATGAACAGCCTTATTGCCGAAAAAGATAACTTTCCACTCGCAAAAGTCGTGTTTTACGACATAGATGAGAAACGCCAAGAATCGAATGCATTAGCTACTGAAATTCTATTGCGAGAACACTATCCAGAAGTTGAAGAGTTTGTTTATACAACGGATAAATCTGTCGCATTCGCAGATTCGGACTTTTTCTTTATCCAGATCCGCACTGGTGGGTTGGCCATGCGCGAGCGCGATGAACAAATCCCGCTATCCAACTCTTGTGTTGGGCAAGAGACATGTGGCGCGGGAGGAATGGCATATGGACTTCGCTCTATCGGCGATATGATCCAGCTAGTGAACGAGATCCGACAAACGTGTCCAGATGCGTGGATTCTTAATTACACCAACCCGGCGGCAATTGTCGCTGAAGCTTTAAATCGTGAATTTCCGCATGATAAGCGAATTCTAAATATTTGTGATATGCCAGCAGCGATTATGGTCAGCTATGCGCAATTGTTAGGGTGTGAAATTTGGGACTTTGTTCCTGAATATTTTGGGCTTAATCACTATGGCTGGTTTACCAAAATTCGTAATAAACAGGGTGAAGACTTAACGGATAAAATTAAAAATATCATCCTAAAAGAAGGGATCAGTGCGGTTGATGCGGAAATAGCGGATGACCCATCGTGGCAAGCCACATTCAAAAACATGAGAACAATGCTTGCTGATAATCCAGAGTTTTTGCCGAATACGTATCTTCAATACTATTTGTACCCTGAAAAAATGGTAGCGAAAGAGGATATCAATAATACTCGCGCAAGGCAGGTAATTAACGGCCGTGAGAAACGAGTGTTTGAATTGAACGCAAGAATAATTGAAGCGGGCACCACGAAGCACGAAACACTGCATGCCGATATCCATGGTCGATACATGGTGAGAGTCGCGGCTTCGCTAGCCTACAACTTGAGCGATGTGTATCTCGTCATCGTACCGAATAATGGTGCTATTACAAATTTACAAAATGACGCCATGGTAGAAGTTCCAGCTGCGCTAACTAGTGATGGACCGAAAGCTTTTACTGTAGGAAAAATCCCAACCTTCCAAAAAGCCATGATTGAGAGCCAACTTGGTTACGAGAAATTAGTCGTGGATGCTTGGTACGAAGGAAGTCAGCAAAAGCTGATTAATGCACTCACACTTAACCGTACCGTGGTTAATGTGCCAAAAGCTAAAGAAATAACAAAACAATTACTAGAAGAAAATAAAGCCTACCTTCCTCAATTTTTTCAATAACAACTGGACGTTCGGGGCCTACTTGTAGGCTCCGTGAATGAAACAAGAGGTTTATATGAAAGACATTATTCAAAGGTTCGGAGCCGCGATGTTTGTACCCGTTCTATTATTTCCAGCAGCGGGCATGTTATTGGGTTTCTCTGTTGTGCTGTTAAATCAAGAAGTGTTTCCTTGGGCACTAGAGGGGAGTGCTTGGGTTAAAGTCTCGACGATCATTTTACAGGCATCACTCGCTGTATTTAAAAATATGGCACTTATTTTTGCCGTTGGGTTACCTATCGCTTTAGCTAAAAAAGCATCTGGTCGCGCTGTACTTGCAACACTTGTTTCCTACATTACGTATAACTACGTTATTGGTGGAATCCTTCAATTTTGGGGGCCAGAACTGGGAGTTAACTATACGGAAGGTGAGCGAGGTTTGACTGAAGTTGGTGGCATTCTAACGCTTGATACCAACTTGCTAGGTGCGATTTTAATTGCAAGTCTCTCTGTTTGGGTTCACAACCGATTCTTTGATAAAAAGCTACCGGATTGGGCGGCTGTATTTGGCGGAACGCCATTGGTTGTGATCATTAGCTTCCCAATTATGGTCGTGATGGCAATTCTAACTTGTTTGACTTGGCCAAGTATTCAGCATGGTATTAATAATCTGCAATCATTTTTGGTTTCTGCTGGATCGTTAGGGGTATGGCTATTTACGTTTTTAGAGCGAATCATGATACCAACGGGGTTGCATCATTTCGTATATGGTCCCGTTTTTTATGGGCCAGTTGCAGTCGATGGCGGAACGGTTGCCTATTGGATTCAAAATATACAGACATTCGCCCAGAGCTCGGAAAGTTTAACGACACAATTTCCTCAGGGTGGTTTGATGTTGACGGGAATGGGTAAAGTGTTTGGTTGTACGGGTATCGCACTAGCACTCTATTCAGTTGCGAAAAAAGAAAATAAAAAGATGGTGATGGGGTTAGTGCTCGGAGCCGCAATCACAGCAATTCTTACAGGGATCACCGAACCAATAGAGTTTACATTCTTATTTATCGCACCTGCGCTGTTTGCTTTGCATGCGTTGTTATCTGCGACAATGGCAACGATCGCCTTTATGTTTGGTGTTTCCGGTAACTTTCAGACTGGCTTGATAGACTTCATTTTCCAAAACTGGTTGCCTTTGGCTGGTAACCATGCGGGAACATACGTGATTCAGATTATTATTGGTCTCATGTTTACTGGTGTTTACTTTGTTACGTTTCGCGCGCTTATTTTAAAATACAACATACTTACTCCGGGACGTGAAGGTGCAGATAGTAAGTTGTATTCAAAAGCTGACTACAAAGAAGCGAAAGAGGTCCATAACAGTAGCGCAAGTCCGTCACAAGCTAGTGCCTTTATTGAAGGTTTGGGTGGAAAAGAAAACATTGAATTGTTAACTAATTGCGCGACGCGTCTGCGTGTTAAAGTTAAAGATGTCTCTCTTGTAAAGGAGAACGCATTTTTCACACAGCACGGAGCGGTGAATATTGTTAGAAATCAAGAGAGCCTTCAAATCATCGTTGGTTTAACGGTGCCACAAGTTCGCGAAGATATGAGCCAACTGATAAAAGCTTAACCCCCAACTAATGCTCCCGCTCATATGGCTCAAAGGTGAGATAGAATTATCTCACCTTTTTTGTGTACATGAAGCATATTTCGCTCAGTTTCCACGAAAGTGGGGAGGAGTTATCGAGCGAGCTAAAATATAGTTAGGTTATACCCGTCTGTATTGTTGGAAGACTTGTTGAGTCTCTAAGTGACAGTGGCACCACTTTCTATGTTGAACAGCGTTTTAATTTCTTCCAGCACTTCTGGGTTAGCAATAGCACCAATGTTTTTTACAGCTTGTCCGTTTACCAATTGTTTCACTGCTAGCTCAACCAATTTGCCTGAGCGCGTTTTAGGAATATCACTGATAGCAAAAATTTGTCGTGGGACATGGCGCGGTGAACATTTTGTTTTCAATGTTTGGCGAATTGAATCGGTGAGTTGTTGGGTTAACTCGACGTTGTGAGCGAGTTTTACTAGTAACCAGATTTCTTCAGACTGCTGGTTTAACTTGCCGACAGCGATGGAGTCTTCAACCTCGGGTAACGCGTTCACTTGTTGATAGATTTCAGCGGTACCGATTCGTACGCCGCCTGGATTTAAGGTTGCGTCACTACGGCCATAAAAAATAAAGCCGTCATGTTCGGTTTGCATCACATCGTCGCCATGGTGCCAGATATCGGTAAACTTGCTCCAATAAGCGTTGTGATAACGTTCGCCGTTGTCGTTCCAGAAACCAATAGGGAAGTTAGGTAGTGAGTTATTACAAGTCAGTTCGCCACGTTTTTGCGTAATAGTATGTCCATCATCCTCTAGAACACGTGCGTCGATTCCCAGCCCTGCGCCTTGGCATTCACCTTTGTAAACTGGTGAGATTGGGTTTCCAAGTACAAAGCATCCGCAAATATCTGTGCCGCCAGCAATAGAAGCGAGATGCAAGTCCTGCTTGATGTGCTGATAGACATAATTAAATTGTTCTGGGTAAAGCACCGAACCAGTTGAGCACAGAGTTTTGAGTGACTTCAAGTTATGTTCTAGTTTTGGAGAGCAGTTCGCATGTTCCAGTGCCTCTAAGTATTTCGCTGAAGTACCAAACAGCGACACGTTATGTTCTTCTGCTAATCGCCATAAGACGGAGTGATCAGGATAAACCGGACTACCGTCGTAAATCACTAAGGTTGCTCCACTCGCAAGAGCGGAAACATGCCAGTTCCACATCATCCAACCACATGTTGTGTAGTAGAAAACCTTGTCTTGCGATTTGATGTCGCAATGCAGTTGATGTTCTTTGAGGTGATTGAGCAAGGTACCGCCTGCGGAATGGACAATACACTTAGGTTGACCTGTTGTACCAGAAGAATACAAAATGAATAACGGGTCATTAAACAGCGTTGGTTGATATTGAATTGATTGTGGAGAAAAGTGGTGAGTAATATCGGACCAAGAAACAAACTCAGAAGTGCTAGCACTCTCAGCGTTTTGTAAATATTCGATTTGGCATACGCTAATAGTAGTCTCTTCGGAGGCACTGCTTAACTTACTACTAAGAGTGGTGTTCTTGTCCGTCATATCGAAAGCTTTGCCTCCGAACTGGTAGCCATCACAGCAAAAAAGAACTTTCGGTTTGACCTGACCAAAACGCTCTACGACGCTATCGATACCAAAATCAGGAGAGGTTGAAGTCCAAATGGCACCAAGACTGGTGGTGGCCAGCATGGCAATAACGGTTTCAGGAAGGTAGGGCAAATAACCCGCAACGACATCGCCTTTACCGACACCACAATTGAGTAGCCATTGTTGAATGGCGGAAACTTGTTCAAGCAACTGTTTACCGGTGAGTTGTCGGTGTTCACCGCTTTCATTGCTAAAAACAATAAACTCGCGCTCTGGTGATTGTTCAGCCTGAGATAGGAGGTTCTCTGCGTAGTTCAGCGTGGCGTCAGCAAACCATACTGTGTCTCTATTTACATGGTGATGATTAGAACCTGTTTGTGTCCATTTGGGACTGCCAAGGCTCTTGATTTGCGAACCCATATCTCCGATTACGTTGCAAAACTGCCAAGTATGTCGCCAAAATTCATCATTGTGCTCAATGGACCACTGGTGTAGAGACGTGTAATTGTTGATTACGGTACCTTCGGCTTTGTCTTTATTAACCTTTTCGATGAACCGTAATAAGTTGCTATTGCTGACGCGCTCAGCAGATGGTGACCAAATAGGTGCAGAATTTGGCATAGGTCCCTCTAATTTCAATTCTTTTGAATATGACCAAAAAACAAAATAAAGGGGCGAACATAGCAGTGTTCGCCCCTTATCTGATCGTTTAAAGTTGTTCGGCAAGCTGAGGTAGTACCTCAAATAAATCACCAACCAATCCATAGTCGGCAACTTCAAAGATAGGAGATTCTGGATCTTTGTTGATCGCGACAATCACTTTGGATTCCTTCATTCCTGCAAGATGCTGGATGGCACCGGAAATCCCAACCGCTATATAAAGCTTAGGTGCAACGATTTTACCGGTTTGACCCACTTGTAAGTCGTTGGCAACAAACCCGGCATCAACCGCCGCGCGAGAAGCGCCAATGGCAGCACCTAGTTTATCGGCAACTTGTTCGATCAACGCGAAGTTCTCTTTGCTACCGACCCCGCGTCCACCTGACACAACCACCTCTGCCGCGCTTAATTCAGGACGTTCTGACACGGTTTTATCGACAGAAACCAATTCAACCATTGGAGCTGAGATAGTGACCTGCTGATGCTTAATATCAGCTTGGTTGTGACAAGTAACCGGCTCAAACGCAGACGCGCGCACGGTGATGACGCGAACCTTGTCGCTGGTGGTCACTTTGGCAAATGCGTTTCCTGCGTAAATAGGGCGGATAAAAGTGTTTTCATCGATAACTTGGACAATATCGGAAATTTGCCCAACGCCGAACTTCGCTGCTACTCGCGGTGCAAGATCTTTCCCTTTTGATGATGAGCTAGCCCAGATTGCGTCAAAACCTTCAGCAACACTCACTACAATAGGTGCGATACTCTCGGCAAATTGATGCTTAAGTTGCTCATCATCGACACAAATTACGTTTGATATACCATCAACGCGACAAGCTTGTTGAGCGACTTCTTCACACTGGTGGCCCACTACGATCAAAACATTGTCTTGGCTGACTTGTTTTGCTGCATTAACCACTTTGAGTGTGTCCGCATGCAATTGGTTATTGTCATGCTCTGCTATGATTAAGTTCTTCATGAAATCACCTTCGCTTCGTTACGCAGCTTATCGAGAAGCTCTGAGACAGATTCAACCTTGATGCCACCTTTTCTTTGCGCTGGCGGTGTGATTTCTTGAATGGTTTGGCTAAATACCACTTCAACACCCAGACTGTCAGGTGTGATGGTATCTAACGGCTTGCGCTTAGCTTTCATGATATTAGGCAAAGAGGCAAAACGCGGTTCATTCAGGCGTAAGTCAGTACTGATCACCGCAGGTAAGTTCATCGCGACCGTCATCAAGCCGCCGTCCACTTCTCTCACGACCTGAACTTTTTGATCTTCAATCTTCACGTCGGAAGCGAAAGTTGCTTGAGGCCAGTCAAGTAGGGCGGCCAGCATCTGAGCCACTTGGTTGTTGTCCGTATCAATGGATTGTTTACCCGTAATCACAAGCTGTGCTTGTTCTTGCTCAACTAGAGCTTTGAGCAGCTTAGCAACAACTAATGGCTCTATTTTGTCTTCAGTATCGACATGAATAGCGCGATCGGCGCCTAATGCAAGCGCGGTACGTAGTTGCTCCTGACACTGGCTACCGCCAGCACTGACAACGATGACTTCATCTGCAATACCTTGCTCCTTTAGTCGTACGGCTTCTTCAACGGCTATTTCGCAAAATGGATTAATCGTCATCTTGACGTTATTGGTTTCAACATCGCTATGGTCCGCTTTCACGCGAACTTTAACGTAGGGATCAATGACCCTTTTGATTGGCACTAGTATTTTCACGTTAGATTCCTTTTACAGTGAAGACTATGTGTTTACAGTGAAGACGATGTGATGACGTCTTTAAAATGATGTTAATTTACCTTTACGTTTGCGTCAACTTTAAATATATTGTTGATTAACAAATTGGCAACATGCAAAGAAAAAGGAATGCAATCATGGAAAGAGACTGCATGGAATTTGATGTTCTGATTGTAGGCGCTGGTCCCGCAGGTTTGTCTGCGGCATGCCGAATCAAACAATTAGCAGCAGAAAAAAAACAAGACCTCTCTGTTTGCGTGGTAGAAAAAGGTTCTGAAGTTGGAGCGCATATTTTATCGGGTGCGGTGTTTGAAACGCGGAGTTTGGATGAGCTTTTTCCCGACTGGGAAGAGAAAGGCGCTCCGCTCAATACCAAAGTAAACCAAGATAAAACCTACTATCTAGGCAATGACATCAATGGTCATGAACTGCCGTCTTGGGCGGTGCCTAATACGTTACATAACAAAGGTAATTACATCATAAGTTTGGGCAGTCTATGCCGATGGATGGCGTTGCAGGCTGAGAACTTGGGGGTGGAGGTCTACCCAGGTTTTACCGCCAGTCAAGCGATCATCGATGAAGATAGTCGTGTTTGTGGCGTGATCACGGGCGATATGGGATTAGATAAAAATGGTGAACAAAAAGGAAATTTCGAACCTGGTATTGAACTGCGAGCGAAGTTTACTTTATTTGCTGAAGGCGCACGGGGGCATATTGGTAAGCAGTTGATTAACCGATTTAATCTTGCTGAAGAGAAAACGCCTCAACACTACGCTATCGGTTTTAAAGAGCTGTGGGAAATCCCATCAGAGCAGCATCAGCAAGGTTTAGTAGTGCACGGATTAGGTTGGCCGTTATCAAATGAAGCTACAGGTGGCAGTTATCTCTACCATTTAGAGGGAAACCAAGTTGCCGTCGGGTTGATTGTTGACTTGAATTATAAGAATCCGCACTTGAGTCCATTTGATGAGTTTCAACGTTTTAAACACCACCCGTTGATTGAGCAATACCTCAAAAATGGGAAGCGTATTAGCTATGGCGCGAGAGCGATTACCAAGGGCGGCTTTCATTCGCTTCCCACGCAGCAGTTTGCTGGTGGCTTGTTAATTGGCTGTGATGCAGGAACACTTAACGGCGCTAAAATCAAAGGCACACACACCGCAATAAAATCTGGAATGCTTGCCGCTGAAGCAGTATGTGAAGCCCTTGAGAGTCAGTCAGTTACTGCTGATTATCAAAAGCATTTCAAACAGTCTTGGCTGTATGAAGAGCTTTATCAAGCACGTAACTTCTCAAGTGGAATCCACCGCTTTGGATCGTGGCTGGGCGGTGGTTTAGCGCTGCTGGAACATAACGTGTTAAAAGGTAAAGCTAAGTGGCATATCCGCTGTGATAAGCCTGATCATCAGTCTCTGTTATTGGCGGAAAACAGCAATGAAATTGTCTATCCGAAGCCTGATGGCGTGTTAAGTTTCGATCGCCTCTCTTCCGTTTATCTATCCAATATCTTCCATGAGGAAGATCAACCATGCCACTTACGACTGGAGAACCAGCGGATCCCTATTGAGCAGAACCTTGAATTATATGCAGAGCCAGCACAGCGCTATTGTCCGGCTGGCGTGTATGAAATCGTACAGGGGGAGCAGCAGCCAGAGCTGCAAATAAATGCGGCCAACTGTATCCACTGTAAGACCTGCGACATCAAAGATCCAAGTCAAAATATTACCTGGACTCCGCCAGAAGGTGGTGGTGGTCCGAACTATCCAAATATGTAAGCGTTTGAGAATAATTTTTATTAACAATTTATTTACTTAAAGTTTGCGTTAGTTCAAATCTTTCTCGATGAACTCGATTGCAACTTAATCTTTCAGGCACTATTCTGATTTTAAATTGACGTTTACGTAAACTGAATACAAAGTTGATGCATAGGTGTAAAAGCGGTTACCAGTATCAAAGTTAGGTTTGATCAAATAGTGCTCAATGGAACGCACTTAAAATAACGAAAGGGAGATCAACTATGGTATCGGAATCGCCTCTGTTGCAGGTAAACGATATTTCATTGGCTTTTGGTGGGGTGAAAGCTTTAACTGACGTGAGCTTCCATGTGAATGAAAAGGAAATTTTTTCAATCATTGGTCCAAACGGTGCAGGTAAAACCTCAATGCTCAATTGCATCTCTGGTCGATACACACCAAACAAAGGCTCTGTAATCTTCGCTGGAGATGACGTAACTAAACGTACACCAAGCCAACGAGCTGAGTTAGGGCTGGGAAGAACCTTCCAAAACTTAGCGCTCTTTTCTCATATGTCGGTACTGGACAACATCATGGTTGGCCGACACCACCTACTGAAAAATAACTTCGTCACGGGGCCACTCTATTGGTTCTCCAATGCGCAGAAAGAAGAGATGGCGCACCGCAAATATGTGGAAGACGTGATCGATTTTCTAGAAATCCAGCACATCCGAAAAGCGACTGCAGGCACGCTATCTTACGGCTTACGTAAGCGTGTAGAGCTTGCTCGTGCCATTGCCTTAAAACCTAAGTTATTGCTGCTTGATGAACCAATGGCAGGTATGAACTTGGAAGAAAAGGAAGACATGGCACGTTACATCATGGATCTGAATGAAGAATTAGATATCACGATCATCATGATTGAGCACGACATGGGCGTGGTCATGGACATCTCTAATCGCGTTTTGGTTTTGGATTTCGGTAAACACATTGCTACGGGTGAGCCTGAAGAAGTGATGGCCAACCCACATGTGAAACAAGCGTACTTAGGCGAAGAGTTACCGACATTAGAGGAGAGTGCATAATGGCACAGCAACATAATGATTGGGCAGATATAACCCGCTTAGATACCTTTCCAAAAGTGTTGCAACACAATGCCAAGAACTGGCCCGAACAAGTCGCAATGCGTGAAAAGGAGTTTGGTATATGGCGAGAGTTCACTTGGAAGGATTATGAAAACCGCGTCAAGTGGATGGCACTGGCACTACGAGATTTGGGTATTGGTGAGCAAGATGTCGTTGGTTTGCTAGGTGATAACCGCCCTGAATGGGTATGGGGCGAGTTAGCGGCACATGCGATCAAAGGTTTCTCGCTGGGCATCTATCAAGATTCTATGCACGAAGAGGTGGCGTACCTTATCAACTATGCAAAAGCAAAAGTCGTGATTGCCGAAGATGAAGAGCAATGCGACAAGCTGCTTGAGCTTGGTGATGAAATTCCTAGCGTTGAATACATTATTTACTGCGATCCTCGTGGAATGCGTAAATACGATGATCCAAGATTAATTGATGTTGAACAGGTCTACAAAAAAGGTCAGCTGATTGATAAAGCGGACCCAGACAAATATCTCAATATGGTTGTTGAAACCAAAGGCAGCGATCTTTCAATTCTTTGTACTACGTCGGGTACGACTTCTAAACCAAAATTGGCTCAGCTACACAGTGGCACGTTCTTGGATCACTGTGCGGCTTACTTGCGTGCAGACCCTCGTTCCCCAGGCGACAACTACGTTTCTGTTCTGCCTTTGCCTTGGATTATGGAGCAGGTTTACGTGGTTGGTCAGGCGTTGATTTCTCGTCAAATCGTTAACTTTGTGGAAGAACAAGAAACCATGATGTCCGACTTGCGTGAAATCGGTCCAAACTTTGTGCTGTTAGCGCCACGTGTGTGGGAAAACATTGTGGCAGACGTGTCTGCACGAATGATGGATTCGACACCGTTTAAGCAAAAGATGTACAAACTGGGCATGAGCTTAGCCAACAAAGCGCTGGAGCAGGGTAAACGCTCTAAGTTGGCTGAATGGATTCTTCTGCGTGCTCTGCGTGACCGTTTAGGGTTTTCGAACCTGACATCTGCGGCAACCGGCGGTGCGGCGATGGGACCGGATACTTTCCGTTACCTACAAGCTATTGGTGTGCCACTTAAGCAGCTTTATGGTCAGACCGAAATGTGTGGCGCATACACCGTGCACCAAGCGGATGATGTGGATTACGATTCCGTTGGTGTTGCGTTTGATAATGCAGAAGTGAAAGTCATCAACCCGGACAGCAATGGCGTTGGTGAAATCATCGCGAAAAGTACAGGCATGTTTACTGGCTACTTAAACAACCAAGCAGCATATGATGAAGATGTTCAAGATGGTTGGATGCACACAGGCGATGCGGGCTATTTTAAAGATTCCGGTCACTTGGTGGTGATTGATCGTCTGAAAGATATGTCGGAAACCAGCCATGGCGACCGTTATTCGCCACAGTTTATCGAAAACAAACTCAAGTTCTCGCCGTTTATTGCAGAAGCCGTGGTGGTAGGTAAAGGTCGACCTTGGCTGTCTGCCATCATCTGTATTCGCTATGCGATCGTCGCGAAGTGGGCAGAGCAACGCGGCTTGGCATTTACCAACTACACCAACTTATCTGCTCAACCAGAAGTGTACCAAGCGATTCGTGAAGAAGTTCAAAAAGTGAACGAATCCCTACCGGATGCACAGAAGATCAGCAAATTCATTCTACTTTACAAAGAGCTGGATGCCGACGATGGAGAGCTAACTCGCACACGTAAAGTACGCCGTGGTGTGGTTGCAGAGAAATACGGAGACATCATCGAAACCATCTACAGCGACGATCCAAAAGTCGATGTCGATACAGTGATCACTTATCAAGATGGCACCAAAACACGCATTCAAACGTCGCTAGTTATTGAAACGCTTATTGAGCATGAGCCAACACTAGTGGATAGCGAACAACGGAGGATCGCATAGTGAATACGGATTTATTACTGCAACTCGTCATTAATGGCGTGATCGTTGGCATGTTGTATGGCGTTGTCGCCATGTGCTTTGTATTGATTTACAAATCGACCCAGGTGGTCAACTTTGCTCAGGGTGAGTTCCTGTTGATTGGCGCATGGGTATGTTGGGCGGCATTGGTGCACCTACAGTTACCGTTTTTTATTGGCTTTTTACTCACGCTCGCGTTCATGATGATTTTTGGTATCGCCGTGCAAACCATTGTGCTCAGACCGTTGATTGGTGAACCGATTATCTCTGTGATCATGGTGACCATTGGTCTATCGATGTTTTTCCAAGCGCTGATGAAGTGGATATTCGGTGTCTCGGCTGTGTCGTACCCGCAAGTGTTCGAAACCAACGTGGTGAATATCGGAGGTTTGAATGTTGAGTTTGCTTACATTCTGAGCTTGATCTTCTCAATGCTCATCATGGGCGCGTTCTACTGGTTCTTCAAATTCAGCAAAATGGGTCTGGCAATGCGCGCAACGGCATTCAACCAGCAAGTAGCCCAGAGTCTTGGCATTTCCATCAAGAAAGTGTTCGCCATCAGTTGGGCCATTTCGGCAATGGTATCTGCAACAGCAGGGATTGTTATCGGTATCGTTAACGGCGTATCTGACGCGCTATCCATTATTGGTATCAAAGTTTTCCCAGCCGTTATTTTAGGTGGCTTAGATTCGGTGGTCGGCGCAATTGTCGGTGGTATTACCATCGGGGTGCTAGAAAACTTGGCTGAGTTTTTTGATAGCCAATACCTGCAAGTGGGTAACCTGTACAACATCGCACCATTCTATGTGCTGTTAATCATTCTTGCCTTCAAGCCATATGGCCTGTTTGGTACCAAAGATATTGAGCGTATTTAAGGAGAAATAACATGGCTCAACTTAGCATGCGCCCATGTGGGGATTTTCGAACCACATACAAAAGCGATACGCCAATTTTTGAAACCAAAACCATCAGAAGCCTTGCGATTGCAGGTGTCATCGCCATGCTGGCAGCACCGCTGGTCTTGGATATTTACTTCCTAAACCTGTTTATTCAGATTGCATACCTCGGTATCGCGGCATTGGGCTTAAACATTCTGGTTGGTTTTACCGGACAAATTTCGCTAGGTCACGGTGCGTTCTTTGGTTTTGGCGCCTTTGCATCGGCTTGGTTAAATAACCAGTTTAACATTCCAGTCGTGTTTGCGATTCCGCTTGCGGGTTACTTAACCATGATTGTGGGGATGCTGTTTGGTCTGCCAGCGGCTCGAATTAAAGGTTTATATCTAGCTATCGCAACGTTGGCGGCGCAGTTTATTTTAGAGGACTTCTTTGCTCGCGCAGATTGGTTCAGTGGCGGCTCATACGGTGCAAGCGCGAACCCAATTAATTTGTTTGGTTTTGAGTTTACGACTGACGAAAGCTTCTTCTACATCGCTCTGTTTGCGCTGATCTTCATGTATATGTGGGCATCAAACTTAATCCGTTCTCGTGACGGTCGCGCGTTTGTCTCAGTACGAGATCACTATCTGTCAGCAGAGATCATGGGCATCAACCTAACCAAGTATCGTCTGCTCTCATTTGGAGTGTGTGCATTCTATGCGGGCATCGGGGGTGCACTCTACGGACATTATCTAGGGTTTGTATCAGCAGAAGGCTTCACCATCATGATGTCTATCCAGTTCTTGGCAATGATCATCATTGGTGGCTTAGGCTCAGTCAAAGGTACGCTGATGGGGACGATATTTATCGTATTGCTGCCTGAAGTTTTAGAGTTTGGCGTAACGGGGCTTTCAGCGTTTGGTGATACCACCGCTTTCACTGATGGTCTGGCTTACTTCAAAGAGATGGCGATTGGTTTAGTCATCATGCTGTTCCTCATTTTCGAACCTCAAGGATTATCGCATCGCTGGCAACAGATTCGAGCATATTGGAAACATTATCCGTTCTCATATTAACGTGGAATTAAGTGGAATATACCTCAATAACAAGGACAACGAGTTATGAACAAAGGACATTTAGCGACAACGTTGGTGCTGTCATCTGCACTGTTTACTACCGCAACTTGGGCAAAAGATTCTGTGTTTGTCGGGCAATTAGTCGACTTTTCTGGACCAACGGCTTATGTGAGCAAGCCTTATGGTTCTGGCGTGCGAGACGCATTGCGTTGGATTAACCAAAACGGTGGCATTAACGGTACCGAGCTCGAATTTGAAACAGTAGACATGGCGTACAAAGTACCAGTGGCGATTTCTAACTATAAACGTTGGGTGGCGCGTAAAGACATGGTTGCGCTGCAAGGTTGGGGTACGGCGGATACCGAAGCACTTATTTCGTTTGTTACCAAAGACAAAGTGCCGGTGTTCTCTGCTTCTTACTCTGGTCACTTAACTGACCCAACTGGCAAAAACCCAAAAACCGCGAAACCAGCGCCTTATAACTTCTTTTATGGTGCGTCGTACTCAGATGCGTGTCGTGCGCTAGTTAAGTGGGCGAAAGAAGATTGGGAATCTAAGGGCAATCAAGGTGCGCCGAAATTTACGCACATTGGCGATAACCATCCATTCCCGAATGCGCCAAAAGAAGCGTGTGCAGAGTACGCCAAAGAACTTGGTTTTGATGTGCAAAACCCAGTCGTTGTGTCACTAAAACCAGGGGACTTCAAAGCGCAATGTTTGTCGCTGAAAGAGTCAGGCACCAACTACGGTTACATTGCTAATATCGGTAGCTCGGTTATCTCACTAGTGAAGTCTTGTAACACGGTTGGGACAGAGTTCCAGTACATGGCAAACATTTGGGGCGGCGATAAGCCAGTGCTTGAAGCAGCAGGCGATGGCCTTAAAGATTACGTTTTCCCAGGTATGACAGCGTTTTGGGGAGATGATAATGAAGGCATGAAACTGGTCCGTGAGATTTCTAAGCAGTCTGAATCAGAGCCGGGCGAATTCAGAACTCACCATTACATTCGCGGTATTTGTTCTGCGTTCTATATGAAAGAAGCAATGGAGTGGGCGAAAGACAACGGTGGTATCACAGGTGAAAACATCAAGAAGGGCATGTATGTCCATGACAACTGGGTACCACAAGGCTTAGAAGGTGTTTGTGTCCCTGCGAACTGGAAACCGGAAGATCACCGAGGCACAACAACCGTGAACGTCTTTATGGGCAACAACGATGGCGGCGCAGTTGATATCAAGAAAGTATCACAGGTGACATTGTCACGTCGTGACGATTGGCTAGGTTACTAATCTACGACTTATTAATAACAAAGCTTACTGAAAATAAGGATGGGTGAGAGAACACTCTCACCCTAGCAAGGAGTAGCTTGATGGCTGAATTAGCAACGAATATCGAACCGGCAGAAATACTGCTTTCAGTGAACAACATTGAAGTCGTCTACGACGAAGTAATACTAGTACTTCGCGGTGTGAGTTTAGAAGTTCCAAAAGGGCAGATTGTGACCTTACTGGGGGCCAACGGTGCGGGTAAATCCACAACGTTGAAAGCCATTTCTGGTTTATTGAAAACCGAAGATGGTGAAGTGACGCGCGGCGAAATCAACTTCATGGGCGAGCGTATAGACAACAAAAGCCCGGAAGAGATCGTCCGTTCGGGCATCTTCCAAGTTATGGAAGGGCGCCGAATTGTTGAAGATATGACGGTAATAGAAAATCTTCGCTTAGGCGCTTATACACGCACTGACAACGAAGTTGAACAAGACATCGAAATGGTGTTTGACTATTTCCCGCGACTCAAAGAGCGCACTGGCCTGGCGGGCTATTTGTCTGGCGGTGAGCAACAAATGTTAGCGATTGGCCGAGCGTTAATGGCTCGACCGAAGATGATTTTGTTGGACGAACCGTCTATGGGGCTTTCTCCACTGCTAGTTAAAGAAGTATTCAGCATTATTAACAAGATCAACAAAGAGCAAGGTATTACCATGCTTTTGGTTGAACAGAATGCCAACTTCGCTCTTCAAGCGGCCGATTACGGTTACATCATGGAATCAGGCAAAATCGTACTAGATGGCAGCAAGCACGAATTGCTAAACAATGAAGACGTAAAAGAATTCTACCTTGGCGGCGGCGATGAAGATCGCAAGAGCTTTAAGAATCTGAAATCTTACAAACGTCGTAAGCGTTGGTTGTAAGGAGCAAGGATGAACGAACTATTTGATGCGAAAGAATCGTTGTCTCTACAGGCGCGAGAAGAGTCGTTGTTTCAACGTCTGCCAACGTTGATTGAAAATTCGAAAGTCAATAGCGAACATTACGCGGCGCATTTTTCTGGGTTAGAGCCTACATTGGCAAACAATCGTGAAGGGCTTGCTCAGTTCCCGATTACACGTAAGTTCAATGTACCTAATCAGCAGCAACTTAAACCGCCGTTTGGTGGCTTAAATAGCGTTGCCATTGGTCAAATGGCGCGTGTTTTTCAGTCTCCTGGGCCTTTATATGAGGCTCAAACGGATGAGGCCGATTTCTGGCGTATGGGGCGCGCGTTTCACGCTGCTGGGTTCTGTGCGGGTGATTTAGTGCATAACACGCTCTCTTACCATTTCTCTCCTGGCGGATTTATTATGGATGGTGGCGCAAGGGCTTGTGGCTGTGCGGTATTTCCGGCTGGAGTAGGCAATACCGAAGCGCAAATAGAGGCAATTAAACAGCTTCAACCTAATGGTTACACTGGCACACCTTCTTATTTGCTGACGTTGCTACAAAAGTACCAAGAGAAATACAATGAGCTGCCTAGCTTTGAGAAAGCTCTGGTCTCTGGTGAAGCGGTTACAGCAGGCATGCAACAGATGTTTGAGGAAAAAGGCATTGCAGTCTTTCAAGCCTACGCAAGTGCAGAGCTTGGTTTGATTGCTTATCAAGTGTCTGGTGAACAAGGATTAGTGATTGCCGAAGATATTATTGTTGAAATCGTTGATCCTGATGGTGTTCCTGTACAACCGGGAGAAGTCGGTGAAGTCGTTGTAACGTCGTTCGATGAGAAGTTCCCGCTGATTCGCTACGCAACGGGAGATTTATCGGCATATCTAGAGACAAGTTCTGATTCTTCACGCACGAATGCACGAATTAAGGGCTGGATGGGACGAGCAGACTCCGCGGTGAAAGTAAAAGGGCTGTTTGTTTATCCGCATCAAATCCAAGAAGTCTGTCGTCGCCACGATATTAAAGGCTCCTTGAAAATTGAGCGCGATGGCTTCAACGATGCCATTACTTTTTGTTGTCATGATGTGCATGTATCAGCAGAGGACATTCAAGCAACACTACAGTCAGTCACTAAACTGAAAGGCAATGTCCAGTTTGTACCGAACCAAGTGGAGCAGCCGTTAATCAATGATCTTCGCAGTTAACTCATTGGTGGCATAAGTGCAGTAGAAAGTGGTTGTCATAAAAAACTAACAACGTCAGACAAAAGGCTAGAAAAGGGATACCACATTGCGCTGCGTATCCCTTTATTTTTTACTACCGCAATCAGGGAGCGGGTAAATGAAACAGGCACCAATGATTAACACACAATTCTGGGATGATTTGTTTATCCGAGGCACTATGCCTTGGGATGCCCAATCGACACCTCAAGAACTCAAGGACTATCTCGACAATTCACTTCATGTAGGCCAGTCAGTGTTTATTCCTGGGTGTGGTGCCGCTTATGAACTGAGCACTTTTATTCAATATGGGCATGACGTGATCGCGATGGATTACAGCCAAGAAGCGGTAAAAATGGCGCAATCAGCGTTAGGTAACTACAAAGATAAAGTCGTATTGGGTGATGTATTTAATGCCGATTTTTCTCACTCGTTTGATGTCATTTACGAGCGGGCCTTTCTCGCAGCACTACCAAGAGACATGTGGTCAGAATACTTTGCTATGGTGGATAAATTATTGCCAAGCGGAGGTTTTCTAATTGGTTTTTTCGTCATTGATGATAATTACCTATCACGCTTCCCTCCATTTTGTTTGAGAAGTGGGGAACTGGCATCTTTTCTAGAGCCCACGTTTGAACTTGTGGAATCCTCAGTGGTGGTAAACAGTGTTGAGGTTTTTAAAGGCAGAGAGCAATGGATGGTGTGGCAGAAACGTTAGTCGTCACTGAGACTTCTTTAGAAAGTATTCGCGGAAACTGTCTGGTTCTTTGTGAATCGCTGATACATAAGTCTTCACTCTATACCTGATGGAATGCTCACATAGTTTGTCGGTTTGTGTGAAACATTAATTTCTCGTTGCTGGTTTAAGTTGTTGAGATATCTCTAACAGCGGTTGAGTGGTTGAGTTTATTGCTGGCATGGGTTGTGTGCTCAGAGCGTAAAGCGACAGATCAGCATCGATCCGAAAGGTAGTAGAACGTCTCTTACTGATCTGTCTATTTCATGCTTATACTATTTTAGGTTGACCATCTGATGCGGTGGCACCGCCGTCTACAGGTAGGTTTACGCCATTAATGAAAGATGCGTCATCACTTGCCAAGAAAGTCACGACAGACGCAATTTCTTCAGGTTCGGCTGCTCGGCCAAGCGCAATGCGCTCATTGAATTTATCGCGGATGTCCTGCGGCCAGCCGTTTGTCATGTTGGTTTTTACTAAACTTGGGCATACGGCGTTAATTCTTACCCCATCCGCACCATGGTCCAATGCCATCGCTCGGGTAAGGTTCACCACTGCACCTTTACTCGCGCAATAGAATGCGGCACCCCAGTCACCACCCAAACCGGAAACGGACGCGGTATTTACCATACAACCTTTCGTTTTTAAGAGTTCAGGCAAAGCAAACTTCGCGCAATAAACGACGCCGTCAATGTTTACACCAGAGATCTTCTTCCAGTCTTCCACACTACCTTCAATCACGGAACCAGGGACATGTACGCCAGCATTGTTTACTAAAATATCCAGTTTACCGAAACGGGTAACAACATCAGAAATCAGTGCTGCGACTTTTTCTGGGTCAGAAACATCAATAGAATGCGCAGACACACGCTGTTTATCAAAGCCCTCAACGGCGTTTGCCAACTGCTCTTCATTCCAATCGGCAAGAGCGACGTTTGCGCCTTCTTCATACAAACGTTTTGCGATGGCCAAACCAATGCCATTGGCAGAACCAGTGACGAGTGCGACTTTATTTTTTAATCCTCTCATGCGATTTCTCCTTCGAAACTTACAAAAACGGGATCTTGATTTTTCTCTGTGCGCGGCAACATCAGTTTGTCGTTGTCGCTGTAATCTACGGGGATAGCCACCACTGCTGGTCCTTCAACGTCCATGGCTTTATTCAATGTCGGTAGCAATTCGTGTTGACTAGTCACTGCGAAGCCTTTCGCGCCAAATGACTCGGCGTACGCCTTGAAATCAATTGGTCCAAATTTCACACCAGAGCAGCGCTGATATTTGTTGATCTCTTGCATTTCTACCATGTTGTAGGCGTTATCAACCCACACAATATGGACTATATTGCAGTTCAGTCTAACAGCGGTTTCTAACTCCATGCTCGATTGCATAAAACCGCCGTCTCCCGATATCGATACCACTTTGCTACCAGGTTTTAGTAGGCTGGCACCAATGGCCCATGGCAGTGCAACGCCCATCGTTTGTTGGCCGTTAGACACCAGCATTTGGCGAGCTCGAAAACAGCTTAAGTAACGAGCGATCCAGATGTGGAAGCTCCCCATATCAAGGCATAGCGTGGTATCTGGTGTGATGATAGATTGCATGGCTTTAATTAGCGCCAGTGGATGAAACCCTTGCTTGTGATAGACATTGGGATAGGTCTTGATCACTTGCCGTTGCAGTGCTACCTCTTCCAGTACTGAAAGTGCCGTTGGGGAAAGGCGAGCATATTCAGAGATATAGCTGCCCATCTTGTCTAATGACTGCGCAATGTTTCCGACGATTTCAACACAAGGTTGATAATTAAGTTGGTATTCTGCTGGTTCAATATCGAGGTGAATCACTGGGTTGCGGTGGCTGTTCCAAAGCTCAGGGTCATACTCTATTGGGCTAAAGCCGATGGTGAGAATTAAATCGGCGTCCCGCAGTAAAACATCGCCAGGTTGGTTATTAAACAAACCGACACGCCCAGCAAAGTGATGATAGTAATTGATATCTACCGTGCCGGCGGCCTGGTAAGTGCCGACAACGGGTAGCTGCGTATTTTGAAGAAACCGAGCGATAGCAGCAGCGTTTTGACTGCGGCTCGCGTGAAGGCCAAGTAAAACCACACAGCGCTTTGCTTTACTGATTCGACTGACCGCTTCTTCGATTGCTACGATGTCTGCGCAACCAGGCTGTGTGTAAGGCGAGGGGACAATAATGTCCGTTTGGGTTTGCTCGGATAAAACATCTTGGGGGAGACTCAAAAAGCAAGCCCCAGGACGACCTGACTCTGCGATACGAAATGCGTTCGCCATGATCTCGCTTGCGGCGTCCACATGCTGCACTTCAGCACTGAACTTAGTTATAGAGCGAAAAATACTGACGGTATCCATGCTCTGGTGTGTTTGTTTTTGCTGGTCAGTTCGTTTCACCGCACCACCGATAGCAATCAGCGGATCGCCTTCGGAGTTTGCTGTTGCCACCCCCGTAACTAGATTTCCACAGCCAGGGCCTGACGTAACCATTGTGACGCCTGCTTTGCCGGTTAGTCTTCCCATAACGCCCGCCATAAATGCGCCGTTAGCCTCGTGGCGTACCGGAATCATTTGGATGTTAGTGTCTTCAATCGCATCGAACAGTCGATCGATTTTTGCACCGGGAATACCGAAAATGTACTTAATGCCGAGAGACTCTAGCTGTTGAGCGATCAACTGAGCTCCATTTTTATTTGAAGGTTTGGATTGCATTTGTTGTCCTTATTATTTGCCTGACTTTGTTACTTTTCCGCCTTTTCTATGGCGGTATTTATATCTTCCGGAGCCAAATTGGCGTTGAGGAAGTCTGTCGATACTGGGGTATCAATCACTAGCCGTGAGACTTTGCCAATCTGGAGAAATCCTGACGAAATGCTGTAATCCTGGATATGACCACCTCCTTGGCGGTCATCGGTAATAAAATGTTCGTGATAGCCGGGTACATTGATGCCAGTCGTATATTTAGGACTGCGAAAGCCGGCGACCACGCCTTGCTTATGCGTGAAGCCGAATGTTGGTTGTTCTTTGACCACTTCAAGCATTGGTCGATAAGGGCGTGTTTGTTTAGGTACGGTACGAGTACGAACTGAATCGAAAACACCATCAATGCGCACTGCGCAAAATAGGTTATCGCTTGGAACCAGGTCGTCTATGAGGCTATGGACTTCATGACGTGACATGCGCGATGTCAATGGCAGCTCGATATCAGGCTTAAAAAAAGTCATGACAGCAAAGGGCGTTTTTTGCTCTAGGTCTGCCGGGTTTGCGGAGCCATCCGACTTGAGTTGAAAAACTTCCTTATCAAAAGCAATCAACTCACCATCCAATTCATTGAACGTACCTAAACCAAAATCCCCATGTTTCAGCAGTTCTTCTATGGTTGTCGAGCCTTCGTAAACACCAGCGATCAAAGCACTCATTAACGAAGTCTGATAAATCTCACCATCTCCGGTAACGTGATGGTATTCAGAAAATTCTTTCGCTACTTCAAGCGAACAAGCGCATAGAGGGTTATAAAATCCACGCATGAGTAAGACCAGTTATGCAATGAAGAGTATATTTAGATTGACTTCTACACGGTGCTAAATCCAATATAAAAAAGATTTATTTTGATATGGAAAATATATGGAATTTCGCTACCTGAAGTATTTTGTCGCGGTCGCCGAGACTCGTCACTTTACCCGAGCAGCTGAACGGTTAGGGATTGCGCAACCTCCTTTGAGTCAACAAATCAAAAAGCTAGAGCACGAGCTTGGCGTGGACTTATTTAAGCGCTTGTCTAGAGGAGTAGAACTGACCCATGCAGGGCAAGTCTTTTATACGGATGCGGTAAATATTCTTGCTGATGTGGAACGCGCTAAAGCAAAAGCCCGACAGATTGCCCGTGGTGAAAATACGCAGGTTAAAATTGGGTTCGCGACGTCAACATCAACCTGCATTAATGTATTGGAGAGGATTGGGCGTATTCAAGAGAATGGGGTTCATTTACAGACGGCGGAACTGTCAATGCCAGAGCTTGCCACTCAGTTAAAAAGCAAACAACTTGATCTCGCAATCATGCGGCTACCCTGTTACGCCAGTGAGCCTTTTGAGCACAAGGTGTTGTTTAACGACCCGTTTGTCGCGGTGATTCCGGCGGGCCACGAACTGGCAAAGTATCCCTGTATCCAGATGAAACAGTTGAGAGGCCATAAAATTTTACTGTTTCCACGAGAGACTGGACCCGCATTGTTTGATGGCATGAGTACACTTTTTGCCGACGCAGGAGTAAGGCTCGAACCACAGTTCGCAGCACCGCAACTTCGTACGACGATTGCCATGGCGCAGGCCGGGTTAGGTATTGCTCTCGTTCCGCGCTCACTGGCTGAACATCTCGATGATTCCGCGACAGTCGCCGAGATTGAGGATATCCCTCTCACTAGTCGTGTTGTTGTTGCTTGGGAGGCATCTAATCTCAATAAACAAGCGCTAAAAGTAGCCATGCACATCGGTCATGTTGAGGCTTAAAGATGAGTCATCGAACTGGCTCTGATAGCCACAGGCAAATGTGATACTCTCACTCGTTATATGCAAAGCTATGCTTTGGTTGAATAGACAAATCTTACTCAACGAATAGAACTTACTGAGGATGTACCAATGATATACGCTGCGGTCTTTGATATGGACGGGTTGCTGATTGATTCAGAACCTTTGTGGAAGGAAGCGGAAAAGCAGGTGTTTTCATCAGTTGGTGTCCAAGTGACCGAAGTGCTGTCAAAGCAGACTGCAACTATGACGACAGGTGAAGTAACAAGGTTTTGGTATGAACGTAATCCTTGGCAAGAAAAGAGCCTAGAGGAAGTAGAGAATGCTGTTGTGGATAAAGTGGAGGCATTAATAATTGAAAAAGGATGCGAATTAGAGGGTGTTACAGAAACACTCAAATTGCTTAAGGAAAAAGGGTTTAAGATAGGGTTGTCTACTAATTCACCTTATCAACTCATTCCCATCATTTTGAACAAACTCGGTATTGCCAGTTACTTTGACGCGATATCATCGTCAGACGATGTAGAGCAGGGTAAGCCAGAGCCAGATGTCTACCTTTTAACAATCAATAAACTAGGTGTAGATTCAAGTAACTGTATTGCCTTTGAAGACTCTTATTCGGGTATGCTTGCGGCAACACGAGCAAACATAAAAACAGTCGTGATACCTCAACCTGATAAGTTCTACCAAGAGTTTAATGAAGCCAGTCTAAAGCTGCAAAAGCTATCAGAGTTTAATGAAAGCCATTTGGCGAGTTTAATGGACTTGAATTTGAAAGAAACAATTGCACCAACACCGCATGAAAGTTTTTTAGAAGAAGGACTTGATTGTGAATAGTCGGTCGCTGAAAAAATACCTACTGCCAATGTTCTTATTGGTTTTACCTATAGAATCATTCGCAAAAGATACGACTATGTTGGACGAGCTCAATAATCGATTTGTTACATTTGAAAGGCGATTTGATGATTGTATCAACTCTGCTTCTCAAAATGATATGAGTGAAAACATTGTCGGTCAGATTCAAGCGCTTAATATTGATTTTGAAATTTCGGTTGGCTATTTATACAAACAATCACTTTATTTATGCTCTGATGATGAATTCAGTGATTTAGCAAGAATTATCATGATAATTGAAACCTCCGATAATGATGGATTGCAATTATCAAAGGCAAAAGCTAGTCAAATTAGAAAGCTACTTTTTAGCAAAGTGGATTTACGTTTAGAGTCGAAGTTTCAAAGTTTACCGCAAGATAAAAAGGAAGCATTACTGAGCATTGCGAAAAAGCTTGAACCTTTTGATCTCGTAAGCATGCATGAACGACTTCAGGCAATGTAGACTTATGAAAGAATGTTTTGAGTAGATTCTTAACGCTTGGCTTTTTCATTAAGATTGAGTATTAGGTTCAACGCCTCTAGCTCTTACACAAGATCTAGAGGCATCCATTTTTTATTGACTTAAACGTGTCGAGCTAAGATTTTAACCCTGCAGCGGTCATCATGACGCGAAATAACATAGACACTAACCCTAATGCAGCGACGCTAACGACCCAAATTCCAACCATCCAAGCCCACTGGCGGCACCAATTTTTGATTTTCATACTCACTCCTTATCAACTCGTTAATGGTACGCTTCGTCTTCTTTCACTTTTCCGGAGAAGACGTAGTAACTCCAAAAGGTGTAAGCCAGAATGATCGGGATGATGATCACCGCTCCAACGAGCATAAAGCGCTGACTGCTTGCAGGAGCCGCTGCTTCCCATATCGATATGCTAGGAGGAATGATATTTGGCCAGATACTGATGCCAAGCCCAGCGAACCCGAGAATCACGATCACCAATGCCATCACGAAAGGGCTGCGCTCTTTACGCTTTTTAACGGAGTCGGCAATCTTCAAACAGACCAGCCCAGTAATGACAGGTACGGGCAGTAAGTAGAACAAATTAGGCAGAGAAAACCATCTTTCCGCAATGGCAGGGTAAGCAAGTGGAGTCCAAGCGCTCACAATGACTAATGCGGAGATCATTGCCAGTAGTGTTTTGTTAGTGAAGCGGTACATCGTGTTTTGCAGTTCACCTTCCGTCTTCATGATGAGCCATGTGCTACCAAGCAGCGCGTACGTTGCGACTAAACCCAAACCACAAAAGATGGGAAAAGGGCTGAGCCAGTCGAGTTGGCTACCTACGAAGACGCGGTTTTCCACCGCAAAGCCTTGAATTACCGCGCCAACAACGATGCCTTGGAAAAACGTGGTTAAAATCGAGCCGACCATAAAAGAGCGATCCCAGAACTTTAAGTGGCTTTCCAATGCTTTAAAGCGAAACTCAAACGCGACGCCACGAAAGATCAAAGCAATCAACATCAACGTTAAAGGGATGGTTAGCGCTTCAATAATCACCGCGTAAGCCATCGGAAAAGCGCCAAATAGAGATGCGCCTCCAAGCACAATCCAAGTTTCGTTGCCGTCCCAAACTGGCGCGACACTGTTGACCATGACGTCTTTTTGTTTTTCATCCTTGATGAAGGGCATCAGTATTCCAATACCCAAATCGAAGCCGTCCATGATGATGTACATCAAAGTGGCAAAAACGATGATCGCGAACCAAATCACGGATAAATCAAAATGCATATTCTCTACCTTCACTTTGTGACAAATTCTAAATGCGACCTGAAACGGTCGTCATGTCGTGCTCATCGTGTTCGATTGCATCGGGGCCTTTCTTGATTTGGTGGATCATATAGTAATAACCAAAACCAAATACCAAGCTGTATACAACAAGGAAACACAGCAGGCTGATGCTCATTTGTAGGTCTCCGTGTGCAGAAACCGCATCACGCGTTTTTTGTACGCCATACACGACCCAAGGTTGCCGACCAACCTCTGTCGTAAACCAGCCAGCGAGTATTGCGATAAGACCAGATGGCCCCATAAACAATGAAAACTTGAGGAACCAACGCGAAGTATAAAGCGTGTTCTTTTTTCGTAACCATATGCTGTAGAAGCTTTGAAAAATCATCAGAAGTCCTAGCCCGACCATGATTCGAAATGACCAAAAGACGATAGGTGAGTTCGGTCGTTCCTCTTTCGGGAAGTCTTTCAGCGCCGGGATTGGCTCAGTTAAACTGTGGCGTAGGATCAAACTTCCTAAAACAGGAATTTCTAAGGCATAGTCTGTGCGTTCTTGTTCCATGTTTGGCATGCCGAACAATATCAATGGGGTTGGTTTGCCATCGCTGTTATCCCAATGTCCTTCGATGGCAGCGATTTTGGCGGGCTGGTGTTCCAGAGTGTTTAGCCCGTGCACATCGCCAATCACGGCTTGGAGTGGCGCAAGGAACACTAAGATCCCGAGCGACATCGAAAACATGGTTTTTACCGCAGTCGATTGATTGCCTCTCAATAAATGCCAAGCGGCTGACGCGCCTACAAAGAGTGCTGAACTGACAAAAGCTGCGACGCTCATGTGAGCCAAACGATAAGGAAATGAAGGATTGAAAACGATAGCAAACCAGTCGGTTGGCACCACACGTCCGTCGACAATTTCATAGCCTTGTGGCGTTTGCATCCAACTGTTGGAGGCGAGAATCCAGAAGGTCGAAATGATCGTGCCTAACGCCACCATCGAGGTTGCAAAAAAGTGCAGCTTTTCGCCGACGCGACGCCAACCAAACAGCATCACGCCAAGAAATCCGGCTTCGAGAAAGAAAGCCGTTAACACTTCATAAGTCAGTAATGGGCCAGTGATAGAACCAGCGAAGTCGGAGAAACCACTCCAGTTGGTGCCGAATTGATAGGCCATGACAAGGCCAGATACAACGCCCATCCCAAAGTTAACCGCAAAAATTTTCGACCAGAAGTGATAGAGCTTTTGGTAATCGGGATTACGTGTTTTTAGCCATAAGCCTTCCAGCACGGCGAGATAGGTGGCCAAACCTATGGTGATAGCGGGGAAAATAATATGAAAGGATACCGTGAAGGCGAACTGTATCCGTGCAAGCATAAATGCGTCGAGGCCAAACATTAAACTTCCTTTGATCTTTTAAGTTTTATGAGAGAGCTATTTTAAAAGGAGCGGAATGAGGGAAGTAGGTACAGACAGTGACTATAAACCTATAACAGATTAAATATTGAAGTGTTATTATTTTGAATTCAGCTTTATGGAGGGGGATTTGCGTTTGGCGAAGTATCAAGAGTTAGTGGAACAGCTTAAAAGGCAGATAAAATCGGGGATATGGCATCCGGGTGACAAGCTGCCTTCTCTGCGTCGCCAATCTGAACACTCGGGTTTAAGCTTGATGACGGTGTTGCATGCCTATCAAATTCTGGAATCTCAAGGCTGGGTCACCTCACAGCCGCGCTCTGGTTATCGAGTCGCTCCCAATATTAAGAGTTCAAATGAACCCCAAGCGCCAGCCGCGGTTTCGTGGACAGAACAGGTAGACATCAATGAATTTATCTTTGATGTGCTGCAAGCGAGTAAAAATCCATCCATGATCAATTTTGGCTTTGCCTATCCAGATCCAAGTTTGTACCCACGCTATCACGTGAATCGGGCGATGAGCGCAGCCGCTCGCAATATGCCGATTTCTACCGCCTTTGATAACTTACCGCCGGGAAACGAACAATTACGCACCATCATCGCGAAGCGTTATGCTGCGAAAGGCATTGAAATTTCACCCGATGAAATTGTTATTACGGCAGGCGCGCTGGAGGCGTTAACGCTCAGTTTGCAAGCCTGCACAAGACCGGGAGATTGGGTGGTTGTGGAGTCGCCTGCATTCTACGGTGCATTGCAATCCTTAGAGCGGTTAGGTTTGAAAGCGCTCTCAGTAAGAACAGACCCAGTCACGGGCATTGACCTAGACTCATTGGAACGAGCGCTGCAAACACACGATGTGAAAGCATGTTGGCTGATGTCGAACTTCCAAAATCCTCTGGGTTTTACGCTCACCAACGAGAAAAAACAAAAGCTGATTGAGCTGACACAGCGATATAACGTACCAGTGATTGAAGATGATGTGTACAGCGAACTGCATGCAGGGAATGACTCGGTCTACCCACTAAGAATGTTTGATGACACGGGCAATGCCATGTTGTGCTCCTCGTTTTCAAAATCATTAATCGCAGGGCTACGTATTGGTTGGGTTGCGGCGGGAAAGCGGGCGCTAGAGGTACAAAAGTTACAGCTAATGAGTACATTAGCGACGAGTGCACCAGTGCAAATGACATTGGTGCATTATTTAACAAGCCGCAATTATGAATCGCATTTGAAGCAGTTACGGAAAAAGCTGTTTGAACGTAAAAGTAAGATGACGGATCTGCTTAGTGAGCTGTTACCTGAAGAAGTCAAAGTGTTAAGCCAAAGCGGCGGGTACTTTATTTGGTTAGAGCTTCCCAAGCATATCGACGCCTTGCAGATATATCGAGAAGCGCTAAAAGATAATATCAGCATCGCACCGGGAAAGATGTTCAGCCTGACAGAACAATACGATCACTGTATTCGTCTTAACGCTTCTTTTGAGCTCAATGACAAATACGTCCATGCTCTCAATCTGCTTGCCAACATTATTCGCTGTCATTTGGCGAAATAGCGACTTTCTTCAGTTTTTTGGTTTAATAGAGCGCGCGGGATTTCCAGCAACTCGATCGCCCGGCGCAACGTCTTTGGTTATGACAGAGCCAGCGCCGACGACGGCCTCATCGCCAATGGTCACGCCTGGCAGTATGATAGCGCCCCCACCAATCCAAACGTTATTGCCGATTTTTACCGGTTTGGCGATCTCATCTCCGGCTAAGCGTCTTTGTGTATCGAGTGAATGAGCGGCTGTGTAAATTTGCACTCTAGGCCCAATCATGACGTCCGCGCCAATCTTAACCTGCCCATTGTCCAGAATAATGGCATCCCAGTTGATGTAGGAGTTTTCCCCGATGGACAAGTGACAACCGTAGGTAAGTTGAAGCGGTGGCTCTATACAGGCGCTGTTTTCTAATTGGACGCCCATTTCCGCCAATAGTTGTCTACGGATACTTGGGTTTGGCTCGTGGTTAAATTGGAAGACAAGCTGCGCGGTTTTGGCGCGCATCAGCTTTAGTTCTTCATCCAGACAATTATAGGCTTCTCCAGAGCGCATCCGAGTCAGTTCTGACATAACAATCATTCCATCAATGTTATTTGCAATAAAGTGCATAATAATAAATGAGAGTGATTCGAAGTGAAAATTTGATGCTTAAAAATCAGAAAGTTATCACTGATTTGCCTTGCGTATTCAGTCGGTTGATTGGCTCGTTGAGTACACAAAGACGTACTCCTTAAATGGCTTAATCGTGTTGAAGCCAAAGCGGGAAACCACTCGAAGCGTTTTACGTAGATTACAATATAGTTAATAAGAAGAACTTAATTGAGCCGCTTGCGCTATCGATTGACCTAAAAATTTAAGACTTATGCGCTCTGGCTTGCTGGCAACGATGAATCAAGAGTGAGCACTTTATGTTCGAACGGGTCATTTCATTTTTAGAAACAACGCTGTTTACCTTTAACGAACAACCTATCACGTTGTGGGCGATATTGATGGTGCCGACATGGGTGATTGTCGCTTTATGGTTGTCCAAAATTTTAATCAAAACCGTTACGTCAAGAATGTCCTCATCGGGGAAAGATCCAAACGTCATTCATTTGGTTAAACGGATATTATTTGTCATCGCTCTCGCCATTATTTTTATGACCACACTTTCGATGATCAATGTGCCAATCACCGCGTTCGCCTTTCTGTCTGGTGCCATCGCTATCGGCTTCGGTTTTGGTGCACAAAACATCATTAACAACTTCATAAGTGGCTGGATTTTGATTGGTGAAAAGCCAATCCGAATTGGGGACTTTTTAGAGGTCGAGGGAGCCAAAGGCATTGTCGAGCAAATAAATACGCGTTCAACGCGAATCAGGCGAACCGATGGCGTTCACATGCTCATTCCCAACAGTCAATTGATTGAGAACGTGGTGATCAACTGGACGTTATGCGACAGATTAGTCCGTGGCTCGGTCGTCGTCGGCGTCGCGTATGGGAGCGATGTCAAACAGGTTGCTGCCTTAATGGCGGAGGTGACTTCGCAGCAAGCGCAAGTTCTGAGTTCGCCAGCTCCAGACGTGTTTTTTCAAGACTTTGGCGATAATGCTTTGATCTTCGAATCTTATTTTTGGATTAACTCAACGGTTGAAGGCGGGATTCGATCGGTCGCAAGTGCCATACGTTTTGAAATCTATGAAGCTTTCGAAAAGCACGGTATTGAAATCGCGTTTCCACAACGAGATGTGCACATTGATGGGGAAATCAAGTTGTCTAGGGAGAGAAACGGATAGGGCGATAAGCGGTGTAGGTGCCCTTATCTTGGCTTCGAGTAGTGATAGCGAGGCGGTCACAATATGGATTCACCTCGCTAGAAACCAGTTTGAAGGCGTTATTGGTTGTCCCACATGACTTCGCATTCTTCTTTGATTGCTGATTTTAGCAACTCAATCAGTGGAAACGCTCTGCGTCCTAGGCTTACCGCGGGCTCTGCTTGTTCTTCCTCTTCGTCTACATCAGTAGGGAGGTTTTCTTCAGCTGCATTTTTCGCAGATAGAGCAGAAGTTAATCTTGATAGCGCGTCAGGAACATCTTGAGCGGAAATTGATCCCGGCACCGTGCCGCTGTGACCCATCATTTTGAGCATATCTAATGCAATATCACCAAACATTGTGACGTTTGAGTGGCTTCGACAACGAAATGTTATGAGCATTTACCTGATCCTGTTTTATATGTTCGGTTTGAAACTAAATTGTAGCTGAAATCAGACACTAATTAATGTGATGAAGACCGTTGAGCGTTAAGGTTTTTATGAGTAACAACAAAAAACGGGCACGTACGTCTGCATGCCCGTTGAAATACATTACCTGATTGGTTGTTGATGATTTACAAGCTATACGGATCGCCTAGAGCCAATGCGACCCTAGAAGCAGGAGACTTTCCTAACGCACGGCAAATTTGCCAACCCGCTTCATTGATGACGCCAAGGTCAACGCCTGTTTCAATCCCAAGTTGCTCACACAGATAAAGTACATCTTCCGTTGCAACATTGCCACTGGCTCCTTTCGCGTAAGGGCAGCCGCCGAGCCCCGCTACTGCGCTATCAATGGTGTTGATGCCCATTAACAAGGCTTGGTAGATATTGGCTAATGCTTGTCCATAAGTGTCATGAAAATGTACTGCGAGCGCGTCTTTTGGCAGTAGCGTTAACAACGAATCCAGCATGGCGATAACGCGATTAGGCGTTGCTTTACCGACAGTATCACCGAGCGAAATCTCATAACATCCCATATCAAACAACGTATTGGCGACCTTGGTAGTTTGCTCTGGCTTGATTACTCCCTCATATGGACACACCATGGTACAAGACAAGTACCCGCGTACAGGAATGTTGTGCTGGTTCGCCAATTCGATAACGGGTTCAAATCGAGCGAGACTTTCGGTAATGCTGCAGTTGATGTTCTTCTGGCTGAACGTTTCTGAAGCGGAGCCAAACACCGCAATTCGCTTTACACCGCTTTCCAGCGCACGTTCTAACCCTGCGAGATTTGGTGTGAGCGCGCTATAAACCACGTCAGGCTTTTTTGAGATACCAGCAAACACCTGATCGGAATCGGCCATTTGAGGCACCCACCTTGGAGAGACGAAAGATCCAGCCTCAATATGCTTTAAGCCACTGCTGCTTAGTTGGTTAATCAAACGGATTTTATCAACCAGCGTCACTGCCGTTTCATTTTGCAGACCATCACGAGCGCCGACTTCGACGATATTAACCTTCGCTGGTAGCATATTCGCGCTCCTTATCTTCACTGACGTTATCCGATATCAAAGACAAATTCAGCAGGATGGAACCGTGCTGTACTTGGTCCCCGTGCTGATAAAACAATTCGTCGACCTTTGCTGCTACCGGAGCCGTGATGGTGTATTCCATTTTCATTGCTTCGAGTACCAAAAGCGGATCGCCCGCCGCCACTTCGTCACCTTTAGCCACCATAACTGCTGAAATTATGCCGTTGAGTGGTGCGGTTGGACTTAGTTCATCATCTACATCTTTTGCAGAGTCAAAGTTAGGTTGATGAGCGAACGTGCGCTGCTGACCAAGATAAAATAGTGTTGTCTTTTGTTCGTTGCTAAGTGCATTAAAGGTGTAACGCACATTATCAATATCGACGATAAACTGGTTGTCACTTTCAAGCAGGATGACCTGATGCAGCTCCTCACCACATCGGACAGTGAAGTGAGATCCTGTATCTTGCGATGATTGTTGCAAACGTGCCTGATGGTTGGCATTGGCATCCGTGAAGTTAAATCGGTAAACGTTGTCAACTGACAGTCTAAAACCTCGTTTGGTTGGCGCGGGTAACGTTGAGCTGTCTGATTTTGAAATGAGATCATTCCAACGAGCAACCGCCGCCAATGTAAGCCAGATTGAATCCGACACGTCTTGCTGCTCATTTATGCCTTGCTGATGTGTTACGAGGAAACCTGTATCGAGCTCAATCTCGGCAAAGGCTGGCTGCGAAATAATACTGTGCAGATAACCAATGTTTGTCGTTACTCCACGTACGTGATATTGAGTTAACGCCTGCTTAATCTGCTTTAGAGCGATATCACGAGTTTGCCCCCAGACGATCAGTTTGCTGATCATTGGATCGTAATATTCGCTGATGCTATCGCCTTGGGTAACACCACTATCAACGCGTACGCACGCTAGGCGCACACTACTGTCTGATACGGGTTCTTTTAAGTAATCAATGCGGCCAGTCGACGGCATAAAGTCATTGTCTGTATCTTCTGCGTAAATTCGCAGCTCAATTGAATGACCGTTGTGGGTGATTTCAGATTGTGAAATAGGTAAATGCTCGCCAGCTGCGACTTTGAATTGCCACTCCACCAAATCAACGCCAGTGATCAATTCAGTGACAGGGTGTTCAACTTGCAGACGGGTATTCATCTCCATGAAGTAGAACTGACCTCGGCTATCGAGTAAGAACTCCACCGTGCCAGCGCCAACATAGTCGATCGCTTGAGCGGCCTGAACCGCAGCTTCACCCATTTGTTTACGCAGTTCATCACTAAGACCGGGAGCTGGTGCTTCTTCGACTACTTTTTGGTGACGGCGTTGAATGGAGCAATCGCGATCAGAAAGATAGGCACAGTTGCCATGTTGGTCAGCAAATACCTGAACTTCAACGTGGCGAGGCTGCAATATACATTTTTCGATTAGAAGCTGCTTATCGCCAAAGCTTGAAAGTGCTTCACGCTGCGCACCGTCGATGGCCAGAGGCATTTCGGCTGCGCTATTGACCACTCGCATGCCTTTACCGCCGCCCCCTTGGGTTGCTTTAAGCATCACTGGGTAACCGATTTTTTCCGCTTCTGCTAATAAATGCTCTACGCTGTTGTCTGTGCCGTGATAGCCCGGAACCAATGGTACGTTCGCCTCAGACATGATGGCTTTGGCTTGCGACTTCGAACCCATTGCTTCAATTGCGCTGGTGGAAGGGCCAATAAAAACAATGCCATTTTCGCTGCACGCTTTCGCCAGTTTCGGGTTCTCGGAAAGAAAACCATACCCAGGGTGGATAGCATCGGCTTGCCATTTTTTCGCAGCGCCGATAATTGCATCGATATCGAGATACGATTCACTCGCAGGAGCGGGGCCAATGAATTCAGCGAAATCCGCTTGTTTAACATGTAAGCTGCTGCGATCCGCTTCGGAATAGACGGCTACCGTCTTGATAGCCATGCTTTTTGCGGTTTTAATGATTCGGCAGGCAATTTCACCGCGGTTTGCGATCAGTATTCTTTTAAACATGATTCCTCCAATTGGCGGCGCGCTTTTCAAAAAATGCAGCTAGTCCTTCTTGTCCTTCACTGGACACGCGAGCGGTTGCAATAGCTTGGCTGGTGTATTCAATTAATGAATGATCGATAGGTTGGTTATCACAGCGTAAACAAAGTGCTTTTGCAGCCTGCATGGCTTGTGGACCGTTGTTGAGCAGGTGATCAATGGTGCGATTGACGGCTTCACGTGGTTGAGCGTCTATCTGATGAAGAATACTCATCGATAGCGCGGTTTCGGCATCAATCAGTTCCGCGGTTAAAAAGTAGCGTCGGCTTTGTCGTTGTCCAATCGCTCGGATTACGTAAGGTCCGATGGTGGCGGGTAACAAACCGAGCTTCACTTCACTCAAACAGAAGCGGCTTTCAGGTGTACCAATAGCGATATCGCAGCAGCAGATAAGCCCAAGTGCGCCGCCAAATGCAGCGCCGTGCACCATAGCAATGGTTGGTTTGCTAAAGGTATCCAGCGTATGCAAAAGTTTTGCTAGTTGCTGTGCATCTTGCAGGTTTTCACTCTCGGTTTTGGTGGCCATTGACTGCATCCAGCCCAGATCTGCTCCCGCAGAAAAGTGTTTTCCCTGTGCAGTTAACACCAGTGCACGGAGAGAATCGTCCTTTTCGAGCTGTTCTAGTGTCTCAATTAGTGAGGCAATCAATGCGTCATTAAACGCGTTGTGTTTTTCTGGCCGATTCAGGCTCAACCAGGCAACGCCATTGCTGTCTTTTTCAAGCAGTAGTCCGGTCATGTGACTTCCTTTGTCTGACATTTCAGTCTGTATTTCAATGCTCGCTAACCATTACTTGTTAAACATCGGTATTCGCGAGGAGTTAAGGTTTGCCTTGCATCCGACTACATACGGAAGATGCCAAATTTGCTGTCTGGTATCGGCGCATTAAGCGCAGCAGACAGAGCAATGCCGACAACATCACGGGTTTTCGCAGGGTCAATAATGCCGTCGTCCCACAAACGAGCACTGGCGTAGTATGCATGGCTTTGAGTCTGATATTGCACCGCAATTGGACGTTTGAACGCTTCTTCTTCCTCCGCGCTCCAGCTTTCACCTTTGCGAGTTTTGATATCGCGGGTCACTTGCGCCATCACGCCAGCCGCTTGCTCTCCACCCATGACGGAGATGCGCGCGTTTGGCCACATCCACATCATGGTTGGATCATAAGCGCGGCCACACATGCCGTAGTTCCCAGCGCCATACGAGCCACCAATCACTACGGTAAACTTCGGTACGTCTGCACATGCCACAGCGGTTACCATTTTCGCGCCATGTTTTGCGATGCCTTCGGCTTCATATTTTTGGCCGACCATAAAGCCCGTTATATTCTGCAAGAAAAGCAGAGGAATTTTGCGTTGTGCGCACAGCTCAATAAAATGCGCGCCTTTTTGTGCTGATTCCGAAAATAGAATGCCGTTGTTAGCGACAATGCCAATCGGCATACCGTGAATATGGGCAAAGCCACAGACCAAGGTTTCGCCGAACAAGGCTTTAAATTCATCGAACTGGGAATCATCAACAATTCGGGCAATGACCTCTTTAACATCAAACGGCTTTTTGAGATCGGCTCCGACGATGCCGTACAGCTCTTGGGCAGGAAAACGTGGTTCCTGTGGTGCTTTTTGCTTGAGTTGAACGGGTTTCAAGTGGTTAATTTGAGAAACGGCTTGTCTTGCCAACTCTAACGCGTGGTGATCATTTTCTGCGTAATAGTCCGCCACACCAGAGGTGCGACAATGAACGTCTGCGCCACCAAGATCTTCCGCGCTGACTTCTTCACCTGTCGCTGCTTTTACAAGAGGTGGACCTGCCAAAAAAATCGTGCCTTGTTCTTTGACTATGATGGATACGTCGCACATGGCAGGAACATAAGCGCCGCCAGCGGTACATAGCCCCATGACCACCGCAATTTGTGGAATGCCTTTGGCCGACATACGGGCTTGGTTGTAGAAAATACGGCCAAAATGGTCTTTATCTGGGAATACCTCATCTTGGCGGGGTAGGTTAGCGCCGCCAGAATCGACTAAGTAAACACACGGCAGTTGGCATTTTTCTGCAATTTCTTGTGCTCTTAAGTGCTTTTTCACGGTGAGTGGGTAGTAACTGCCGCCTTTTACCGTCACGTCGTTCGCGACGATCATGCACTCAGTGCCGTCAATCACACCCACACCTGCAACCACTCCAGCACATGGAACGTAATCTGGATACACATCCCAGCCAGCAAATTGACCAATTTCTAGAAAGGACGAACCAGGGTCGAGTAGGGCAAGAATGCGCTCACGTACCGGAAGTTTGCCTTTCTTCTGCTGATGCTCGCGGGCTTTCTCACCGCCACCATCTTCGATTTGCGCAGTCACGGTATAAAGTTGATCTACAAGTGATGCCATAGAGCGGTAGTTTTCCTGATACTGCTCTGAATGGGTGTTAATATTGGTCGTCAAACAAGCCATAAATAGCCGATCTCCATTCGGTAGACGGGTGTCACCACCCGTCTTTATTTAGGTTGAATAAGATTTAGATTGAATAAGGAAGTTGTTTCGAGTTCGAACCGCCTAGGTATGATGATTAGGCGCTTTCGTTAAACAATTCGCGACCAATAAGCATGCGGCGAATTTCTGAAGTGCCCGCACCGATTTCATACAGCTTGGCATCTCGCAACAAACGGCCCGTATCAAACTCGTTGATGTAGCCGTTACCGCCAAGTAGTTGAATCGCATCCAGTGCCATCTTGGTTGCCAGCTCTGCGCTGTAGAGGATCGCGCCAGCAGAATCTTTACGTGTGGTTTCACCGCGATCACAAGCGGCAGCGACGGCGTAAACATACGCTTTAGCGGCATTCATTTGTGTGTACATATCCGCGATTTTTGCTTGAACTAGCTGGAATTCACCGATGGATTTACCGAACTGTTTACGGTCGTGAATGTAAGGCACAACGATATCCATACACGCCTGCATGATGCCAAGTGGGCCGCCTGCAAGCACCACACGTTCGTAGTCGAGGCCGCTCATCAATACTTTCACGCCTTGGTTTTCTTCGCCGAGAATATTCTCCGCAGGGACCTCGCAGTTTTGGAAGACCAGCTCACACGTATTCGAGCCGCGCATGCCCAACTTGTCGAGTTTTTGTGCTTGAGTAAATCCAGGGAATCCGCGTTCCACAATAAATGCCGTGATGCCTTTGGAGTGCTGGCTTGGGTCGGTTTTTGCGTAGACAACATAGGTGTGTGCATCAGGGCCGTTGGTGATCCACATTTTGTTGCCATTTAATAGGAAAATATCGCCTTTACGTTCGGCTTTAAGCTGCATAGAGACCACATCAGAGCCGGCGCCGGGTTCACTCATAGCAAGGGCGCCGATATGTTCACCGGAGATGAGCTTAGGTAGGTATTTCTCTTTTTGCGCTTGTGTACCGTTACGGTGGATTTGGTTGACGCAAAGGTTGGAGTGAGCGCCGTAACTTAACGCAACCGAAGCGGATGCTCGGCTGATTTCTTCCATAGCGATAACGTGGGCGAGATAGCCCATGCCTGCACCACCAAACTCTTCGCTGGTGGTCACACCTAAAAGACCCATGTCACCTAATTTGGACCAAAGATGGTTTGGAAAGTCGTTAGTTTGGTCGATAGATTGCGCTAGCGGCGCAATTTCTCTTGCAGCAAAACTATTGATTTGCTCGCGAAGCAAATCGGTATTTTCGTCATAAACAAAGTTCAGGGAAGAGTAGGTAGATTTCATTGCGTGTCCTTGCCTTTACGTCACCTACATCCCAGAGTTGAGGTGTTAGGTGACTTTTTCGCCTTTCATGGATCTCAGTGTGTTTTGGCATCGCAACTGCGCAGCATTTAACTCCATCATTACCGCTTGAATGTCGTTTGCTTGCTGTTGCAATGCTGCCTTCTTCTCTTCGATCAACCGAATCATATAGTTCAACTGCTCAGTACTTTGATCGGTATCGTAGAGTTCAAATAACTCTTTGATATCTGCAAGAGAAAAGCCCAATCGCTTACCTCGCAAAATCAGTTTTAGTCGAATTCGATCACGACCATTGTAGATTCGAGTGTTGCCTTTACGTTCTGGAGTTAGGAGACCTAAATCTTCGTAGAAGCGAATGCTTCGAGTAGTAATGTCGAACTCTTTCGCGAGCTCGCTGATCTTAAATGTGTTCATTCCTTAACCTTACGACTTTCGTATAACATTTACATGAATATACAATTCGTTAACGTTAAAGTAAACAAACAACATCCACTCTTGAGCCTTGATATCACTCGCATTTACTCGAAATCAAAGAATCACTCGAACAAACAATAACCTCAAACTTGACGTTAACGTAAATGTTAGTATAGTTATGACGTAAACGTCAACAAAAGGTTAATGGAATGAAAAATGAAACATGGATTGTTGCCGCTAAGCGAACGCCTATCGGCTCTTTTCAAGGTGCATTAGCTTCAACAGATGTCACGGAACTCGGTGCGAAAGCCATTCAAGGGGCGCTAGCCGAAAGCCAACTCGATGTGCACAAAATAGACGAAGTGTTGATGGGGTGCGTTTTACCCGCTGGTGTGGGGCAAGCGCCTGCAAGACAAGCAAGCCTTAAAGCTGAAATGCCACAATCGATTGGTTGTACGACACTGAACAAAGTTTGTGGATCGGGTATGAAAACCGTGATGCTGGCATATGACCTTATTCAATCTGGTAATGCGCATGCTGTCATCGCTGGTGGCATGGAAAACATGTCGTCTTCTCCTTATCTATTAAAGAAAGCGCGTGATGGTTTCCGTTTAGGTCACGAGCAAGTGCTTGATCACATGTTTTATGACGGTTTGCAGGATGCCTACCAAGGCGAGCTGATGGGTGTCTTTGCAGAACAGACGGCGCAAAAGTATCAGTTCAGCCGTGAAAGTATGGATGCCTGGGCGCAGCAGTCGGTGACTCGTGCGCAGCAAGCAATCGAACAAGGTTTGTTCAAAGAAGAGATCGTGCCTGTTAACGTAAAAAGTCGACGCGGCGAAACCTTGGTTGTAGATGATGAGCAACCGAGCAAACTCGACGTCACTAAAATTCCTACCTTACGCCCTGCGTTTGCCAAAGATGGCGGCGTAACCGCAGCAAACTCTAGTTCCATTTCGGATGGTGCGTCGGCAATGATCTTAGTCGATAGTGATTTTGGTCGTCAGGAAAACCTTCAGCCTCTAGCCAAAATTGTCGCGTACAGCACGCATGCAAGACAGCCTGATGAGTTCACCATCGCACCTGTCTTCGCGATTGAATCGCTGCTGGAAAAAACGGGCTGGGACAAATCGGACGTGGACCTTTGGGAAATCAATGAAGCTTTTGCTGTAGTGACTCAATACGTGGTGAAAGCACTCGAACTGGACGCGAGCAAAGTGAACTCTCGCGGCGGTGCATGTGCATTAGGCCACCCAATTGGTGCAAGTGGCAATCGAATCCTTGTCACTTTGACTCATGCGCTAAAGCAAACTGGTGGTAAGCGTGGCGTTGCATCGCTTTGTATTGGCGGCGGCGAGGCAACCGCTATCGCGATTGAAATCTGCTAAATCACTCTCAACAAAGTTTCACTTACATAACAGTAGTCAGTAACAAGCTGAAAAATACAAGGATGTCATCATGACAGAACAAGTAAAGCAGTATATCGGTGGTGAATTTGCCATCTCCGATTCAAAACAATGGCTAGATGTAACCAACCCGGCAACCAACGAAGTGATTGCACAAGTACCTTGTGCCACGGAATCGGAAATGAATGCGGCGATTGCCAGCGCAACAGAAACGTTCAAACGCTGGAAAGAAGTTGCAGCGCCGGAGCGTGCTAGATTGATGCTGCGTTACCAACATTTGCTAAAAGAGCAACACGATGAGTTGGCGATACTGCTTTCAAGTGAGACAGGCAAAACCCTCGCGGATGCAAAGGGTGACATTTGGCGTGGGATTGAAGTCGTAGAACAAGCGGCGAACATTTGTAGCTCAATGATGGGCGAAACGGTTGAGAACGTCGCGACCAATATTGATGGTTACTCTTACATTCAACCGCTCGGCGTTTGTGCTGGCATTACACCGTTTAACTTCCCTGCGATGATTCCATTGTGGATGTTCCCGATGGCGATCGCTTGTGGCAACACCTTTATTTTGAAGCCGTCAGAGCAAGTGCCACTAACGGCAATGAAACTGGCGGAGCTGTTTGAACAAGCTGGCGCACCAAAAGGCGTATTGCAAGTTGTTCACGGGACCAAAGAGCAAGTCGACCGCATTCTGACTGATCCAGTTGTCCGTGCGATCTCTTTTGTTGGCTCTGTGCCCGTTGGTGAGTACATCTACAAAACAGGTACAGATAACCTGAAACGCGTGCAGTCATTTGCAGGTGCTAAGAACCACATGGTCATCATGCCGGATGCAAACAAACAGCAAGTCATCAATAACCTAGTTGGCGCGTCAGTTGGTGCTGCAGGCCAACGCTGTATGGCGATTTCGGTTGCCGTATTTGTCGGCGAAACCAAAGAATGGATTCCAGAGCTTAAAGAGGCGTTAGCTCAGGTTCAGCCTGGCGCGTGGGATGATGAAACCGCCGGTTATGGTCCACTGATTAGCCCTCAAGCGAAGCAGCGAGTGGTGAATCTGATTAATGAAGGCAAAGCGTCAGGCGCGAATTGTGTTCTGGACGGGACAGACTGCCAAGTACCTGGCTTCCCGAACGGTAACTGGGTGGGGCCAACACTGTTTACCAACGTGACCACAGACATGTCGATTTATCAGGAAGAAATTTTCGGGCCTGTACTGTTAACTATGGAAGTGGATGACCTAGATGAAGCGATTGAACTGATCAATGCAAACCGCTTTGGTAATGGTACGTCTATTTTCACGGCGAACGGCGCTGCCGCGAGAAAGTATCAACACAATATCGAAGTAGGTAACGTAGGAATCAACGTACCGATTCCGGTGCCATTGCCGTTCTTTTCGTTTACTGGGTGGAAAGGCAGCTTCTACGGCGACCTGCATGCTTACGGTAAACAAGCGGTTCGCTTCTACACCGAGACGAAAACTGTCACCGCGCGTTGGTTTGAAGATGACATTCCAAGCGGTCCAAACATGACTATTCAACTTAGCTAATTACTGGATTAGCGACACCTCTAGCCAAGCCCTTCATCCTTTTAGAGGGCTTGGCTCGGATACAAATGCAACGAATTAGACCTTAGGACTTCAAGATGGATTTTGAATTAAACGAAGATCAACTCGCGTTTGCCGAAGTAGCAAAGCAGTTTGCAGACCAAATGTTAGCGCCGCACGCGGCCGAGTGGGATGAAAACCATCACTTCCCTAAAGATGTACTGCGTCAGGCGGGTGAGCTGGGCTTTTTGAGTATCTACACGCCACCAGAGCACGGTGGCTTGGGGTTATCTCGTTTGGATGCGGCGATCATTTTCGAGCAGTTGGCTATGGGTTGTACCGCGACTACTGCGTTTATGACCATTCACAACATGGCGACGTGGATGATCACCAGCTTTGCCAAAGCCGAAGTGGCGCAGCAGTTTAGCGCGGATCTAATTTCGGGTGAAAAGCTCGCTTCCTACTGTTTAACCGAACCTAATGCAGGCTCTGACGCCGCTTCACTAACGACTAGCGCAGTGCGTGATGGTGATGAGTTTGTCCTCAATGGCGCAAAAGTGTTTATCTCGGGTGCGGGTGATACAGATGTTCTCGTCGTGATGGCGCGTTCCTGTGGTGAAGGAGCGAGTGGCGTTTCTGCATTCGTTGTTCCTGCTGATTGCGAAGGCATTAGCTACGGTAAAAAAGAAGCCAAAATGGGTTGGAACTGCCAGCCAACTCGCATGATTACCTTCGAAAATGTCCGCATTCCGGCTGACTATCTGTTGGGTGAAGAGGGAGAAGGCTTTAAGTTCGCCATGCTTGGTCTGGATGGCGGCCGAATCAATATCGCCACTTGTTCCGTCGGTACTGCGCAACAAGCACTGAACGAAGCCAAGCAATACATGAACGAACGCAAACAGTTCGGCCGTTCACTGGCGCAATTTCAAGCGTTGCAGTTCAAGCTTGCTGATATGGCGACTGAGCTGGTCGCTGCGCGTCAAATGGTGCGACTCGCTGCCGCTAAACTCGATGCCCAGCACGCAGAAAAAAGTGCGTACTGTGCCATGGCAAAACGCTTTGCTACTGATGTGGGCTTTAAAGTCTGCGATCAGGCGCTGCAAATTCACGGTGGCTATGGCTACATCAAAGAATATCCAGTCGAGCGCCATTTCCGAGACGTTCGTGTTCACCAAATCCTTGAAGGTACCAACGAAATCATGCGTCTGATCGTCGCAAGACGATTACTAACGGAAGGCGTTGAGCTGCTTTAGTCAGCGAGACACAGCCTTACCTAAAGAAATTAAAAAGGACTGAAAGATTATGACGGCACAAATCAAACTAGAGCGTGAAGCGCACATTGCCAAGCTCACGATTAGTAACCCGCCAGCAAACACCTGGACGCTTGAATCTTTGAATCAGCTAAAAGAGTTGGCGATTGAACTCAGTAATGATCGCTCCATTTATGCGTTGGTATTAACAGGCGAAGGCGAGAAATTCTTTTCTGCTGGAGCGGATCTCAACAACTTTGCATCCGGCGATAAATCGCAAGCCGCAGATATGGCGTTCGCATTTGGTGAAGCCTTTGAAGCGCTGTCTGCGTTCGATGGTGTTTCCATCGCAGCAATTAATGGTTACGCGATGGGCGGCGGTTTGGAAGTGGCGATGGCGTGTGACATTCGCATCGCAGAAGAACAAGTACAAATGGCACTTCCTGAAGCATCGGTAGGCTTGTTGCCGTGTGCGGGCGGGACGCAAAACCTGACCGCGTTGGTAGGTGAAGGTTGGGCGAAGCGTATGATCCTGTGTGGCGAGCGTGTGACGGCCGAGCGAGCGGAAAAAATTGGGTTAGTCGAAGAGGTGGTGGCGAAAGGTCAAGCACTCGAAGCGGCTATGGAGCTAGCACAGCGTGTTGCAGGTCAATCACCGAAATCTGTGTCTGCGTGCAAAACGCTAATTCAAGGTCGACGCAGCCAAACTCATGCAGCTGGATTGGTTTTGGAGCGTGAACTGTTTTTACAGCTGTTCAATACACAAGATCAGACTGAGGGTGTGAATGCGTTTTTGCAAAAGCGCAAGCCACAATGGACAAACAGCTAGCGGAGGCCAAATGACAGGTACAGTAAATGTTTCAAAACTTGAGTGCGCTGATGGCTCTGTTATTGGTGTGCTAGAGCTTGATAACCCAGCAGCTCTCAACGCGTTGAGTTACGTGATGATTGAGAAGTTGTACAAACAGCTTAATGAGTGGCAAACGAACGACAGCGTCATCGCGGTATTCTTGCATGCTCAAGGTGAAAAAGCGTTTTGTGCTGGTGGTGATATTCAAGCGATCTACCGTGCACTTGAAAACAAAGAGCAAGACTTTGATTCTGCGTTTTCAGCGATGGAAACCTTCTTTGACCTCGAATATCGCTGTGACCATCTTATTCATACTTATCCAAAACCGATCATCGCGTGGGGACATGGTTATTTGATGGGCGGGGGAGTTGGCCTGTTTATGGGTGCCAGCCATCGCGTAGCAGAAACCACCACACGCTTTGCAATGCCAGAGATTAAAATTGGCCTTTACCCAGATGTAGGCGCGACGTACTTCCTGAACCAGTTGCCAAAACATTTGGCACTGTTCTTAAGTTTGACGGCTTGTCAAATTAACGCAACAGATATGAAAGCGTTGGGGTTAAGCCAATGGATTGCACAGCCAGAAAACAAGCAAGTGCTGCTGGATCTGCTTGCATCGGTAAGTTGGCAAGATGAAGCGAACATCAACGAAAAAATCGCCACTACGCTGCGTTCGGTACACGTGGACGAGCCAACCGAAGGGATGTTGATGCCCTATGCGGAATTGATTGAGCAGTTATGTTCGGGTGACTTAGCGTCAATTGTTGATGCAATCAGCCGTGCTAACGTTGATAACAAGTGGTTCGTCAATGCGCAGAAGTCACTGAACTATGGCAGTCCGTTGTCGCTCAGTATCACTTATCAGCAGTTAACGCAGTATCAAAACCTCTCTTTGAAAGCGTGTTTTGATATGGAATTTAACCTAACACTACGTTGTGGCTTAGAAGGTGATTTTAGAGAAGGGGTTCGTGCGCTGATTATTGATAAAACCAATCAACCGACTTGGCAACATCGCACGGTTTCTGACGTAACGCCACAAGTTTTGGAGCGCTTCTTCTCGCCAATTGACTCAGCAGAATACCCACTGACCGCATCGTCGGTAGCTATAGCGGCACTTTAGTACAAGGAAGAAATACGATATGGACAAAATTGCATTTATTGGCCTTGGTAACATGGGTGCGCCTATGGCTAAGAATCTACTCAAAGCGGGCTTGAATGTCGAAGTATTTGATTTGAACCCAAGCGCAGTTGAGGAGTTGACCGCATTGGGCGCTTCAAGTGCCGATTCCGTTCAGCAGGCAGTACAAGGTGTGGAGGTGGTTGTCACTATGCTGCCAGCGAGCCAACACGTTCAAAGCGTTTATCTTGGTCAAGATGGCATCTTAGATAGCGTCGAATCAGGCACCTTGCTGATTGATTCATCCACCATCGATCCTACGACTGCTCGTTTGGTTGGCGAAAAAGCATCGCAACTTGGTATCAGTTTTGTTGATGCACCAGTATCTGGTGGCGTTGCGGGCGCAGCAGCAGGTACGTTAACTTTCATTGTTGGCGGCTCACAAGAGAACTTTGTTCAAGCCAAAGCGGTGCTTAGCCACATGGGTAAAAACATCTTCCATGCTGGTGATGCTGGAGCTGGTCAGGTGGCGAAGATCTGCAATAACATGATGTTGGGCATTTTGATGAGCGGCACCTGTGAAGCACTCAATTTAGGGATGGAAAACGGACTCGATCCCAAAGTGCTTTCCGACATCATGTTGCAAAGTTCAGGACGTAACTGGGCGCTAGAGCTTTATAACCCTTGTCCAGGTGTGATGGAAAGTACGCCTGCAAGCAATGGTTATCAAGGCGGCTTTATGAGCCAGTTAATGGCTAAAGATCTGGGTCTTGCGATGGAAGCGGCGGTTGCCAGTCAAACATCAACGCCAATGGGCAGCTTGGCTCGTAATCTGTTTAATTTTCACAACGGTCAGGGCAACGGGCAAAAAGATTTTTCAAGCTTGTTTGAGTTCTACCAAAAGCAAAATCAGGCCTAAGGAGCGCTTATGGAGTTAGCAAATAAGGTCATTGCGATCACGGGGGCAGGGCAGGGGCTGGGTAAACAAATGGCACTGTCACTGGCGGAAAATGGCGTTCATCTTGCGCTTATCGACCTCAATTCAGAGCAACTGGCTGAAACGAAAGCGGAATGTGAATCTCTCGGAGTTACCGCTCGTTTTTATGTGACGAACGTGACTGACGAACAGCAGGTGTGCAGTGCTTTTGAGCAAATTGAGGCAGATTTCAAGCAGCTCAATGGCGTTATCAATAACGCAGGTATTATGCGTGATGGCATGTTCATTAAAGTCAAAGATGGTCAGGTTAACACGATGTCGCTGGAACAATTTCAGTCTGTTCTAGATGTGAATGTAACAGGCACTTTCCTGTGTGGCCGTGAAGCGAGCAAGGTAATGCTGAACACCGATAGCAAAGGGGTTCTGATCAACATATCCAGCGTTGCGCGTGCCGGGAATATTGGTCAAACCAACTATTCAGCATCTAAAGCGGCGGTAGCCACCATGGCAACGGTGTGGGCGAAAGAGTTAGGGCGTTTCGGAATTCGCTCAGTGGCGATTGCTCCGGGTGTCATCAAAACTGCCATGACAGACCAAATAAAACCTGAAGCGATGGAACGTTTAATCGGAATGATTCCGGTTGGACGTTTAGGTTTGGCGGATGAAATTTCATCGACCATAAAATACGTGTTAACCAACGAATTCGTGACCGGAAGAGTGTTCGAAGTCGATGGCGGAATGCGAATGTAACCCCTTCTGCAACATAAAAAAGGGGAGCGAGTTTGATTGTCCGCTTCCTTCCATTTTCTCCTTTCTTTTATTGCTTCTATCTGAAAAATGTATTGGATGCATGGTCGACTGCTATCTCATCGAACGGTATAAAAATTGATTCTATTTCTAATGTGAATGGTTAGTTCTATATTGCTTGTCATGTAAATGTATCAACTCACAACTAAGACGATCTTTTGTCTCACTAACGAGATCGTCATTCTTGGTGTGTAAAAAACATTCTTATTGGTCATATTGTAACCGAAAACTATTTCGGCATCTAAAGATGGTGATTTATTATTCAGCGCAAAATACATGGGAATATGAGGCTGACTGAATAACCTTCAGTTGTCTTAATAATAAATAATCAGAATTCTCAATTACACTGAAGTAACTACCCATTAGGGAAGAGCAATAATGTCACTATTTCATTCGCTTAGGACGATGCCGCTATTATTGGGGTGTCTGTGTTTTTCTGTTCAGGCCTCCACAGAAAAGGTGGAACAGGAAGGTAAGTTTTTACAGTCGTTAGAAGGCATCGAAAATCAAATTTACGCATTACCTCAGAGTTCTTTAGCTTTGATTGAAGCGTTAGAAGAAGAGTCTTTACTACAAAACCAACCAACAGCGCTGTTGGTGCGTTACTGGCTTGCCAAGGCCACGGTTTTAGAGCTGCTAGGGCGCGTAGAAGAGAGTCAGAGTGTCGTTCAAAAAGGATTGGAGCTTGTGCGTCCACAGAGCCATGAGTATCTCCTGTTTAAGTTGATTCAGATGCGAACTATGGTTGGAAAGAGCGATATCGATACCGCGCTTTCTGCGTTGGATAGCTTGTTGGAAACATCGCGTGAGAATGGTGATAAGCAACTTGAATCAGAAATCCTGTTGCTAAAAGGACGCTATTACGATGAGCAAGGTGAGTTTAAAAAATCCTATGCTGCACTTATGTCGTCCATGGATGTGGCTGAATCTTCAGGTGTTCACGGGCTGGTCGAACGTGCAGCACTAGAGCTAGGTGACGTACTTGTCAAAATTCAGGGTTACGACCGATCTGAGGCGCTTTTGGAACAAGCATATCGCTATTTTAGGGATAGGCGTATGTCGTTCAATGAGTTGTTGAGCGTTTTGACGATAGCGAAACTTCATAAAGCACAGTTCCAATACGAAGAGGCGATAGCGTCATATCAGCGAGCGTTAAAGCTGGCTCAAATTATCGGTGATGGACGCTTTAGATTTCGAGTTAACCTTGAACTTGCAGCTTTATATCGCGAGACGAATCAAGAAAAGAAGATGGTTAACCACTTGAAGCTGGCGGAGAATTTACAGTACAGAGAAACGTCTAGCGCGTATTTGGCAACATTTAAGTTGTTACAAGCCGAATATATGTTAGAGCAGCAGCAATTTGAAATACTTTTAGCGATGATCGCGCCAATGCTGCCGGAGATTATAGAGAGTCGATACGTCAAGCAACAGCAAATGGAGCTACTAAAAGTCGCCGCTATGGCCTATGCGGGGAGCAATGACTTTAAACTAGCATTCGAAACTTACGGTAACTATCACGATAAATTTATCCAATTTAGTAATCAAAGAGAAGTTGAAAATCTTGAGCGCCAGCAGACGTTATTTGAATTGGAACGACTTGAATATGAGAACGAAGATCTCAACTGGAACAATGTGTTGCAGCGTATGGAGCTAGAAAATAACCGTCGTACTTTTTACTTATTGGGTGAAGCGCTACTTGCGCTCATCGGTGTTCTATTTTTGATGGCGGTAGTATTTCTCGTCGTCAATCGCTCGCGTTTGAGAATGCGTCGCCTCGCAAAGACAGACACATTGACAGGGTTGTTCAATCGCCGTTTTTTAGAGGACTGGTTCACTAAGCCAGTAGAAGTGAGGCGTGAGCGAAAAGAGAAACCGGTACCTCAATCTAAGCAAGAAAAGATACAACACTTTGTTTTTGAGCAAGTCGAGCAAGTTAAGTACGGTTATCTAGCTTTAAATAAATGGGTAGATAGCAAACTCGATAAACAGAAAATGGTGCCAAATAAACCACAATCGGGGCCAGTAACTTTAGCGTTAATCGATGTGGATTATTTCAAGCAGGTAAATGATACCTATGGGCATGTGTTTGGAGATACCGTACTAACGGGCGTTGCCAAAGTGTTGGAGGAAACTGTACGTGAGAACGACATTGTTGCTCGCTTTGGTGGGGAAGAGTTTGTTGTTGTTATGCCCAATACAGACCATAAAAACGCCCTTATTACTGCAGAACGTTTACGTAGCGCTTTATCCCTACATGGCTTTGTTACGGAACAGAAAGAAGAAGTGAGAGTGACCTGTAGTTTTGGAGTCGTTACCACTGAAGATAATGAGATGAGTTTTAAATCACTTTGCGATCAGGCCGATAAATTGCTTTATCAAGCGAAAGCGAACGGACGCAACTGCGTGAAAGGTCGCTCGCTAGCGTAACAGAAATCAAGAGTTCAGGCTCATCGCACGATGAATCTGAACTTATCCCTCCCATTTACTTTGATAGCCAAGTGACTTTGAGATCCTTGCTTCGAATATAAAACGCTGAATCTAACATCTTAAAGTCACTTGGCGATATTACTTAAAAATGGCTTAAGGATATCGAATCGCATATTCATGGCGTTCAATATAACCTCTCTCTTTGCCTTCTTCACCTTCAAAGTGCGAATGCCACTTGTGTCTACAAAACTATAACAAACTAGTGTGTCTATTCTTTGTACAAACAAACCGTGTACAGGTGAAATGATTAGTGGTCGATATAAATTTTTTGTGGCACAGATTTTTGTTGTTCAAAAATCAACTCGTTCATAATCGTTTTAAAAATAGAGTAAGAGTTAAGTATTTGATTTTGTTTTTCTTGTTTGTTTGTTCTTAAACTAAAATCTAGTTATCCCGACAAGTTCTTACCGAGCGATTTTTCGTACACCCTCAACTTTTCATCCTTTTTTACTAACATTTTTCTTTAAAAATAATTTGAGTTCGAATTAATTTTCAGGCATTTTATATTTAACTAACCGTTCAATTAAAAATAACAGGGACGCAAAATGCCAAAGGTGGGGATGCCTGAAATCAGAAAACCGCAGCTTGTGAAAGCGACAATGTCAGTGATTGATAGAGTCGGTTTACACGCGGCGAGTATTTCGTTAATCAGCAAAGAAGCCGGTGTATCAACGGGGATTATCAACCACTATTTCGGTGGTAAGCACGGATTGCTGGAGGAAACGATGCGAGAAATCTTGCGTCAGCTTTCGTCCACTATCACACAGAAGTTACGTGAGCTGCCAAGTGATGCTCATCACCAAAGAATTAATGCAATCATTGACGGTAACTTTGTCGGCTATCAGGCAGAAAACCAAGTTGCTAAGACTTGGCTGGCGTTTTGGTCGTACTCAATGCATGACGAGCAGCTCAAGCGTTTACAGCGTGTCAACGAACGACGTCTATTGTCCCACCTAAGAAAAGAACTCAAAGCATTATTAAATGCAGAGCAGGCTGAATTGGTTGCTCATGGTATTGCATCACTTATTGATGGAATTTGGCTGCGCGGAACGCTCAACCCGCAAGGCATTGATGCAGAAAGAGCGAGAATCATCATCAACGATTATCTCGAAAAACAACTTACGTTTTATTCTGAAAAAATATAAAAGTTACAGGTCTTCAAAATGGAAATGAAAGCACACTATATCAATGGTGCGATGTACGACGGGTGTTCAGATGAACACTTCACCACTTACAATCCGGCGAATGGTGAGCCATTGGCCAACATTAAACAAGCGAACCAAGACGATCTTCAAGCAGCGATTGAATCGGCAAAAAAAGGTTTTGCTGCATGGTCGGCGATGACTGCGATTGAGCGCAGCCGTATTTTACACAAAGCCGTTGCCATTTTACGTGAGCGTAATGACGAGCTGGCTGCATTGGAAGTGGCAGATACTGGTAAGCCCATTCAAGAAGCTATCGCGGTTGATGTCACAACAGGTGCCGATGTTCTTGAGTACTACGCTGGCCTTGCTCCAAGTCTACAAGGTGAACAGCAGCCACTCAGCGACGATCAGTTTTTCTATACACGTCGTGAGCCATTGGGCATTTGCGCGGGTATTGGCGCTTGGAATTATCCAATTCAAATTGCGATGTGGAAATCGGCGCCAGCACTGGCTGCGGGCAACGCAATGATCTTCAAGCCATCAGAAGAAACACCATTAACGGCGCTTAAGCTCGCCGAAATTTATTCAGAAGCGGGCATGCCAGATGGCGTATTTAATGTCGTGCAAGGGGATTACCGAGTAGGACAGATGCTAACGGCGCATCCTGATATCGCAAAAGTGTCATTCACGGGTGAGTCAGGCACCGGTAAAGTCGTAATGAGTGACAGCGCTAAGACACTAAAACAAGTAACGATGGAGCTTGGTGGTAAGTCTCCACTGATTATTTTTGATGATGCGAAGTTAAACGATGCCGTTTCTGCGGCCATGGTGGCGAACTTCTACACCCAAGGTGAAGTTTGTACGCACGGTACACGCGTATTTGTCCATGAAGGTATTTATGACGACTTTATCACACAACTTAAAGCCCGAACCGAGCTGTTAGTCGTCGGCGATCCGCTTGATGAGAACACGCAGATTGGCGCGCTAATCTCTAAAGATCATGAATCGAAAGTTTTAGGAGCGATTGAAGCCGCGAAAGCGAGTGGCGCGACGTTACTGACTGGCGGCTACAAAGTAACAGACAATGGCCTAGCTAATGGTAACTTTGTTGCTCCAACCGTATTTGTTGATTGCGATGATGACATGAGCCACGTTCAACAAGAAATCTTTGGCCCGGTAATGTCAGTTCTGAAATTCCGCGATGAGTCGGAAGTGATTGCGCGCGCAAATGGCACCGATTATGGCTTAGCGGCAGGTGTCTTTACTCAAAACCTATCTCGTGCGCACCGTGTGATCCATCAAATTCAAGCGGGTATTTGTTGGGTGAACACATGGGGTGACTCACCTGCGGAAATGCCAGTTGGCGGCTACAAGCAATCAGGTGTTGGCCGTGAAAACGGAGTCGAAACCCTTAAACATTACACACAAACGAAGAGTGTTCTGGTTCAGCTAAGCGACTTCGAAAGCCCTTACAAATGATACTACTCATAGTAGATAACTGACCACTTTAGCTTGTTAAAATGCTCGATAACTACGTTGTCAATTTTGATTGTAGGTTAACTACTTATCAAAATTTCCGCCTTGTTCTCAAGCATTTTTCCTACGCTAATTTCGTTCACTTATCTACGGTGATTAGTATTAACTCCTAGGAGAATAAAAATGCAACAACACTACGATTACATCATCGTCGGTGCGGGTTCGGCCGGCTGTGTGTTAGCGGATCGCTTAAGTGAAAGTGGTCAAAATTCGGTCCTTTTACTCGAAGCGGGTGGGTCGGATAAAAGTATTTTTATCCAAATGCCAACAGCGCTTTCTTACCCGATGAACACTGAAAAATACGCGTGGCAGTTTGAGACGGTTGAAGAGCAAGGGTTGGATGGCCGTCAACTTCATTGCCCTCGCGGAAAAGTTCTGGGTGGTAGCTCATCCATCAACGGCATGGTTTACGTTCGCGGACACGCTTGTGACTTTGACCAGTGGGAAGAGGAAGGCGCGAAAGGCTGGAACTATCAGTCGTGTTTGCCTTATTTCCGTAAAGCAGAGTCTTGGATTGGTGGTGCTGATGAATATCGGGGCGATCACGGTCCAGTCGGCACATGTAACGGCAACGATATGAAGCTCAATCCACTGTACCAAGCTTTTATTGATGCAGGCAAAGAAGCGGGCTACCCAGAAACAAAAGATTACAACGGTTATCAGCAAGAGGGCTTTGGCCCAATGCATATGACCGTCGACAAAGGCGTACGCGCTTCGACCTCTAATGCATACTTAAGCCGCGCTAAAAAACGCAAAAACTTCACCCTAATGAAGAGGGTGACGGTTCATCGAGTTTTATTAGAAGAAACTGGTTCAGAAGGTAAGAAAGCGGTAGGCGTTGAATTTGAAAAGTCAGGTTCAATTCAGCAATGTTTTGCGAATAATGAAGTGATTTCGAGTGCGGGTTCGGTTGGCTCCGTTCAGCTGTTGCAGCTTTCAGGCATTGGCCCTAAGGCAGTATTAGAAAAAGCGGGCATTGAGGTGAAACACTCGTTGGAAGGGGTAGGTAAAAACCTGCAAGATCACTTAGAAGTGTACTTCCAATATCACTGTAAGCAACCTATCACGCTCAACAGCAAATTAGGCTTGGTGAGCAAGGGCTTGATTGGCACTGAGTGGATATTAACTCGCAAAGGCCTTGGTGCTACTAACCACTTTGAATCGTGTGCGTTTATCCGCTCTCGTGAAGGACTAAAGTGGCCAAATATTCAATATCACTTCTTGCCAGCGGCAATGCGCTATGACGGGCAAGCTGCTTTTGATGGTCATGGTTTCCAAGTGCACGTTGGACCTAACAAGCCAGAAAGTCGCGGGTCGGTCGAAGTTGTCTCTGCGAATCCGAATGATAAGCCGAAGATTGAGTTTAACTACATTTCCACTGAACAAGATAAGCAGGATTGGCGTGATTGTATTCGCCTTACTCGCGAGATCCTCAATCAGCCAGCCATGGATGAGTTTCGTGGGGATGAGATCCAACCCGGTCTGAACATCACAACGGATGAACAGATTGATGAATGGGTGAAGCAAAACGTCGAGAGTGCTTACCATCCATCTTGTACCTGCAAAATGGGCGCAGATAACGACCCATTAGCCGTCTTAAATGAGCGATGCCAAGTACGCGGTATTCAAGGCTTGCGTGTGGTGGACTCTTCTATTTTCCCAACCATTCCGAACGGTAATTTAAATGCGCCAACGATTATGGTGGCAGAACGCGCCGCGGATATGATTTTGGATAACGCCCTAGAAACGTCGAACAACGTACCAGTTTGGATTGCACCGGACTGGCAAGAGATGCAACGAATGCATCCGCCAAAAAGAGATCTCGATTCGATCTCATAAAATGAAAAAATCAGTAATCATTACAAGGAATTCAACATGTCTAAGATGACAAAAATCTTCTCAACAATTGCACTAAGTACTTTAGCAACAGGCGCTTACGCCAACCAATGTGAAACGGTTCGTTTCGCAGATGTAGGTTGGACTGACATCACTGCGACCACTGCCGTTACATCAGAGTTACTTAAAGGGTTGGGGTACAAAACGAAGACTGATCTTCTGTCTGTGCCTGTAACTTACTCCTCTATGGCTAATGGCGATATCGACATTTTCTTAGGTAACTGGATGCCAACGATGGAAGGTGATATCGCGAAATACCGTGATGCAGGTACCGTTGAAACCGTACGCGCGAACCTCGTTGGCGCAAAATACACGCTAGCGGTTCCAAAATACGTTTATGACGCAGGCGTGACCAACTTCGCTGACCTAGTAAAACATGCCGACAAATTTAAAGACCGCATTTACGGCATTGAACCTGGAAACGATGGCAACCGCTTAATTCAGTCAATGATTGATAGTAACGCATTCGGCCTAAAAGATTTCAGCCTAGTTGAGTCCAGTGAAGCAGGCATGGTGTCTCAAGTATCACGTGCCGCACGCCGCAATCAATGGATTGTGTACCTAGGTTGGGCGCCGCACCCAATGAATAGTAACGTTGAAATGGAATATCTAGCGGGTGGTGATGACTTCTTCGGTCCTAACTACGGCGGCGCGAACGTCTACACAAACGTACGTAAAAATTACCTCGCTGAGTGTCCAAATGTAGGTCAGCTAGTGAAAAATCTAGAGTTTAACCTAGAAATGGAAAATGAACTGATGGAAGCGATTCTTAACCAGAAACAAAAGCCATCAAAAGCAGCGCAAGCATGGTTGAATGCAAACCAAGAGCAAATTGAAGCGTGGCTAGAGGGCGTGAAAACGGTAGATGGCCAAGATGCGCTAACAGCTATTACAAACTACTTAAAAACAAACGCTTAATAAGCAGTATTTGAGCTCGTTTTTTTAAAGAAAGTGGGCAGAATTTTGCCCGCTTCATTAACACAAAGGTTTTATTTTGAATTTTATTACGGACAACAAACTACCGTTGGGCCAATGGATGGAAACTGGCGTCGATTGGTTAACCATCAATGCATCGGGTTTTTTCGATGCAATCTCTATTACACTTGAAACGATCATTCTTTTCGTGGTGGACATTTTTAAATGGATGCCACCTGCAGCGCCAATCATTATGACGGCGGCAATTGCTTGGTTCTTACATCGCAGCATTCCTCTTGTCGTATTTATCGTGTTGGCCTTACTCGCAATTCTCAACCTTGGTTACTGGCAAGAAATGCTGGAAACCTTTGTCCTTGTGTTTGCAGCGACAACGATTTCCGTATTAATTGGCGTGCCGTTGGGCATTATGGCGGCGCACCGTCCTTGGTTATACACCTTGTTGCGGCCAATACTCGATTTGATGCAGACCGTACCGACATTCGTTTACCTAATTCCAACCTTGGTTCTGTTTGGCTTAGGTATTGTCCCTGGTCTAATCTCGACCATCATTTTCGCTATCGCTGCGCCAATTCGATTGACGTACCTCGGCATTATTAAAGTGCCGGAGGAGCTACTTGAAGCGGGTAAAGCATTTGGTGCCAGCCGCATGAAGCTACTGTTTAAGGTGGAGTTACCTGCGGCATTGCCAAGTATTATGGCTGGCGTTACGCAGTGCATTATGTTGTCTCTGTCTATGGTGGTCATTGCGGCGCTTGTTGGTGCTGATGGACTTGGTAAACCAGTCGTACGCGCACTGAATACGGTAAACATCTCGCAAGGTTTTGAAGCTGGTTTAGCGATTGTACTCGTTGCCATCATTCTTGATCGCTTGTGTAAAGCACCAAACCAGAAGGAGGCATAATCATGGACGCTATTACTATTAAAAATCTTGATGTCGTTTTTGGTCAGCAACAAGCACAGGCGCTAGCACTACTAGATCAAGGGAAGTCTCGACAAGAAATCATTGATGAAACTGGCCAAGTGGTTGGGGTTGATAATGTTTCTCTGAACGTGAAACAGGGTGAGATCTGTGTCTTGATGGGGCTTTCAGGCTCGGGTAAATCAAGTTTGCTGCGAACGGTTAACGGATTGAACGATATTTCTCGTGGCTCTCTGAAAATTAAAGATGGCGACGATATGGTTGAGCTCTCTAACTGTGACGAACAGAAACTGCGCCACCTTCGTACGCACCGCGTGTCCATGGTGTTTCAGAAGTTTGCATTGATGCCTTGGTTAACGGTGTTAGACAATGTAGCGTTTGGTCTAGAGATGCAAGGCATTGGTAAAGCAGAGCGTCGTAAAAAGGCGCGTGAACAGCTCGAAATGGTCGGTTTATCTGAGTGGGAAACCAAATTCCCGCACGAGCTTTCTGGTGGTATGCAGCAGCGTGTTGGCCTAGCGCGAGCGTTTGCGATGGACACAGATATCTTGTTAATGGATGAACCGTTTTCAGCACTTGATCCATTGATTCGTGCTCAGCTTCAAGATGAATTGATTCTGCTTCAAGAAAAGCTAAACAAAACCATTCTTTTTGTAAGTCACGACTTGGATGAGGCGCTTAAAATCGGCAACAACATCGCCATTATGGAATCAGGAAAGCTGATTCAACATGGCAAGCCAGAACAGATCATTCTTGCTCCAGAAAACGATTATGTGGCGGACTTTGTTGCTCACACTAATCCATTAAATGTGCTGAAGGGACGTTCCTTAATGCGTGACGATTTGGTTCGCGAAGATACGCGTGTTCTGATTTGCCCTGATAAAGATATTTGGGTGATACAAGAGAGCAAGGGGTTAAGTTTAGCGGATAAAGGTAAATCGTTGATTCAATGGAAGAGCAATTCTTCGAACCTTGACGAAGTTAATGAAAACTCTCTGGTTCAGGTTAGCCCAGAAATCAGTATGCGAGAAGCGATTGAACTTAAACAGCGTAGCAATCAGCCTCTGCTTATGGTTGAAGATAATAAGCTGGTTGGTGTGTTAAGCGACAATGAGCTTTACGATGCATTGCTTGGTAATTTTAAGTCAGAGCAAGTTGCGTAAAGTTGACGCAGAACCAAGTAAAAAAGAGCCGCACATTAATGCGGCTCTTTTTAGTTTAAACAATGAGTTAAGTCGCTAAGCTAAGACAATGGTCGACTATAGAGTCGTAATTACATCATCCATTGCAAGGCGCGCTTTTGGAAGACCATGATTATAATCTTCCCCATCTTTATGGTAGCCAATCGCCAGTGCAACTTCACAAATATGGCCCTCGAGCTCTTCTTTAAACTCTTCTCCAATCAGAGCCGGATCGACACCTTCCATCGGTGTTGAATCAATGCCTAGTCGTGCCAATGTGTGTAGTAGGTTGCCTAGTGCCAAATAGACTTGTGCTTTTGTCCAGTTTCCGTTGAAGCCATTTTCGTCCGTATTTGCATCGGCAAAAGCGTAAGCACCCATAAAGTTGTTGTACATCTCCGCTGGCAAGTGGCCAGATGTTACTTCTGCATCCACACGTTTCGCAAATTTCTCTTTAGTAAATTTAGGATCGTAAGCAAACAGAATCGTATGTGATGCGGCTTTCGCGTGTGGTTGGTTAAACTGGTGCATATTTGCAAACGTATTGTGGAAACGTTGCTTCGCTTCATCACTTTCAATAACGATGAATTTCCATGGTTGTGAGTTGATAGAAGACGCCGACAAACGCAGTGCTTCTTTGATTATCGCCATGTCTTCTTGAGAAACGCGCTTGGTTTCATCATATTTTTTTGCAGTGTAACGGTTATTTAGATCGGTAATGATTTGATGGGACACGTTTATATCCTCTTTATGTGATGACAGATGAGGATGCACTAGCATCGACAACCATGCGTACCTCGAATATGGGTTCATGATAATGGATATTTTTTCATTGATAAGAGGGTGTTTATTTAAATCACTTTTTACTTTTTGTTGAAAATCGATGTGAGTTGATCGATTTGAAACTTAAAAGTCCTTATTTGGAAGCTTTTATTTGATATTAAATTAAACTCATATTGAGGCGTAGGGGAAAGCAACATGAACGTGATTGAAGTTTTTAATGATAGCTATGAACGTTGTACTTCAGATCAGGAGTTTTTCGACTTGTTCTACAAAAATTTATGGTCGAAAAGCGCCAACTTTAGACAGAAGTTTGACGGTATAGACATGCACCAACAAGTGAGAATGCTTAGAGGGTCTATCGTGTTTTTTATGATGGCAGATACCTCGACCGAAGCGCACAAAATGGTGGAAAAGTATGGGAAAAAGCATGCAAGTGCCGAAATTGGTATAGAGCCGCAGGATTTTGATGTTTGGCTTGAGAGTTTGTTAGAAACGGTTCGACAGTGTGATTCCGGGTACGATGCCGATGTTGAAACCGCTTGGCGAACATGCTTTAAAACGGGCTTAGAAGTAATGAAACAAGAATGTGATAAAGAAGATGGGCACTTCCTTAAAGCGAGTACCAAATAAGGAAGTAACGTGAGTGGTCGTTACCTCCTAGGGTCAGAACCTTACTTATCTTGTGTCTCTTTATTCTTTTTCACCGCTTCGGCGATATCACTGACAGCTTCGACAAGATTGATCGGCATTGGAAAAATAATAGTGGATGTTTTGTCTGTAGTGATTTCAGTGAGTGTCTGCATGTAACGTAATTGCAGTGCATTCGGTGCTTCGTTGAGCATTTGCGCTGCTTCTTTTAATTTATTTGAAGCCTCTAACTCACCAGTAGCGTGAATGATCTTCGCCCTACGGTTACGTTCTGCTTCTGCCTGACGGGCTAGGGCTCTGACCATGCTGTCATTTAAATCAACATGTTTGACTTCAACCGTAGCAATCTTGATTCCCCAGTCATCAGTCTGTTGATCGAGAATGGATTGTAAATCCTTATTGAGGCGTTCTCGCTCTGATAGCAATTCATCGAGTTCATGCTGACCCAATACCGAGCGCAGCGTGGTTTGTGCTAACTGACTGGTGGCATCGCTGTAGCTTTCAATATTGTTAATCGCCATTTGAGGATCGACTACGCGAAAATAAACGACCGCGTTGACGCGTACAGAAACGTTATCTTTGGTAATTAAATCTTGTGTCGGCACATCCAAAACGACAGTACGTAAATCAACCCTCACCATTTGCTGAATAAATGGGATAAGGATGATCAAACCAGGTCCTTTGACTTCTTGAAATCGACCAAGAAAGAACACAACCCCACGTTCGTATTCTCTCAAAACCTTGAACATTTGGGTCGCTAGTGCGAACAGCAGCACCACGATCACCGCAACGGTATAGAGCATCATAAAGCGCCTCCTATTTATTTTGGCGGTCATCAGGCATCACAGTTAAGGTCAGCCCTTTAACATTAACAATGGTGACGTGATCACCTTGTTTGAATTGTTGATGGTCTTTGGCTTTAGCTCGCCATAACGCACCGTTGAGTTGAACGCGTCCTTCGCCATCGATAAAGTCATCGCTTACCACAGCGACCTTCCCAGGGTAAGTCTCTAAACCCGTCGTTACACGCCGGCGGCGAATTTTGAGCAGCAGGCCGACGGTCAGCACGATTAGAGCCACGGAAAATATGGCAATACCAAAAATCAAAGGAAGGGCGATCTGGAATCCTGGTAACTCACTGTCCATGAGAAATATCGAACCGAGTACAAAGGCGACAACGCCGCCTAAGCCCAAAATACCAAAGCTCGGGCTGAATGCTTCCGCTATCATTAGTGCAATACCGAGTAACAGCAGACCAAGACCTGCGTAGTTGACGGGCATCATTTGTAGTGCGTACATGGCAAGAAGCAGACAAATCCCACCTAGCACACCGGGTAAGCCAATTCCTGGGTTGTAAAATTCAAGAAGTAAACCGTAGATGCCGATGAGCATTAGAATGTAGGCAACGTTTGGATTGGTTATAACGGCTAACATTTCTGCTCGCCAATCGGGTGTTCTTTCAATCCATACGGGATTTTCCAGTGACAATGTCGCATCACGATTGTTAACTTTAACAGTTTGTCCATTAATGGCTTTGACTAAATCCTCTAGTGAGTTGGCTATATAATCAATAACGTTTAATTCCAATGCCTCTGTGGCGTCCAAACTCGCTGCTTCGCTCACTGCTTTCTCTGCCCACTCTGCATTTCGGCCATGAAGCTTTGCTAAGCCTTTAATATAGGCTCTAGCATCATTAATCACCTTTTTCTCCATTGCGGTTTTCGCGGGAACTTTCTCTGAACCTTCGTTGGTTCCTTCTGACGTTTCTTCCGCGTTTTGATCTTTGCCATCATCCGATGAAGGGGGCTGAGGGGCACCACCTAACGCGACGGGCGTTGCCGCGCCAAGGTTGGTGGCTTCAGCCATTGCGGCAACGTGGCTGGCGAGTAAAATGTATGTCCCTGCGCTAGCCGCTCTAGATCCTGACGGGCCAACCCAAGTCGCAATTGGAGTGGAGGAGGTGGTAATCGCGTGAATAATATCTCGCATTGCGCTATCTAAGCCGCCTGGTGTGTCCATCTCTAAGATCACTAAACTGACACCGTTTAGTTGAGCTTCTTCTATTTCACGAGATAAATAGTCGCTAGTAGCAGGCCCTATAGCGCCTTTGACAGGAACAATCCAAACGGTATTCGCCAGTGCTTGACTGGCAATCAAGAGTAAAGGTAAGAACCATATCCATAGTCGTTTCATGCAGTCCTCCTTGTGTGGTCACAGGGACTTTTTGAAATCCTAATTCAAGTATATCCAAATAACTTAGAGATGCTTGAGTATAGGTTCTAATGAATAAGTTCCCGAGGCTAATTAGGAGACTACATTTTTATATATAAACGCTGTGTGAGATAGTAAACTAAAGCAAATTATTGGTAATTGTGATGTTTATGTTTATTGTTCAGCGTTTGATTAAGTTGGCCGTTATCTGTGCCGTATTCTTTACTATTTTCGATCTGATCTCGTATGGAGAGGTGACTTGGTTTCAACGGTTTTTGGCTTTTCTACACTAAACTCAGATTTCAATACGTTAGCTACTCATAAGGCGATAGGTTTCTTCCTATTCGCCTTATTACTCCCTCTTCAACCAAAGCCTTAAACAAAGCAATACTTAACTCGTTTTTTCAACTTCCTGTCGGTGGAAAAAACGCCAAAATGCAACTAAATTCATATCAATGATAAGTTTAAGGTATGTAGTTGATGAGGCAATTCAGCGCAATCGCACTAGCTGTTGTAACACTCATTTTGAGCCAAACAACAACCGCAAGAAACGCGAAGATGTTAGGTGATATCTCCCTAGTTCAGCCCATACAGGGTGATCCTAATGTGGATATTAAGCTAGCGAGAATTGGCTGGCATCTCTTCCGCGATCCTCAATTATCGTCAAATGGTAATGTCAGCTGCGCGACATGCCACAATCTGCAAACCAATGGCGCTGAAAATACACCTGTCTCTACGGGGGTGAAAGGTGATGGAATTAGAAATTCTATAACAGTGTTTAATGCAGCGTTAAATTATCGTTTTTTATGGGATGGTACGGAAAACACCTTGATGGCTCAGATTGATGGTCCAATCCATAATCCAATGGAAATGGATTCAAACTGGCAAACAATAGAGCAATATGTAAAAGAGAGTGAACATTATCAAGCTCTATTTAATCGTGACGGTGAATTGCCGATTAACGTTCATAATATCAAGTCCGCTATTGTGGAGTTTGTTGAAGGGCTGCAGACGCCTGGCGCACCATTCGATGCTTACTTATTGGGTTACACGCATGTACTGAGTGAACAGCAAATCAGAGGTTGGAAAACATTTCAGACTTCAGGTTGTGTGCAGTGTCATCAGGGCAAAAATATCGGCGGAGCGATGATCCAAAGGTTCGCCTATTTCAAGGATAAGCCAGTAGTAGAGGACTCGGGCAGGCAACTCGTTACGATAGAAGATGAAGAGCGATTCTATTTTAGAGTAGCCAGTTTACGCAATGTCGCGCTAACGAGTCCTTATTTTCATAATGGGCAAGTCGATAAGTTATCCGACGCGATACAAATCATGGCTAAAACCCAGCTCGGTATAACGATGAACGATGAGAATGTCGCGGACATTGAAGCATTCTTGCAGTCGTTGACAGCACCTAGACCCATAATTTTAGAGGTGTTGGAAAATGAATAAATTCAAACTGATCAACTTTTGCTTTTTTATTGGGATACTGACGTGCTGCACACTGGCGTATATGTCGTATATGAATTCAAAAAACGCTCAAGAATTTCATGCTGGGCTAATGAATATCGGACATGAGTTGATTGAAGAGCGTGATGTTATCGTGAACCGATATGCCGTTGAAGATAGGAAAAACTATGAGTTAACAACATCTTTAGTAGAGATAGAAATCGCAGTACAGGCACTGTTGGAATCATCAAAGGCATCAGTTTGGTTTCCCGTGACACCCAATCGTATAAAAGTTAGGGATACGCTTGAACAGTTTAAGGAGCGAGTGCTTCAAACAACGTTGAAGCTTGATATGTTAATTGGTGTTCAGGTAGAAAATCGGTATGCATTACTCATGTTGTTCAATTTATATCAGCAAGATGTTTCTACCGAGAGCGGTCAATCTTTGGGTGGCAGTCGTTATTTTGAATTTCTCAACCAGTTGCTTCTAACACAAACTGAAGTTGAGAGTGAAAAGGAAGCGAACTTCCTTAAACGGCTTCAAACGAGTGATAAAAGAATTGAATTGCTGACGAATGAACTGCTTGATCACACTTATATTGAGTTTGTCGAAAGCTCAGAGCATCGGTTACTCAATATTGCTCAAAGTGAGGCGCGTTTTACGTGGTTGTTTGTATTTATCGCGGTGATGTTTCTAGTTAGCGCGTTTGTTTATCAGTCACATCACCGAATGCATAGCTTAAAACAGTTGAATCTTGAAATTGAAGAGGCGAGAAACAAAGCCGAGCGAGCGGCAAAAGCGAAATCAAATTTTCTTGCTGCAATGAGTCACGAACTAAGAACGCCGATGAATGGTGTACTAGGGCTTTCTCAAATGATTGCAGAAGAGACCAAAGAGCCGACGACGAAAGAGCACATTAGGGTTATTCTTGATTCTGGCCAGCATCTGATGACGATCCTCAACGATATTTTGGATTTTTCTAAAGTTGAAGAAAACAAACTGGAATTTGAGCAAGCTAAGTTTAAGCTCGATCAAGTGCTTTCTCCGGTGTGTAGCGCAATAAAACCACTTGTTGATGAAAAAAATATCGAGTTAATCTTGGAAAACGAGGTTTCTGAATATACTGAATTTACTGGAGATTGTGCGCGTTTACGACAGATCTTGTTTAATCTCGCCGGTAACGCGGTGAAGTTTACCAATGAAGGGCATGTGCTGGTTAGAACTGAGTTAGATGAATCGAATCAGTTGTTGGTCATGCGCGTGAGCGACACCGGTATTGGTATTGCGCCAGACAAGCACGAGCATATTTTTAACTCGTTTGAGCAAGCAGACTCATCAACGACTCGAAGGTTCGGCGGAACAGGGCTTGGGTTAGCCATCGTCAAAAAACTAACCGATTTGATGGGTGGCCATATTACTCTGAAGAGTATAGAAGGCGTTGGAAGTCAATTTATCGTTGAGTTGCCGATTCCTTGGGTAGAATCTGCTCCGAAAAAGCAGCAAGAAGCACCGAAACCTCGCGCAAAATCACACCATTTAAAGATACTACTTGCTGATGATAACCGTGTGAATGCCATTGTGGCAAAAGGGTTTTGCGAAAAGCTTGGGCATGAAGTGGAAGTTGCAGAAAATGGATTAATCGCGGTTAAAAAGGCGAAAGAGAACGAGTACGACCTGATCTTGATGGACAACCATATGCCCGAGATGAATGGCGTTGAGGCGACACGCGTTATCCGACAAGAGTTAGGTATCAAGACATTACTCTTTGCGTACACGGCAGACGTATTTCGTGAAGCTCACGATAGCTTTATCGAAGCAGGAGCAGACCATGTGCTTACGAAACCGCTACAGCATGAGAGCTTTTCAGACGCTCTCAAACAGTTTGCCGCCAGACTCGAACCGAAACAGAATCCGCCACTAACGAGTGACAGCAATGTGCTTCAATTGCAACGTAAGCCAATCGAGAACTTAAGGTTAACAGAGGAAGAACTCTCCCGTTCAGGCATGTTTACTTCTTTACGAGATGAGCCAGAAGCGCTCGACGAGTTGCTAAAAAGCATTATTGTCGATTTTGAGACTTCTGTTGATGAACTTATTGAATACTTTATGGCTGAAGACTTTGCTTCATTAGAGCTGACGTTGCACAAAACGAAAGGGATGGCACTGAACCTAAGTTTACCTATTTTGGCGAGCCAAACGGAGGCCCTGGAAACTCAACTTAAAGCCAACCAAAGTCCCGAGATTGAGCAGTTGCAGATGCTGATCAATCGGTTACAGGTCAACATCCATCAGTCTCATAGACTTTTGGATGATATCCAGAAGAACAATGCCGATCCTCAACAGATTTTATAGTCCCTGTGAGTGCGATGCTTTCCTTAACTCATTTTGTTGTGGTTTACTGTGGCAAGGACGGATAGTGTTGATTCGTCGTCGGAAAATCAGGGAGTTAGAATGAGTAAGCATTCCGCTTTAATCAAATGGCATCGTAAAGCTGGCGAAGAGTTTAGTGATAATAAGTATAGTAGGGCACACATTTGGCAATTTGATGGAGGGTTGCAAGTCCCAGCATCTCCATCTCCCCACGTAGTACCATTACCACTATCCGTAGAAGAAAATGTTGATCCAGAAGAAGCGTTTGTCGCGGCACTTTCTAGTTGTCATATGCTCGTTTTCTTGTCTATTGCAGCAAAGCGGCGTTACGTTGTGGACAGTTACTTAGATGAAGCGGTAGGGGAGCTTGAAAAAGGCGAAAACGGAAAAGAGTGGGTATCAAAGGTAACGTTAAACCCTAAGATAACATTCTCAGGTGAAAAACAACCGACACCATCTCAATTAGAAAAACTGCACCACATGGCCCATGAGAATTGCTTTATCGCCAACTCCGTTAAAACAGAAGTGACAACGCTTATTGCGAATTAAGTGGAGCTCTTTATCAAAAAGCGCGGCCTATTGCGGAGTTATATTAAGCCAGCAGTCATCCTGCTGGCTCGTTCATCTAGACGACACCTTGCTCAATCATTGCATCAGCGACTTTTCTAAAGCCTGCAATGTTGGCGCCTAAAACTAAATTTCCAGGTTGGCCAAACTCTTTACTGGTTTCGTTTGCATTGATGAAAATATTTTTCATGATGGTTTGCAACTGACTATCCACTTGTTCAAACGTCCAGTTTTGCATGCTGGCGTTTTGCGCCATTTCAAGTTGACTGGTTGCAACGCCGCCTGCATTGGCTGCTTTGGCAGGCCCATAAGCTATGTCCGAGTCCACGATAATATTGGCAGCATCACGGGTGGTTGGCATGTTCGCCCCTTCACTAATCAAAATACATCCGTTTTCGATAAGAGCCAGTGCGTCGTCTGACGTTAATTCATTTTGAGTCGCACAAGGGAAGGCAGCATCAGCCTGATATCGCCAAACAGCATGTCCTTCATTAGGATAGTCGCCCTCTGGTGTGTATTCTGCTTCAGGGTAAGTTTCTAAATATTCTTCTAAGCTTGCTCTTTTCACTTCTTTCAGTTGTTTTAGGAGCTTAAGATCAATACCGTGCTCATGATAGATCGTACCTCGAGAGTCGCTGCATGTAACCGGCGTTGCTCCCATATGGTACAGTTTTTCAATGGCGTAGATAGCCACGTTGCCAGCACCAGAAACGAGGCAAGTTTTCCCTTTCAATGAATCGTTGCGGTCGTTGAGCATGCATTCTGCAAAATAGACGGCGCCATATCCTGTCGCTTCTTTTCTGGCGAGTGATCCACCCCAAAGAAGACTCTTGCCTGTAAGCACACCTTCGTAGCGCCCCGTCAATCGTTTGTATTGACCAAACATATAGCCAATTTCGCGCGCCCCGACGCCGATATCGCCTGCGGGAACATCGGTGGCAGGACCGATATGACGGTACAACTCGTTCATAAATGATTGGCAAAATCGCATGATCTCGCCGTCGGATTTTCCTTTAGGATCGAAGTTTGAACCGCCTTTGCCGCCACCGATAGGAAGGCCAGTCAGTGCGTTTTTAAAGATTTGCTCAAAGCCGAGAAATTTTATGATGCTCGCATTGACTGAGTGATGGAATCTCAATCCTCCTTTGTACGGCCCCAAAGCAGAGTTGAATTCAACTCGATAACCTTTGTTTACTTGTACATTTCCAGCATCATCAACCCAAGGAACTCGAAACATGATTTGACGTTCTGGCTCGACGATCCTCTGGATAATCGCTTGTTCCTTATATTTATTATTGCCTTCTATTACCGGCGCGAGAGAAGTTAATACTTCTTCTACCGCTTGGTAAAATTCTTTTTGCGCAGGGCTACTGTGTTGCAACGCAACAATAGTATCGTGTATGTATGACATAGGTTTCTTCCTTGATGTGAATAAGCAATCAGTTTATATGAATGTATTTCCATTAAATAGTGATTTTGACCAAGATTCAATGGTTGTAGTGGTATTTCCTGCGGATGAGAATGTGCAGCTTCTAACCCGGGCAGTGTTGGTTGAGATAGGTAGGGCGAGCTAAGTAAGCGGGTGGTTGAGTGATCAGTTTCACATATAACAAGCAGAAATCACTTTAGTCGATGTTGTTGTGCAGTTACGCAAATTGTTTATGTTAACGTCGTGTTAAAGTTTGTGTGTGTGATGACTTGTGAAAAGACAACTATATGGATGAGCTTAAGGTTCTGAACTCGTTTATTCAGCAGAATGGTCTACCAGCGTTTGGCCACCTTGATGGAATTCCAACATCGTTACAGCTAGATAAATTTACCTACCTTGATGAGATGGATAAGCCAGTGTCTAAGTGGCGCCGTTACCGCGATTATAAGCAGTTTCAGTTCGTCAATTTGGTCACACCTGATTACGTCATTGGAGTAGCGATTGCTGATATACGGTATTTAGCATCCGGCTTTTTCTACCTGTTTGATATTAAAAAGAATAAGTTGATTGAGCAACAATGGTTGAAACCTTTTAATATAGGTTATCAAACTCAGCCTTCCAGTTGGTGCAGTCTTGCCCATCTTGCTAATAAAAGAGTTCAGTTTTCTATTAAGGATGGTATTTGGCACGTCCACTTTGTGACAGAGTCAGTCAATGCGGATCTCTATTTACGTCCAGAAAATATGAGTTTGCCATTAATGTTGTGTACGCCAACAGGTTATGCGGGTTGGACATATACTCAGAAGCACAATGCGTTAGCAGTAGACGGTAACTTGTTCATATTAGGAAAAGAGCAAGATCTTTCAGAGGTGGCTGCTGGTTACGATTTTTCCGCTGGGTACATGCGGCGAGAAACAAGTTGGCGCTGGGCGAGTATCAATTGCTTTGAGGATGACAGGCGTCTGGGGTTGAATTTGGCAGCTGGCGTTAATGAAACTGGCTATTGCGAAAATGTATTGTGGATTAATGGTCAGCGTCACTTTTTGCAACCTGTGCAGTTTCAGTTTTCACGAAGTGATGAAGGGCAAAAGTGGCATATTACGTCTGAAGATAAACGAGTTAACTTACAGTTCACGCCTTTGAATCGACGCTCAGAGAAGAAAAATTTTTGGCTTCTCAAAAGTAACTTTCGTCAGTACATCGGTTATTTCTCTGGCTATCTTATCGATGGAAATGGCATCAAACATCAGTTAGAAGAAGTTATGGGTCTTACTGAAGATCACTATGCAAAATGGTAGAAACATAATGGATTGGACGCAGTTGATGGACCGCCCAGAATTACTTCTGATGATTCTGGCTCCAGTTTTCTTTTTCTGCATGCTTGCCGAATATTGGTTCGGACAAAGAAGGGGACGCTTGCCTGAAAGCGCGACGTATTACTTCCCTGAAGTAGCGTGTAATTTTGTTCTTGCGGGCTTACACCAAGCGACAGACATACTCACGGGTTTACTGATTGCTCAGTTGTATTTGTGGTGGTTTGATTGGCGTTTGTTTGATATCGAAATGAGCGTCTCAGCTTTTCTTTTACTTGTTGTCCTGCAAGATTTTTTCTATTACTGGTTTCATCGGGCTAGCCATCGTATTCGTTGGATGTGGGCCGCGCACGTTGTTCATCACAGTTCGGAAAGAATGAACTTCAGTACCGCCTTTCGTCAAAGTTTAATGTATCCGCTAGCGGGGATGTGGATTTTTTGGTTGCCCTTGGTGATTATTGGTTTTGAGCCAAAATGGGTTGTCTTCGTTGTGTTGTTTAATCTGGGCTTACAGTTTTTTGTTCACACCCAATCAATTCGTTCGCTCGGGCCACTAGAGTGGGTATTTAACACGCCGTCTCATCATCGCGTTCATCATGGTGTGAACCGTCAGTACATCGACAAAAATTATGCGGGTGTATTAATTATTTGGGATCGAATGTTCGGAACGTTTGAACCAGAGGTGGAAACGGTTCGGTATGGGGTTTCTAAACCTGTAAACAGCTTTAATCCCATCCGCGTGACGTTTGCAGAATGGAAAGACATGTTTTATGACGTAACTCGACCAAACTTATCATGGAAACAACGCTGCCGCCGTTTGTTCGCTCCGCCATCGGATTTTTATGAGTAAATTGAGATAAAGAGATTGGAGCGGGCAGCGGGAATCGAACCCGCATCATCAGCTTGGAAGGCTGAGGTAATAGCCATTATACGATGCCCGCGCATCGATAGGACTCAGTTAATATGCCACACTGGACGAAAAAGAAAAGTCTTTTCTCATCAAATGTTTGTCAGTTGCCTAAAAAAGTAGCGGACTGATGTTAAAGTGTTCATTGTCTCTGGTTTTTTGTGGCACTCGCGATTCCGCTACTAAGCCTAGGGGCTTCCAATTAGGTCGTAAACACCGAATTCTTAGGTGTTTAGATGTTGATGATATTCAAGATTTTCTGTGTAAAGGTTAATCTCGTTTATTGAACAGTCACGTTTCATGGTCAAGACTAGATATTGAAATGATTACTTTTTACTGTTGATGCGTATGTATAACACAGGGTAATTCTGCTGAAACAGTCAGCTTAACCAAAGGAGATTTAACATGATGAGAGGTTTGATATTAGGGCTGGTGGTGATGCTGGTATCTGCTTGTACTACCGTTACAACTGATGTAGATAAACAAGCCGACTTTTCAGCTTACAGAACGTTTGACTTCGGTGCTCAGGCGGAAGCTCCTACCAGTATTGATGGTCGACGTATTGAGCAAGGGCTTGCTGAACAGCTTGAGGGTAAGGGTTTAATTAAGGTAAATAGTGGCGGTGACCTTTACGTACATCATGATATCGTAGAAGAATCCGAGCTTGTTTCTTCAGGATCGTCGGTGAGCTTTGGCTATGGCTGGAATAGCTTTGGTGTGATCACTTCAAGCCCAGAAAGATATAAAGAACGTAAGTATGGGAAGTTGGTGGTTGAACTGGTTGATGCAAAGGCTAATCAAGTCGTTTGGAAAGGCGTTTCAAGTCGTAAACTGTCTGAGTCAATGAGCTCTGAGAAAAGAGAATCTCTCATCCAAGAAGAAATCGCGAAGATGTTTGAAAGCTACCCTTACGGTGAAAAATAATTAGTATTCTTAACGATTAAGAATACTAATTGCCAATAGTTACGCACAGGGTTAAAAGAACTTATTATTTTGGTTTTGGTTACCTTTGTGCGTACGACCCTGATTGCTTTACTCGGACTACTTTTCTGCTTGTTGGCTCCGAGCATGAGCCTGGCGCACTCACACCCAAATTTTCTTTCCTTTCATAACCAGAATATTGCTGTTGACGCTAAGTCGAAGCACTTTTCAGAACATCCTATCTCTCCAATACAACTAGACTACCCGAGTTTAAACAGCCGGAATGTATTGAGGGTTAGCCATGCTAAGGAAATGAGCTCGAACGACGATGTAGAACCCGAATGGTTTGAAATGCTTGATGTAGCATGGTGGGCGCATCGTTCGGCAATTTACTCGATGAAGCGGCTAAAACGCATCGGCAATGAGGCTTTAGGTTGTTGTATTGAAAGTATTTTTACTCACTTTAAATACAGAATCGGAGTGAGAAAAGAATCGAATTTCATATACCGCTTTATACATGCTCGCTAACACATTCCATGTTTTTGCAACTTTTGGTTAATTATGCTTAGGAGCGGTTTATGTTTGATTCGATCATTCAGGTCTTGAGTGCTTTTTGGCATCAAGATTTCACGGCGTTAATGGCGCCAGGCAGTGCAGGTTTGGTTTATTTTGTTGTTGCTGTGATTATCTTTTTGGAAAGTGGCTTTATTCCTGCTGCACCTTTCCCATGCGACAGTGTCGTCGTATTATCCGGTACGCTGGCGGCGGTTGGCGTCCTTGACCCAATTATGATCATGTTGGTGATAGCTGTTAGTGCGGGGTTGGGAAGTTGGGCGGCTTATTTACAAGGCAAGTGGCTAAATCGCTTACCTAAGGTCCAAGGCTGGGTGAGTGCGGTTCCTCAAAAGCGTTTGGAACAAGTCGACGTATTACTCAGTAAACATGGATTGATTGCGCTTTTTTGTGCGCGGTTTATTCCGGTTGTTCGTTCCCTATTGCCATTAATGATGGGGTTGCGAGTGAAACGTATTAGTAAATTCCATTACTTTGCGTGGCTGAGTGCGATTTTATGGACGCTGATATTATGCGGTTTTGGTTCATTACTTCCTTTGCTACCAGAAAATATGAGCAAAGCAATCACAATGCTATTAATGGCGGCACCAATAATTACTCTTGTGATTGGAGTGCTTAGTTTCTTGTTTGTTAAAGCACGTCGAGCGACCTGTAAACCCAAGGATGTGTCAGAGTTTTCCCAATAAGTTTACTTTGATTTGCACTTTTAAGCTTGTATGCAGATTAGACCTCTAATCGACAGGTTTTTGTCAGTAAAAAGAAAGGCGCATACATTGCGCCTTTCTTTTTGAGTGTCGTTAGGGTTTCGAATTTAATAGCCAATGCTATATAGGTATTCGCCAACTTCTTTGCACTGAGACTTGTAGATGTTCTCTACTTCAGACTCATTCTTATCTGCTGCTTTAAATTCAAGTTCGGCAGACGATAGCTGGTCAAAGCTGTAGTCTCTCTCAGACATTAAGTAGTGTCTGAACATCGCTCTGTGTTCCGGAACTGCAATACGTGCGTTAGAAACGTTGGCACACTCTAACAGAGTGTCGTTACTCATTTCTTCTGGCTTAGTTTCTGTGTTTGCTAAGGTTGAGCCCGCTGCAAATAGTAATGCTAGTGCGATGGTTGTAGCGATTCTTGTCATTATATGGACCTCAAATTGGTTCTAGTAACAATGAGCATATTGGCTCTTATCGTTACATTTTCGTGTTCTCTGTATGTCATAAAAAGTTAAACAACAGAGAAGGCGTTGCGACCATGAGTAAAGACGTACATTAAGTTCGCTTCCTTTCTTCCAGAGAGGCGATAAAGAGAGCGTTGACTCATGAGTCCGCCATAACTGTCTAGAGGTAAGCGAGATGCTTGTTTTGCCAACTCCAGTAGTGGTGGAGAAGAGAAAGCAATAAGTAAAAAATAATCAGGAGTAAAATCTGATGATAAAACGCCATCAGTAGCTGATGTTCGGCGACAGGAGACAAGCCCGAACAACTCGCGCTTTATATGTAGGTAGTAACTTTCTGAACCCCAAGAGCTCAGAGAAGCTGAGGCATGAAAATCAGTGTGTGCTAGCTCAAAATCGTCTTGTTGAGAGAGTTTAAGTAGGCGCTCGGAAGTGTAATGTTTGGTGTGGTGCCACTCATGCGCATATGAAGCTGTGATGAGCCCTGAGAGCAGGGACAAAGAAAGCATCAATAATATACGGTGTAGATAACGCAAGAAGTAACCCTAAACATATAAAGCCACAGTTACCCACCATGATTAAGGAATCTTAGTGGAACTATGATAACGATGAAAGCCAGTGTCTGATGAACTCAGCGTATACTAACGAGATGGAAGGGGGATGAACAGAGTTTTCTGATCGCACTTAGGTATATCAGCGAATAACACAATAGTTTTCGCTTTCGAGTAAGCGAAAATGGAAAGAGAGTCGTTGCACAAGGACGATTAAGCTAACAGGATTATTACTGGGGAAGAAATAGAATCTTCTTTTTTCTTCCCCATATGTGTCGCATCGGTATTACGCGCTTGCGTAAATAACACTGCCGCCTTTTATAGTGTCAATGATCTCGCGAGACAACTTCTCTGGTAAAGCAGGGCAACCCCAACTGCGTCCGAGGTATCCATTCTTCTTGATAAAGGAAGGGTTTGCGTAATCGGCACCGTGCACGACAATGTAACGCTCGCGAGCTTTGTCGTTTAATCCAGAGCTTAGCCCATCTAATCGAAGTGAATAGCCATTTGAGCCGTAGTAAGTGGTATCAGTCAAAAAAGTGCCCAATGATGTTTTTCGCGAGTTCACGACATTTGAAAACTGTGTCGCTATTTTCTTTCCGCTGTTCACGCCGTGAGAAACATACGTATTGTAGATTAGCTTCTTTTTATCTAAATCAACCACATAAAAACGCTTTTCAGTTGATGGTTTACTATAGTCGATGATCGTTAGTACCGACTTCTTTCTATCGGGTGTCTTCTGATAAGCGATGTAAGCGTCACTGAACAACTTAAAGTCTACTATGCCATCTAGCTTGGCTTGTTTAAACACATGTTCAACTTGCTTTGGTCGTAAATGATCCCTGGGTTCGTTATCTGATTGTTTTGCAAAAGCAAAAGGTGAGACAGACAACAGCGCACATGTAAATAATAAAATTAACTTTTTCATCTTGGCTAAATAAAACTCTATGGTGTTACAAATTTACCGATTGCTTCATGCATTCGTTAAAACAACATGCACATCAATATAATTCTATTCCCAATGTTTCTTATTGCACGCTTAGGTGCTTGATATTGGGTTGACGATAAGTTTTCGAGTTAAAAACTAACTAATTGAAACTTATATAAAATATGAAGTTTAACGATGGTTTCTATAAACTTCGGCGTAAATAATATCTGATATATGTAATTAATAAAACTGTGTTTAAGGATATTTGTGAAGTTGCTAATTTATAAAAACGGCGTTTTATTTTTCGTACTTTAGAAACTCTTTTTATTTCAATGTGTTTTCTTTTTCTACGCTTTATCCAATACCTCAAAAGTTTGTGATTTAACTCGTAACAAATCGTAACGCCGAATCGTTATGTGTATAAGTGCATTTATAATGTATGAATAAACAACAGGGTGGTAAGAAAAGGCAGTAAAACAGCGGTGAATCGGTTGTTTTTAATTCACGATTGACAAAGCCAAGTCTAAGTCGTACAAAAATTGAACTTGTGAATGTATCGTTTAAGTGAGAGTGATGAGCTCGACAAAAGTGAAGTGATGCGTGCTATTGTTTATTCTCTAATTTATTCGATTACATAAGGAAGGGTACATAGTAAAAATTTAAAAAATAATTCTATCGTGTGGATTAAAATATATAAATAATAAAACTTAGAAATTAAAAGATAAGAACGCCAGATCTGAATTCATTAAATTTTTGAACATGAAAGTAAACTCTATTTATTATGTTTGGTTTGAAAGCGCTCAAATTGATTTAAGGACGGTTATGACAGCATTTAATAAAGTGTTTATTGTCACTCCCAATGTTAATGATTTTGCAATGTTGCGAGAGTCGCCATTGGAAATGTCTCTTCAAGTAACGGCAAGCAAACCTATCCAACTCTATGGAGAGTCTGTTAAAGCCAGTTGGAAAAGTATTGATATTGAATGGTTAGACGTTAAGGGTGAAAAGCCATTACCCAGGCCTGATATTGCAGCATGGGGATCTTTTACTCTTGCTGTATCCGCTTCTATTGCGGATAAGCTCGATGTGTTGAGCGAGAATGTCGAATTTTTACCATTAAATCTACAAGGAAAGCCTTGGCGAGCATTAAACATTGTCACTCAAATTGATGCCATTGATACCTCTGCTACCGAGTATAATCTTCGTCATGGTAAGCTAAGTCGTGCTAGACCGTTTAAGAAACTCGTTTTGAATAGGGAAGCCGTTAATGAATCTGACTTGTTCAGAGTAAAAGGTGCTGGGCTCAGAACGTTTTGCACGGACAAAAAAGGTGGCTTGTACGATAGCGTCAAAGCGCTGAATTTGACCGGTTTGGATTTCAAGGAAGTGCTGGTTTAAAAACGAATAAATAGTGATTTACTCGACTAAAGTCATAGATATAGGTATGGGGGAACAAAAGCTGAGCATCTATCAATGAAGCTCATATATAACTAAATACAGCCGCCACAGTTGTGACAGCTGTACGTCTCCCCTTAACTTATGTTCTTGAAACCCTAATTGAGCTGGCCATGGACGCATCAAATCGACTGTCGTCATTTGCCGATTGCCACCACAAGCTCAATTGTTCTTTAGTCATTGGTTTGCCAAATAAATAGCCTTGCATATAGTCGCAGCGGTATGCCGATAGCCATTCATGCATCATATTGTGTTCAATACCTTCTGCTGTAACCGTTTTATTCTGGGCATGGCATAGCTCAATAATAGGTTTGATCACATGGCCGTTGTTGGTCTTCATCAATGTAACGAGGAACTCTCGATCAAATTTGATTTTTTGAACCGGATACTGAACGAGCTGAGTTAACGATGTGTAACCAGAACCAAAGTCATCAATTGCAAGACGGTAGCCACGTTTTGATAGCTCATCAAGTAGAGCCGTGCCTTGTTGTTCTGCGGCAAAGGTTTCGGTTATTTCTATCTCAATACATTCTGGTTTAACACTGTGCAGTGTCGCTTGTTCATGGATGTAGTTTGCCATTTCTATCGAGTTTAGCTCTGCTGATGAAAGATTGACCGAAAGAACAATATTCTTACCGAAAATATTCCTTAATTGATGGTATTCCGCCGTTGCATTGGCGAAAACCCAGCGGTCAATTTTATCAAATAATCCGGCTTGCTCAGCAATTGGAATAAACTCCTTTGGAGGGATAGGGCCGATACCTTCGGCTTCCCAGCGCAACAAGACTTCTAACCCCTCAATTTTGTTGCTTCGATTGTTCATATAGGGTTGAAAAACAAGGTGAAATTCTTCCTCTACATTGCTTTTTCGGAGCGCACGTTCAAGTTGACTTCGTCTTTGAGACTCAATATTGAGAGCGGCTGAATAATAGGCGTATTGATTTTTCCCTGCCCGTTTTGCTTGATACATAGCCGCATCGGCACTGGAGAGTAACTTCGCGATGTCAGTACCGTCTTGAGGATATTGTGCAATACCTACGCTTGCCGTAACGGGAAATGAATTACTCCAAGATGAACTGAGATTACTAATCGGTTTTAGTAACTCTGATGCAAGCAAATCAGGCAAGCGTTTTACCTCTTGATTTGAGCTCAGCAAAATTGCAAATTCGTCACCAGATAACCTGGCGGCAAAGCAGGGGCTGTTGTAATCGTGCGAGAACTTTTGACAGGCATTCTTGATGTGTGATGAGAACACTTTTAATAAGTTATCTCCCAATTCATGCCCGTATTTATCATTCACGTATTTAAAGTTATCAAGATCGACGTAAACAACCCACAGAAACTGCGAAGGGGAGATAAGTTCACGAGTGGCAAGCTCATGAAAACGATGGCGATTGGCGAGTTGCGTCAGGTGATCCGTTTCAGCTAGGCGTTTTGTCTTTTTATAGATGACATTAAGTTCCTCATACATATCAAAAAAGCGTGCAGAGAGGCGTCCTATTTCATCGTTTGTTTCTAGCTTTTCAATATTGTCACGTTGATTAGATTCAAGTTCGTTCAGCTGCTTATCAAGGCGAGAAACAGGGCGCAACACATAGCGGTACAACACCAAAATGATTAATGTGATAGTGAAAAACGCCGCTACGCCAAAGGAGAAAGCAAGTTCTAGCCACACTTTATCGACTTTATTCCACATTAAATATTCGGCAGGAGAAAGCACGGCATAAAAGTGCGGCAGCAGCTCAATGGTTTGAGCGAGAGGAATATCAAGATAAATGGGTTTGTCGGCGAAAGTAATCACGCTGTGCGTGTCAAACTCGATGTCATGCTTAATCTCGTTAAAGGCTTCAAGTGATACGGAAACTACCACAAAAAACACATTTTTTGAGTCAAAGCTCAAAGGGTGAGTCCCCGTTCTTTTGTCGACGACCTCATATTGAAGAAGAATGCTTTGTCCACTGGAGTTATAAATAAAGCCAGTGTGACTGAAAGCCTCTCTCTCATTGAAACTTCGTGATATGTACTCTAACACCTTTGGGTCGACCACACCTGATGATTCGTAATATTTGTTTTCTGTGTAATAGAGAAGGTTTTGTTTGCCGTCGAGGATCGCCATGCTCGCATCGCCTTTGTAACCATGGCTTAATACTTCAGCGGTCTCGTCTAATCGATTAAACAAGACTCGCTCACGATAGGGGTTGTTATGATTAACCAAATAGTCTTGTAATACATCACTTTTACTGAGCGTATAGGCATAGCTATTAAGAAAAATATTCGCTTGTCGAAACTGCCCGGCGAGCTTTTCCATCTGCAACTGAATATAGCTGTCTTCCCGCTTGATGAGCGTCACTTTTTGAATGCTATAAATAATATAGCTAGATACTAACGCGCTTAATAAGATCACTGGCGCGACAAGCAAAATGACTCTATTGCTTAACTTCATTATGGTTCTTAGTTTCCGTTTGTGTCCCTACAAACGTCGCGTACCAGGTAAGGTACTGAACGGATGATGTGTTTTGGCAAATTGTAACCAGATTGTAAGGTGAGCGTTCTCCAAAATCAGGCAGCTATCTAAGAATTGTGATGACGTGAAAGGTTTCGAGCTTATTAACTAGAGGTTTTCTCAGTAGTTGGACGTCTCTTTTCCTTCCTCCTTGTATAAAACCTAACCGTAATGATAGGAAAATACCGTCATCGAAACGTTTCGATTGTAAAGTGTGACTCAAGTGCGCTTTTCCTATTCAATGACAATTGAATTACAGATCATTCTCACACCTTATCGATCTCACACTGGTCAAATTGCGATGACGAATTATTATTTCATCGAAACGTTTCGATGAGTTTTCTGTTAATAACGAAAACACTTTAAAACAGGCGCTCATGGTTGTATGAACGTGTAACCGAAAGGTCGATGAGATGAAAAAAAGTACCCTAATTAACTCAGATATTTCTTACTTGGTGGCGACGCTAGGCCACACTGACGAGATCACGATATGTGATGCTGGTCTACCAATCCCAGAGCATGTTCAGCGAATCGATTTGGCGCTAACGCATGGGGTACCAAGTTTTCTTGATACTGTTCGCGTAATTCTATCTGAGTCCCAAATCGAAGGGGTCATCATTGCGGAAGAGCTCTCTGATGCAAGCCCAGTTTTGCATGAAGCGTTGCTCAACGAACTGAGCAAAGAGAGTGAAGAAACGGGCAAATCTATTGAAGTGAGCTACGTGTCACATGAAGCGTTTAAAGCACGCACGGCGCAAAGTCGCGCTATCGTAAGAACTGGCGAATGCTCGCCATATGCGAACGTTATTTTCCAAGCGGGCGTGGTTTTTTAAGCCAGAGATATTGAGGACAGATTATGACTCAAGCCATTCTACAACTAAGCGAAATTGAGAAGGCGTTTCCGGGCGTAAAAGCACTCGACAAAGCAAGCCTGAATGTTTATCCAGGCCGTGTTATGGCGCTGATGGGTGAAAATGGAGCAGGCAAGTCAACGTTAATGAAGGTGTTGACAGGCATTTACCACATGGATGCGGGGAGCATTCAATATCACGGTCAGCCGGCGGCCTTTAAAGGGCCACGCGATTCACAGGAAGCTGGTATTAGCATTATTCACCAAGAGCTGAACCTGATTCCTGAACTGACGATTGCCGAAAATATTTACTTGGGACGAGAGTTCACCGGCTCCTTAGGGCGTATCCTGTGGGGCAAAATGTATGACGAGGCTGACAAGCTTTTAAAACGTCTGAATGTAAAGCATTCATCAAAAACATTGCTTGGCGATTTAAGCCTTGGTGAACAACAAATGGTGGAAATTGCAAAGGCACTTTCGTTTGAGTCGAAAGTCATCATTATGGATGAGCCAACGGACGCATTGACCGATACGGAAACGGAATCACTATTTAAAGTGATTAATGAGCTTCGCGAGCAAGGATGCGGCATCGTATACATTTCGCATCGTCTTAAAGAAATCTTTGAAATCTGTGATGATATTACGGTGCTTCGTGATGGTAAGTTTATCGGTGAGTGCAAGGTGTCCGACACTGATGAAGATGGCCTAATTGAAATGATGGTTGGCCGAAAATTAGAAGAGCAATATCCACGTATTGATGTCCAACATGGCGAAACTTGTCTTGAAGTCATTGGTTTGACTGGGTCTGGCGTTCAGGATGTGAGCTTTACTCTCAAGCGTGGTGAGATTCTTGGAATTTCTGGCTTGATGGGCGCAGGCCGCACTGAACTCATGAAAGTCATTTACGGCGCATTACCTAGTGAGCATGGTGTTATCAATCTTGATAACAAAACTATTAACCCGGTTAGCCCGCAAGATGGCTTGGCAAATGGTATCGCTTACATCTCTGAAGATCGCAAAGGCGATGGTTTGGTTTTAGGTCTTTCAGTTAAGGATAACATGTCACTTTGTTCGCTAAACCAGCTGACCAAAGGCTTCCAGATTCAACACAGCGACGAAGTGATTGCAGTGGAAGATTTTATTAAGTTATTCAACATTAAAACCCCAACGCGAGATCAAATCATCGGCAACTTATCTGGTGGTAACCAGCAAAAAGTTGCGATAGCGAAAGGGTTAATGACGAAACCTAAAGTTCTGATTCTGGATGAGCCGACACGTGGTGTTGATGTCGGAGCAAAAAAAGAGATTTATCAGCTCATCAACAAGTTTAAGGCCGAAGGCATGAGCATCATCTTGGTTTCTTCCGAGATGCCTGAAGTGCTCGGCATGAGCGACCGTATTTTAGTGATGCATGAAGGTCGTATCACCGGCGAATTTGATGCGAAAGACGCCGATCAAGAAAAATTACTCGCCTGTGCCGTAGGCAAAGAGATCAATGAGGAAGCAGCATGAGTACGAATACCATGAGCAAACCAACCGAAACTGGCAACAAGAAGTTGTTCACAAAAGAGTGGCTGATTGAGCAAAAATCACTGATAGCTTTGATCTTTCTGATCGTTGTTGTGTCATTTTTGAACCCGAACTTTTTTACGGTCGACAACATTCTCAACATTCTTCGTCAAACCTCCGTGAATGCCATTATCGCAGTGGGTATGACATTAGTTATTTTAACAGCAGGCATCGACTTAAGTGTTGGTTCGGTATTGGCATTGTGTGGTGCCTTTGCGGCAAGCATGATTGCGCTTGAGGTTCCGGTGCTGGTGGCGGTTCCAACTGCTTTAGTCGCAGGTGCAGCGTTAGGTGCGATCAGCGGTATCATTATTGCGAAGGGTAAGGTGCAGGCATTTATCGCTACGCTGGTTACCATGACGTTACTACGCGGTGTGACCATGGTGTACACCGAAGGTCGACCAATCTCGACAGGCTTTACTGACACCGCGGATGCGTTCGCATGGTTTGGTACTGGCTACGCGCTAGGCATTCCAGTTCCTGTTTGGTTAATGGTGGTTGTGTTCGCTGCGGCTTGGTATTTACTTAACCACACGCGCTTTGGTCGCTATGTTTACGCACTAGGCGGCAATGAGTCTGCGACTCGCCTATCAGGTATCAATGTAGACCGAGTGAAGATTGGTGTCTACGCCATCTGCGGTATGTTAGCAGCGCTTGCAGGCATTATTGTAACGTCTCGTCTTTCTTCGGCGCAGCCAACAGCAGGTATGGGCTACGAGCTAGACGCTATCGCAGCGGTTGTTCTTGGCGGTACCAGCTTGATGGGCGGTAAAGGCCGTATCATGGGTACCTTGATTGGTGCGCTGATCATCGGTTTCTTGAACAATGCACTTAACCTACTTGATGTTTCTTCCTACTACCAAATGATTGCAAAAGCAGTGGTTATCTTGCTGGCGGTATTGGTAGACAACAAAAACAAGTAATTCATAACAATCTGTATATATAAAACAGTGAATACAAACCGAGTCAGGGGACGTGTACTGGCTCACCCTACACAAAGGACTAGAACGATGAAAAAACTTGCAACTCTTATCTCTGCTGCACTTCTTTCTTCAACCGTATCGGTAGCGGCGCAAGCTCAAGATACCATGGCGATTGTGGTTTCGACGCTAAACAACCCGTTCTTCGTAACGATGAAAGACGGTGCGGAAGCAAAAGCGAAAGAATTGGGGTACGACTTAATTGTACTGGACTCGCAAAATGACCCGAGTAAAGAACTGTCGAACATCGAGGATTTAAGTATTCGCGGCGTAAAAGCAATTCTTATCAACCCAACGGATTCTGATGCAGTGTCTAATGCAATTCGTATGGCGAACCGTTCTAAGATCCCTGTGTTGACATTAGACCGTGGTGCAAGCCGTGGTGAAGTTGTGAGTCACATCGCGTCGGACAACGTAATTGGTGGTGAAATGGCAGGCCACTACATCATGGAAAAAGTCGGCGAAAAAGCAAAAGTCATTCAACTTGAAGGTATTGCGGGCACATCGGCAGCGCGTGAGCGCGGTGAAGGCTTTATGAATGCCGTGAAGGGCAGCGATATGGATCTTCTTGCTAGCCAACCAGCTGACTTTGACCGCACAAAAGGTCTAAACGTAATGGAAAACCTGCTAGCGGCTAACCCGGATGTACAAGCGGTATTTGCACAGAATGATGAAATGGCGCTAGGTGCACTTCGCGCAGTTCAAGCTTCTGGCAAAGATGTCGTTATCGTTGGTTTTGATGGTACGGAAGACGGCATTGCAGCAGTTAACCGTGGCAAACTAGCGGCAACTATTGCTCAGCAACCAGACCTTATCGGTGCTTTAGGTGTTGAAACGGCTGACAAAGTTTTGAAAGGTGAAGAAGTAGAAGAGTACATCCCAGTACCACTAAAAGTAGTCACTAAGTAAGTTTCAAGTTCCAATAAATCATCCTAAATTTTGCTCTCTCCTCCGTTTATATCTGTCGTTTAGGAGGTGAGGGCAAATTTACCCAAAATACTGCAAAGTGTGGGGTATAGATGCCTTTGGCTTTTTATCGAGACTCCTTCGTCAGGAAGAGAAGTTAAAGTCATCTAATGTATTTTCCTAAACAGTTTTTAAAAAGGGTTCATTCAGAACCGAGGATAACCGTATGAATAAGTTAGTGGTGTTAGGTAGTGTAAACGCTGACCATGTTCTTCAAGTGCCTTCTTTCCCTCGCCCAGGCGAGACGCTGCATGGTCGCAACTATCAAGTTATCCCAGGTGGCAAAGGTGCCAACCAAGCCGTCGCGGCGGCGCGATTAAATGCAGACATCGGTTTTATCGCTTGTGTGGGCGACGACTCATTCGGCATTAACATTCGCGAAAACTTCAAAATGGACGGCATCGATATCACTGGTGTGAAGATGCAGCCAAATTGCCCGACAGGTATCGCGATGATTCAAGTGTCGGACAGTGGGGAGAACAGCATTTGCATTTCAGCTGAAGCGAACGCCAAACTGACAGCAGAAGCGATTGAGCCAGATTTAGAGCGTATTCGCCAAGCAGATTACTTGCTAATGCAATTGGAAACGCCGATGTGCGGCATTGAGAAAGCTGCGCGTGTAGCGAAAGATGCCAAAACCAATGTCATTCTGAACCCAGCGCCAGCTCGTGAATTGTCAGATGAATTACTGTCTTACATTGACGTGATTACGCCAAATGAAACGGAAGCTGAAGTTCTGACAGGTATTACTGTAACAGACAACGAAAGCGCGCAAGAAGCGGCGAATGTGCTACATGGTAAAGGTATAGAAATTGTCATGATCACACTCGGTGCAAAAGGCGTTTGGCTAAGCCAAAACGGTCGAGGCGAAATCATCTCGGGTTTCCGCGTTGAAGCGACGGATACTACCGCAGCGGGCGATACATTTAATGGGGCATTCGTCACTGGTCTCCTAGAAGGTTTACCTTTAGAATCAGCGATTAAGTTTGCACATGCGGCGGCTGCAATTTCTGTGACCCGCTTTGGCGCGCAAACGTCGATTCCAACCCGCGAAGAGGTGGACGCGTTTCTCGCTGAACAATAAGGCGCACAACGCCTCATTAAAATAGGAGTAGTAACATGGCGACGATGAAAGACATCGCAAAACTGGCAGGGGTTTCCACTTCAACAGTGAGCCATGTTATTAACAAGACGCGTTTTGTGAGCGAAGAGATCTCTGAACGCGTTAACAATGCCGCAAAAGAGCTTAACTACTACGCGCCCTCTGCGTTGGCGCGTAGCCTCAAAGTCAATCGTACCAAAACCATTGGTATGCTCGTGACAACCTCAACCAACCCATTCTTTGGCGAAGTCGTAAAAGGCGTAGAGCGCAGCTGCTACCAAAAAGGCTACAGCCTCATTTTATGTAACACCGAGGGTGATAACGAACGTATGCGTCAATCCATTAATACGCTATTGCAAAAGCGTGTCGATGGTTTGATTTTGATGTGTTCGTCGCTAGAAGGAGAGCGTATCGATGTATTTGAGCGTTACCCAGATATCCCAGTAGTGGTAATGGACTGGGGGCCGATGCTATTTACAAGCGATAAAATCCAAGACAACTCACTTCGTGGCGGTTACTTAGCGGCGAAATACTTAATTGATTGCGGCCATACCGAAATTGGGTGCATCACTGGCCCTTTGATTAAACACCAAGCGCAAATGCGATACGAAGGTTATAAGCGAGCAATGAACGAAGCGGGCTTGGAATTTAATGCCAATTGGATCATTGAATCGGACTTCGAGTGTGAGGGTGGGTATCAAGCGTTCAAAAAAATGGCTCAGCGTGGCGCATTACCTAGCTCGATTTTCGTCTCTAACGATATGATGGCGATGGGGGTGATTAACGCCGCAAATGAGCTCGATATTAAAGTGCCGGACGACCTGTCCATTATTGGTTACGATGACATCCATATCGCGAAATTTATGTCGCCATCGCTAACTACCATTCATCAGCCTAAGTACCGTTTGGGGCAGGCTGCCGTTGAGACTCTTGTCCGAAAGTTGGATGAAAAGTCAACAGAGGCACAGGTCGTACAATTAGAACCGGCTCTAGTGGAACGAAAAAGCGTCAAGAGGTTAAAGTCAAACGTCACTGAATGACGTGTGATGTTGAGCTAAAAAATTAAAAAAGTCGTTTCTCTTTATACGATAAAGCCTTACTATCGTCCTTGATTATAAATAAAACTATTAATTGTTGTCTGGCGGATTAGTTAAATGTTATCAAAAGGTTACGCTAAGTTATCTGTAAAACACCCTTGGTTTCACCGAGTTAATGTTATTACAGTTGTATTGATTTTTTTTGTGAGCTGCTATCAGCTACTGGTTAATGAAGCATTTGAGTACGCAATTGGCTTTATTATTACACTTTTGGCGTCAGCTTTATTTGCATCAGCTTCTGCATTCAAAAAACGCTATCTAGGCTTGGATTCATAGGCAGGTCTATTTCCAACATCGTTCAATAGCATCATTTATTGCTTTCAAGTAAACATTGGACTGAATTATGATCGAGTGCATCAAGAGGAGGACAAATGTCCTCCTTTTTGTTGGGGATCACGCTCTAATATAAGCGTATTCCAAACAAAATAATAAAGGACATGTTATGGACCTCTTTGCCTTACTCGATATTAATAATACTCTCGTTAACATTCCGATTGGCGACGGCTACGCAATGAGCTGGATCGAAGCTTTCGGTACCGTTTTTGGACTGCTTTGCATTTGGTTTGCCAGCCAAGAAAAAACCATCAACTACTTATTCGGTTTGCTGAATGTCACGCTTTTTGCCGTTATCTTTTTTCAAATTCAGTTATACGGATTATTGCTTCTTCAATTGTTTTTCTTCTGTGCGAACATTTACGGCTGGTATGCGTGGACTCGTCCAAACGCACAAGGTGAAACGCTGGAGGTTCGCTGGTTAAATAAACAGAAACTTATTACTACTGCCTCTATTAGCGTTGCATGTATCGCATTATTAACGATCTATATCGACCCATTTTTCTTTGCGCTAGCAAACATTGCTGTTGATAGCTTGAATCTCTTTGGTGCTGGCTTGGCTGAACCGGTGCTTGAACCTGACGCGTTCCCGTTCTGGGATGCAACCATGACAGTACTTTCTGTTGTTGCACAAATTCTGATGACACGTAAATACGTCGAAAACTGGATTCTATGGGTTGTGATTAATATTATCAGTGTGGGTATCTACGCGACGCAAGGTGTTTACGCAATGTCTGTTCAGTACGCGATTCTTATGTTCATCGCTGCCAATGGCACGCGTGAGTGGGCTCGTAGCGCTAAGCGCAATGGCGATAAAACCTTAGCGCACGCTGCTGCGTAAGGAACGAAAAATGGCCAAACAACCTCATATCGGAGTGGATGAAACACAAATCGCTCCCCTCGTTATTGTATGCGGCGAGCCAGATCGAGCGAATCGTATCGCGGCATTATTTGATGATGCAGAAATGGTGTCGGAAAACCGCGAGTACCGTGTGTTTACCGGCAACTACAAAGGCAAGCCTGTTTCAGTATGTAGTACAGGTATAGGTGCGCCATCGATGATCATCGCAGTGGAAGAGCTAAAACAGTGCGGTGTGACTCATGTGGTACGCGTTGGATCTGCGGGGGCAATGCAATCAGGCATTCATCTTGGCGAGTTGATCATTGCCGAAGGCGCGGTAAGAGATGAGGGCGGCTCTAAAGCGTATGTCGATTCGTCTTATCCAGCCTACGCAAGCTTTTCACTGTTAAAGGAAGTTGAGCGTTACTTGTCGATGCAAAAAGTGCATTATCATTTTGGTGTGGTGCGTTCTCACGACAGTTTCTATACCGATGACGAAGATGCAATATGCCAACATTGGAACAAGAAAGGCATCTTAGGTGCCGATATGGAAACCTCTGCGCTGTTTACGGTCGGTCGACTACGAGGCCTTCATGTGGCTTCGATATTAAACAACGTGGTGCTGTATCAACAAGATGTGAAAGAAGGGGTTGGTCAGTACGTTGATGAGGCCAAAGTAATGATGCAAGGTGAGAAGAGCGCCGCGATTACGGCATTAGAAGCCTTGGTTGCTCAGCGTTAGCCAGTCTCTATCTCAGTAAGTCACATAAACAGAATAGATGTAAAGCGACAGGTCACTGTCGCTTTTTTATTTGGAGTTACGGGGTACAATCCATCTTAAATAGTTGTCCGTAACTTGTTCTGAGAGAGCAGAAAATGAAAATCAGCCCTTATCCGACTGGTCGCTTCAAAACATACCTTGAAGAAAAGAGTGCCACCTTTCGCGATTTGATTTATCAATGCCAAATAAATTCGCGTTACTTTGATGCTGGGGAAGCAATTCTCCGCCAAGGTGAGCAACTTCAGTACTTGTATGTTGTGCCAGTAGGTCGAGTCTCGATGAACATATTGGCCGCAAATGGACGACGTTTTCAATTAGGGGAAGCTAACTGCGACTATCATATTTATGGTGAAATGGAGTTCTTCACTCAGACTCCTTGTCAATGGAATGTGATAGCAGATGAACATATGCAGGTTGATGTTATCTGTATCCAAAAACTAACCGAAGCACTGCAAAATCATCCCCAAATGATGGTGTTCTTCGCTTCAGCATTGGCTGAGGATTATCAAGACTCCATGGATATCTACACTAATCGTTTGTTGCATCCCATTACTTACAACATTGCCTATGATCTTCTCGTCCGTAATCAGACGGATAAGCTGCTTGGTGGTTTTGATAAAGTGAACCAAGAGGCTGAGCGGTTTGGTACCTCAGGCCGAGTCTATCGACGTGCAGTTAAGGACTTGATTGAAAAGGGATTGATTACAAAAACGGACAACGGTTTGGAGATTATTGATGAGCTGGCACTCAAAGCGTTTATTGAAGCGCATGAATGATACGCCCAGGTATTGGAACTGATGGGTTTTATAAGTCTTTGATATATCTAAGTCTTGAGTAAACGTAACTAATGTAAAGTACCTTAAATTTTGTTGAATGCATTAAAGAGTAGCGTTATATTGCGAACGCGTATGATAATAGATCTCATTAAGGCTTAACAAAATGAAAAAATTCGTCGGTGCGGCTATGCTGTCGTTATTTACTGTTTCTCCTTCTTTCGCTGCTAAAGTTGTGATTGACCACTACATGGGTCAAACAGAGCTAGAACAATCCCCAGAGCGTGTGGTTGTGATTGGCTTTGGCCCGCTAGATGCGCTGGACAACTTTGGTATCGATCCTGTTGCAGTATCTAACTCGTCTAATCTTCCTAGTTACCTTTCAAAATACAGCAAAGATAACTACACCTCTGCGGGTAGTTTGTTTGAACCTGATTTTGAAACCATCTACATGCAAAAACCGGATTTGATTTTGGTTGGTCCGCGAGCGTCTGCGAAATATGAAGAGCTGAGTGAAATTGCCCCTACAGTTGTTTTCGCGGCGAAAGAAAACCAAGGCTATTGGGAAGGCACGCAAGCGCAATGGCGCAATATTGGTAAGATCTTCAATATCGAAGAAAAAGTAGAGCAGAAAATTGAAGCGTTAGATACTCAATTCAAAGCAATCCGCGACTACAACCAATCGAACAAAAATGATGCATTAACGATTTTAAGCATGGGTGACAACATCAGCGCGTTTGGTGCCCAGTCGCGATTTGGCGTCATTTATAACGACTTTGGCTTCTTGGAAACGGTTGAGCACGTGAAAACGGGCACTCACGGAGATGTCATTTCTTATGAGTTTATTCGTGAAGCTAACCCGAAAAATATTCTCGTGGTTGACCGAAATTCTCTGACAGGTACGCCGGATAACGATATTCGTAAATCCATGGATAACGACTTAGTCAAAGCGACTGCGGCATATAAAAATCATAAAATCACCTATTTAGATGTGGACGCTTGGTACTTGTCGATGTCTGGTGTGACAGCAACAGAAAAAATGGTCAGTGAGATAAAGCAAACCGTTGAACTGTAATCCAAGATAGCAGAGGTTAACTTTGAAGAAGTTATTGCTAACCCTTGTGGTTTTAAGCACGGTTTCGTTATTTGTTGGGGTTGCAAACATGACACCCCAACAACTCTTTTCAGGTGATGAGAAAGCATTAGAACTTTTCTTTACCAGCCGTATACCACGTTTATTTGCCATATTGCTTGCTGGTGCTGGCTTGAGTATTGCGGGTCTTGTCATGCAGCAAATCAGCCAGAACCGATTTGCGGCACCTTCTACAACTGGTACGATCGAATGTGCCATGCTGGGCTATGTACTGAGCGTGGTTTTCTTTGGTAATGATAATCACCTTTGGCTCGTGTTCGGCATCTCGGTATTTGGGACGCTGGCGTTTGTTTTCTTTATTCAGCGCATTCAATTTAAGAGCGTGGTTTTTGTGCCACTTGTCGGGATTATTTTCGGCAATGTCATCCAATCCATGACTACGTTTATCGCTTACAAATATGATGCACTTCAAAGTCTGAATGCTTGGACAGTCGCAAACTTCGCCAACATCTTGCGTGGTGATTTTGAACTGCTGTACATCGCGGTACCAATGGTTATCCTCAGCTATCTTTTTGCCGCAAGGATCTCTGCCGTAGGTATCGGAAAAGATTTCGCGATTAACTTGGGTTTGAATTATCAGCAGGTTGTGACGATTGGCGTGCTATTGGTGTCCATCATGTCAGCAAGTGTCGTGATGATTGTTGGCCAGTTGCCATTCTTAGGGCTGATTGTACCGAATCTCGTGAGTCACTTTTATGGCGATAACCTCAAAAAGAACATTCCGCTTACGGCCATGTATGGGGCCATTTTAGTGTTGTGTTGCGATTTGGTGAGTCGTTTAATTATTTTCCCTCATGAAATGCCAATCTCTATCGTGATTAGCATATTGGGTGGCGTGGTATTCATCGCAATGTTGTTGCGAGGTAAGCAACATGCGTGATTCAACGAAAATCCTGCTGCTAGGTGGCATTGCGATTCTTTTCGCGTGTCTGTTTATTGGTATTGGGCTAACGGCTGACAACTACCAATATTTTTTGTCTCGTAGAGTTCCTAAAGTATTGGCGATAGTGCTAGCGGGTGTGGCCATTGCTCAGTCTTCACTTGTATTTCAAACCATTACGCACAACCGAATTTTAACGCCAAGTATCATGGGTTTTGATGCGCTGTATGTGTTAACCCAAATTTTGATCGTGTTGATTTTTGGTGGGTTGAGTACCTTAGTTCTTAACTTGTACGTCAATTTCGCGATTGCAGTCATTGTAATGGTGTCGTTTTCGCTACTGCTGTTTGGGTTTTACTTTTCAAAAGGCAGCAAGAACCTGATTACGTTGCTATTGGTCGGCTTGATCTTTGGTCAGCTATTTTCCAATGCGGCGTCATTCTTTTCTTTGCTGATGGACCCAAACACATATGCAATTGTTCAGTCGAAACTGTACGCCAGTTTCAATAATGTCAAAGTGAACTTGGTTTACTTTAGTGCTCCGGCTTTGATGTTTGCATGTTGGTTGTTGTTTAGGATGCATCGCACTTTAGATGTGTTTTGGCTCGACCAAGACAATGCGAAAAGTTTGGGTGTTGATGTACCTAAAGTGACGAGAAATGTGTTTATTATCTCGGCGGTTTTGATTGCTATTTCTACGGCTTTGGTAGGGCCAATCATGTTCTTTGGTTTACTAGTGACCAACTTAAGCCGAGAAATGTTCCGAAGTTACCAACATAAAACGCTATTGGTCGGATGTTCGTTTCTATCCATCAGTTCACTACTTGCTGGGCAATGGATAATCGAAAACGTGTTCAGTTTTGAGACGACGTTGAGTGTCGTAATTAACTTTATCGGCGGTGCGTATTTCTTATACCTGCTGCTGAAAAACAAAGTTGTATAAATATGATAGTAATAGACAAATTAACGAAGGCTTTCGGTTCAAACAAAGTCGTAGACGAGGCCAATACTCAGTTTGAAAAGGGCAAGGTAACATCGATTATCGGTCCAAATGGCGCGGGAAAGAGCACGCTGTTATCTATGGCCTCGCGCTTAACGGAGCGAGATGGCGGTAGTGTTATCATTGATTGCAAGGAAATCGCGGAATGGGACACAAAAGAGCTAGCGAAAAAACTGGCAGTACTTCGCCAAGCTAACTCGATTACAATGCGGTTTACCGTAAAAGAGTTAGTCTCTTTTGGTCGTTTCCCATACTCTAAAGGAAATCTGACTAAAGAAGATCATGAGGTCATAGAAAAAGCGATCGACTACTTAGATTTGCAAGATATTCAAGACAAATACTTGGATGAATTAAGTGGTGGTCAGCGACAGCTTGCATTTATTGCTATGGTGATTGCACAAGATACAGATTATGTCTTTCTTGATGAACCTCTTAATAACTTAGATATCAAACACTCTCTTCAGATCATGAAAGTTGTGCAGCAGTTAGCCCATGACATGAATAAAGCTATGGTGGTCGTGATTCATGATATTAATTTCGCGGCGTGTTACTCAGATGTCATATTGGCGCTTAAGAAAGGTAAAGTTGTGGCGAGTGGTGCGGTTGAAGAGGTTATTCAAGCGTCTACGCTAGAGGACATCTACGAAACGCCATTTAACATCATAGAGTTAAACGGTAAGCGCATGTGTACTTATCATTAAGCGAGCTAGTTCGTTTTTAACGAGATCAATAGATAGGCGGGCTTACTTGGTGAGCTCGTCTATGATTGGGCATCGGCTCTCTGCATCTCCAGGACAAGAAGAAACCCAACCTTCAAGTTGCGTTTTGATCTCCATGAGGTGTGCAATTTTTTCTTCAACCTCTCTCAGTTTGTCCATGGTTCTTGCTTTTACTTCGCTACTTTTGCGGTTGGGGTTATGAGCAAGTTGTACGAACTCTTTGCATTCTTGCAACGAAAAGCCTGCGCTTTTGGCGCGTGATACCAAGTTAAGCTCTTGAATATGATTATCTGAATATTCGCGATAGCCAGAGTCGCTACGCGCTGGTGGAGATATGATCCCTTTGTCTTCATATAATCGAATCGACTTAGATGAAAGCCCAGTGAGCTTCGCGACGGCACCAATATTCATGTTTAACCTCCATAACGTTTAAGGCGAGTATATACCGATGTTGTGGATAAGACACTCCTAAATAACAGTCAGTTACCTAGAGTCTCCTTACTCTTTAATCACTTCATGTGGTGGCACACCAAATGCCTTTTTAAAGGCATAAGTGAAGTTAGAAGGGTGGTGGTATCCGGCTTCATAGGCGGCTTCTGTTATCGTCACTAAGCCACGTTCCAAATGTTGCCTAGCAATCTCAAGACGTCGAAAACGAATGTAGCCGTTTATGGTCATATTAAGTGATTGTTTAAATCGACGCTGCAGGTTTGAAACACTCATTGAGAATTGGCTCGCCAACTTTTCCAAGCGTAGTTCTTGATCAAGGTGAGTTTCAATATAGCTGACAATATCCTCAATTCGACCATCAATGTGTCGTTCAATACTGCTGTTTTTAGCACTGAAATTCTTAGGAATTTGCTTGGTGGCTTGATGTAATATTTGATAGATCAAGCTTTCGACCTCTAGCTTTTCTTGGAACTCTTGCGGTGTTTCTCTATTTGTTAACGTTTCGGCCAGCTCGCATAGCGTCTGGTTAGGCTCCAACTGTTGAAACGCCTGATGAGAGTTAAAAAAGGCTCGATGACTACAATTTTGCTCAAGGCGGGCCTCTAGCCATTGGGGCTTAACCAATATGTTGATCTTATTAATGAGGTTATCTTTGAGCAGTGAACGACGAAAATTTGCAGGTTTGAGTAAGTTCACCACTACACCCTTGGGGCCGTCGCTCGCGTCTAAATCAAATTGCAAATCGTCGTAGCCAAACGAGAGTCTACCTTCTAAAAGAATAGTGACCAGCAGTGAGGCGTGTGCAGTAGAAACAATATTCGAATCAATAAGTTCTAGACAACGCCCGCCATGAACAAAAATTTGATCATTATACTGATATGATAGGAACTTACCTTCGGCCAGTTGAGTTTGACAAGGTTGGCCTTGCGTGACAATCCATTGTTTCTCTGTCGCCTCTAGTCTTTGGGTTAAAGCTATCTTGGCAATTTTAGTTCGTTTTGTTGTGACTTCCTGCATTTGACACTTCCTCATAACACTTGTGCGATTTCGCATAACCAAATCGCCTTTGTATTTATAAAACTCATGCTTATTATACCTGAGAATTATTATCATTAATATTTAGGAATGAAGTTATGGAAAGCCCTGCTTGTTCACCTATCAAGCTTTCAAGCCTTTGCCTTGCAGTGGGAATGGCGCTATCAACCCCTGTTTTAGCTCAAGATACTGAGTCACATTTTGAAGAGGTCGTTGTATGGGGAACGAAAGTTTCCAGCAACACTGAGTCGATGTTTGCGGACGACATGTCACTGAAGCAAGCGGATCATATGTCTGATTTACTGCGCGATATTCCCGGTGTGGATGTTGGTGGAACACACTCTGTGAATCAACGTATTACGATTCGTGGTTTGAGCGAAACCGATTTGGACATTCGTCTTGACGGTGCTTCTCAGCATGCGAGCATGTTCCATCATATTGGTAACTTGACGTTGAACCCTGACATTCTCAAATCTGCGGACATTCAGGTAGGTAATAACTCTGTGACTCAAAACGGGTTAGGCGGTTCGGTCTACTTTGAAACGAAAGACGCTCGTGACTTACTTCGTTACGATGAAAAGTTTGGTGCGCGTGTTTATGGCGGCTATGCATCCAACGACAACCAACAAGGTTCGTTGACACTGTACGGACTTTTGTCCGAAAACATTGATGCGATGGTCTATGGCCATTACGTTACGCGTGATGATTTTGAAGATGGTGATGGCAATAAAACCTATGGTGCTGCAGGTGATGTTTACAACATTCTGGCTAAGCTGGGGTATGAACTAAATGACATCCATCGTTTTGAGCTCTCTTATGACATGTACCGAGACAGTGGAGATTACAGTCCGCGTCCTGATATGTCTGGTAGTGCAAATAATAGCCTGTCGAGCAAGTTACTTATCCCTACTGATTATGACCGCGATACCGTTACCTTGAGTTACGAGTTGCGAGGCGAACAACACCAAGGAAACGTCACTCTTTATAATACCGAGACAGAAATTAAACGTGACGAAACGGTGATGGCCCCTCGTTGGCCCTCGAACCGTTTATCAAAGAACACCGCCAAAAACCAAAACTTTGGTTTGAATGGCAAATTCCAGTCAGATGTTATGTTAGGTGAGTTTGATAATCGAGTCACTTATGGCTTCGACTACATGGATAAAACGTCTTCGAGTTACTACGGTAGTCGTAAGTTTATGGACGAATCGGCGATTTCAACCGCACTGTTTGTAGAAGATCAGTTCTTCTTCTCTGATGCCTTCTTTATTACTGCAGGTATGCGCTTTGATGATTACAAACGCAAAGCTGAGACAGGAACCAGTAATTATGATGATGTAACTTGGGCTCTAGCAGCAGAATGGGCGGTGACGCAAGATTGGACGTTGTTTGCGAGTGCACGCTCTCTATTTAAAGGTCCAGAGCTAATGGAAACCTTTATTGCTTACCAAGACGTTGCATTTTTAGAGGATGGGTTAAAGCCAGAAACGGGATTGAACACGCAGGGTGGTGTTCGTTTTGATAAAACCTTTGATAAGCATTTCTTTGGGGCGAATATTACGATATTCCAAACGGAAATTGATGATTACATTGCAGACCAGTACCAAAACGCGACTCAAACTTACCTGATTTACAACTTAGGTGATGTTGAGATTAAAGGCTTTGAAGCAAGTGCTTCTTATGGTTACGACAAGTTTAACAGCAAACTTTCTTACTCTAAGTCGGACACCAAAAACAAGAATACTGGTGGTCCTGTTGCTGGGGGCAATGGGCGTAGCATTGATATGGGGGATAGCATTGCTCTAACTTTGGATTACCAGTCAGACGCTTTAGAAACGATCTTCGGGTGGAACTCAATGTTTGTTCTAGAGGAAGACAACGTCTTTGATGGTCAGCCAAAGAAAGCAAGTTATGATGTGCATAATCTATACGCTCAATGGGTGCCGTCTGATATTGATGGGCTGTCGGTGACCTTTGGTATTGATAATGTATTTGACGAGTTGTACAGCTCTCATGCGTCTCGTTCGGGGACTGCACGTGGCTTCACGCTTGATGACTACGAGCCGGGTCGCAACTTCAAGCTCTCTGCAGCTTATCAATTCTAACAAGGTTCTTCATAGGACGTTTCAAAGTAACGAGTAAGTTCATGATTAAAGAAAGCACCCGAATAGATAGCGAACACGCTGACAAATACTTAGTGACGCTTTGTCGGCATTTTGGACGAAAAGTTCCTGCTACTTGGAATGAAAATAGCGGTTTGGTGACATTTCCGACGGGAAAAGCTGAGTTTAACCTTTGTGCATCTAGCTTAACTATAACCTGTGAGGCGGATTCAGAAGAGAAACTGAATACGGTGAAGGCGATCATTTCATCGCATGTGGACATGTTTTCTCGTCGAGAAACACTAGCACTTAGCTGGGTTCGTTAGCGCTCGTTTAAGGATGCTGTGATAGAAAGGGAATGTTAAAAGCAAAAGCCCGCAATCTTATGATTTGCGGGCTTTTATTGTTTGAATGCTATTGCGCTTTCTCAGGCTCTAGGCTTTTTTTTTCCTGCTGCATTTTTGCTAGGAAGTAGATGTTAACGCAAGCAATAAAACCGTTAGTTAGTACTACAGGCCAAGAATCAATCATTAGTCCGTAAGCAGTAAATAGCGCACAACCAATAAAGTTAAGGATACGAAGCTTAACAATATCTTTCATAGTTAGCGAAATAGCGACCATGATTGAAGCTGCATAACCTAAAATCTCAACCATATTCATGTCCATTTTTTGACCCTCTTAAAATCTGCCGAATTTTGTCGGTACCAATTCTTCTCATCTTGAGATTAATGAGGAAGCTCCATGCCTCGAATGGTCTTTTTTTGTTGTATGGACGCACTATATCAATGGAAAAACCGTGATAAAAGCCTCAAATCAAGGTTAAGAGAAGGTTAGCGATTACGCAAACGTTTAGGACTGGAATTACTGATAATTTTACTTATTGTGTTGATTGATAATAACGATGACATTAATAGCTCAAACACCATTGAAAGTAAGGGAATATTTACATATGATTGAAAATGATAATTATTTTCAAGTGCTGTGTTTATGTATTTTATTATTAGCTTGCTCGTGTTTTTTTTGCTGTATATCAGAACAAAACCGAACTCGTGGTGTGCGGGGATTCATATCGTAAGCCACTTTTTTATCGTTGCATTTTGTCCTGCAATTTATGTTGTTCAATATTTAATCGTTACGTTTTTTTCGTCACCGATATTGATTAAGATGTCATCACGCTCCGGTGTATACAACATTCTCATTGCTTTTCTTCCATTATTGATCGCAACCGGCAGTCTGGCGTTTAGCTGAATGATTTCATCTCTCTTCTTTTCTTAAAACAACTACACTTAATCAGAATAAGGTATCAATTTCATATAATTATTCGATATCTACGCGTCAGCACATGTGTCACATTTCTGTGACTACGAGTAAGTTTTACTTATGTTGCTTGGTAGTAGGGTATTTATCGATTGTTTAATGATTCAATACTTAGTTTAATCGTATAAAGGTGTGCAGTATGCCGCACTAAATTAATAAGAAATTATCTAAAAAGGTTAATGGGAAACGTAAGCCATTAGCGGAGGTCAGATGAGTACGCACACGGTACCGCAGAGCGCGATTGTAAATGCTGTCAAAGGTGAAGTTTTGGTTTTGGGCCTGGATGGAAACGTTAAGGTCATAAAAGCGGGGGATGAGTTAAGACCTGGCGAGATTATTATCACAGAAAATAATGCTTCTCTCGACGTACAGATAAATAATGAGCTTTATCTGGTCGATGCAAATTGTGTTGCTTGTCTTCCTGTGCCTTCTTCTGAACCGTTAGAACCAGTATTGGTACAATCTCCAGTTAATGGCTTGGTGACTTTTGACCCAACGGCTATTGGAAGTGCTGACTTCGACGCCAACGATATTGCCGCTATTCAGCAAGCTATTTTAGACGGAGCTGACCCTACCGCTATCTTAGAAGCAACAGCTGCTGGCGCAGGTGCTGAAGGCTCGGCTAATGCTGGCTACGTGACGGTTGAATATAATAACCCGGAAGTACTCGCTTCTACTTTTTTTGAAACGTCTGCGACTCGCAGCGGAGAAGATGATCGCGACGAAGATGACGGTTTGAATGTCACGATTTTTGCTGATGGTGGGCAGTCACTGCAATCTAGCGTAACAGAAGGCTCAATTTCTCTATCAAGCTACCCGCAAACCATTTCGTCTAGTGTGCTGGTTGAAGCAGGGGATCTCGCACTTGATACTGCTTCATTTGTACCCGAAACGTCTTCTTTAGAGTCTTTGTTGACTGAGCTTAACAGTGATATTACCTCTGGTGGTCAGCCAGTGGCGTTCGTTTATGACGAAGCGCAAAATGCCATTATCGGTACTCAAGAAGGTAACGAAGTGCTTCGTATCGAGATCGAAGCGACATCTGTAGGCCGTGATTTAGAGTTAGAAGTCGTTACCACGATTAGCCAGGGCGTTGACCATGTTGCGTCTGTTGCTGATGGCCAAGTATCGATCGTCGGTGATCAAATCAATATTGCTTTTGATATTACAGGTGCAGATATTGGTGGTAACAGCATTCAAGCGCCTATCGATTTTACGACAACCGTTATTGATGGCGATGCTCCTGCGCCGCAAAACGTTACTTTTGAAAACGTTGAATCTTCTTCTACACCAATTACTGGCACCTTTGTTGATATTGGTAGTGATCAATTGGCAACGGTCACGTTTAATCAAGAAGGACTTAGTCAGTTCGATGGCCTACTGAGTGATAATCAGGCGACAGAAGCGGTACTCTCTGAAGACGGCAGTACTATCACCTTGTCCATTGCTGGCTCGAATGAAACCGTCTTAACCATCAGTCTGAATACTGATGGTACCTACCAATTTGAGCAATTTAAGCCGTTAGAACAAACAAACGGTGAAGATACGATTGAGCTCTCTTTACCAACCACAATCGTCGACTATGACCAAGATACGGCAAGCAACACCTTTACGATGACCATCCTCGATGGCGATAACCCAGTGATTGAGAACGTGACGGGCTTGTCTTTAGATGAGGCGGGGGTTGACCAAGGTTCACAGGAAGGCGCGGCAGTAACAAGTGGTACTGGGTCGATCACGACAGCGGTCGGAAGTGACATCATTGATCACTATGAGTTGGAACCTACAGAGTTCAATGTTGGTGGAGAACTCCAATCTCAAGGGCAGGTTGTTCAACTAGAACTAGCGTCCGAGAGTAACGGCGTACGTACTTACGAAGGCTTCATCGAGCTGGATGGTGTGCGTATTACCGTATTTGATGTGGCGATTGATGCACCTGCATTGGGCGAATACCAATTCAACTTGTATGAACAACTTGACCATACGGGTGCTAACGATGACTCGCTCACTTTCTCACTGCCAGTTTACGCGGTAGATGCGGATGGTGACCGCTCCTCTATTACCGAAGGTTCGAACACACCAGAAGCTGCGCAAATTGTCATTCAAGTTCAAGATGACGTTCCTTCGATTGATGGCGTTGATGCGCTAGCCGTCGATGAAGACGATTTATCAAGCATTGGCTCCGATCAAAGCGACTCTGTGTTCGCGCAAGGTAGCTTCACGACGACTCAGGGCTCAGACCGTGTTGTAAGTTATCAATTAGAGAGCGGCACTGATCCACTCAATGGGTTGGAATCGCAGGGACGATCTATCTCTCTGACGGAAACAACCAATTCAGATGGCAGCTTTACCTATTCTGCAACGGCAGAAGGGGACGCTATCTTCACCTTACAAGTGAACCCTGACGGTTCTTATTCATTTACCCTTGAAGGTCCAATCGATCATGCTGTGGGTAGCGATAGCTTAACTCTAGACTTCACTATTGTCGCAACGGACTTTGACGGTGACACCAGTTCACTTGTTCTACCGGTAACCATTGCCGATGATGTGCCAACCATTAATGACGTTGTTGCTCTTACCGTCGATGAAGATGACTTAAGTTCGGTAGGCTCTGACCAATCACAGCCAACGTTGGTTGAAGGTCAGTTCACGACAACTCAGGGCTCTGATGGCGTCGTACAGTATCAGTTGGATGTAAATGCTGATCCTTTAAATGGCCTGCAATCTCAAGGGCAAACCGTTTCCATTGCCGAAACGCAAAATGCAGATGGCAGTTACACCTACAGCGCAACGGCAAATGGCAGTGCAGTTTTCACATTAATTTTGAATACCGACGGCTCGTACAGTTTTGAGCTGCAAGGTCCAATTGACCATGCGGCAAATAGCGACAGCTTAACCCTTGATTTTAGCGTTATTGCTACAGACTTCGATGGTGACACAAGCCAAATCGTATTGCCTGTTACCATCGTGGATGATAAGCCAACTATTACCGATGTTGATGCGATTACTGTTGATGAAGATGATTTAGGCACGATTGGTTCGGACCAGACTGACCCGATTTCTATTGATGGTAGCTTCACCACCACACAAGGCTCTGACCGAGTGGTAAGTTATCAGCTTGATGCTTCTGCAACACCAGTTGACGGCCTTACATCACAAGGCGTGGCAGTTACGCTGACTGAAACCGCAAACGCTGATGGCAGCTTTACTTACGAGGCGACAGCGGGTAGTGAAGCGGTCTTTACGCTGACGGTGAATACTGATGGTAGCTATAACTTCACGCTTGAAGGTCCAATCGACCACGCGGTAGATAGCGATGAGCTGACACTCAACTTCCCAATCATCGCAACAGACTTTGATGGCGACACCACAAATGCCACTATCCCAGTGACAATCGTGGACGATAAGCCTGTTATTACCGACGTCGACACCATTACGGTTGATGAAGATGATCTAGCGTCAATTGGCTCAGACCAAAGCAATCCAATTTCTATTGATGGCAACTTTACTACCACACAAGGCTCTGACCGAGTGGTGAGCTACCAACTCGATGCTTCAGCAACACCAGTGGACGGTTTAACCTCGCAAGGTTTAGCGGTCACGCTAACAGAAACCGCAAATGGTGATGGTAGTTTCACTTATGAAGCGACTGCGGGTGGCAACCCAGTATTTACTCTGACAGTAGATACTGATGGCTCTTACAACTTCACGCTAGAAGGGCCAATTGATCACGCGGTGGATAGTGATGAGCTGACACTCAACTTCCCAATTATCGCAACCGACTTCGATGGCGACACCGTTACTGAAACCATTCCAGTCACGATTGTTGATGATGTACCGACCATCACAGCGGTGGATGCGTTGAGTGTCGATGAAGATGACCTTAGCGGCGTGGGCTCAGACCAAACTGACGCTGTGTTCGTTGAAGGCGCGTTTACCACTATTCAAGGCTCTGACCGAGTGGTGAGCTATCAACTGGATTCAACGGCTGATCCTGTTGCGGGGCTAACGTCTCAAGGTGAGGCGATTACCTTGGTGGAAACCGCGAATGGCGACGGCAGCTTTACTTATGTTGCGACCGCTGACGGCAATCCTGTCTTCACGTTGAATGTCGCAACAGATGGTACGTACGACTTTACGCTGCAAGGTCCGATTGACCATGCAGCTAACAGCGACAGCCTGACGATTGATTTCCCAATTATTGCCACCGATTTTGATGGTGATACGACTTCGGCAACCATTCCAGTCACGATTACGGATGATGCACCAATCATCGATAATGTTTTGCCTCTGGCTGTAGACGAAGATGATTTATCAGGTATTGGCTCAGACCAAACTGACGCTGTGTTTGTTGAAGGCGCGTTCACCACTACCCAAGGTTCAGACCGTGTGGTGAGCTACCAACTTGATTCAACTTCTGATCCTGTTTCGGGGCTAACCTCCCAAGGTGAGCCAGTTACTCTGGTAGAGACTGCGAATGCTGATGGCAGCTTTACTTACGTGGCTACCGCGGATGGCAATCCGGTTTTCACCATGAACGTGAATGCTGATGGCACATACAATTTCCGTCTGGAAGGGCCGGTCGATCACGCGTTAAACAGCGATGAATTAGTACTGAACTTCCCAATCATTGCAACAGACTTTGACGGCGATACGACGACCGCGACCATTCCCGTCACGATTACTGATGACGTTCCAACTATCGACAACGTTGTTCCACTCACGGTGGACGAAGATGATCTCGCCTCAATTGGCTCAGACCAAAACGATGATGCGTTTATGTCGGGTTCTTTCACCACAACTGAAGGCTCAGACAGCGTTGTTAAATACCAGCTTGATGCAACAGCAGATCCAGTATCTGGGTTGACCTCTCATGGTGAGCCTGTCGTGCTTGCTGAAACTGCTAACGGCGACGGTAGTTTTACTTACACAGCCACGGCAGATGGCAATGCCGTATTTGAATTGATTGTGAAGCCAGATGGCAGCTACAACTTTACACTGCAAGGTCCACTAGACCATGCGGTGAATAGCGACAGTCTGCAAATCGACTTCCCGATTATCGCAACAGACTTTGATGGCGACACCTCATCGGAGACGTTACCTGTCACTATCGTTGATGATAAACCAACCATCACTGACGTAGACGCAATCCGTGTGGATGAAGATGACCTAGCGACGATTGGCTCTGACGGCTCAGATCCAATTTCAATCGATGGCAACTTCACTACAACGCAAGGTTCTGATGGGGTAGTAAGCTACCAATTAGATACTGCTGCAACGCCAGTTGATGGCCTAACATCGCAAGGTGTGGCAGTGACGCTGACGGAAACTGCAAACGGCGACGGTAGCTACACTTATGAAGCGACAGCAGGAACTGAAGCCGTATTTACGCTGACCGTGAATACGGATGGTTCATACAACTTCACGCTTCAGGGGCCAATTGACCATGCGACAGACAGTGATGAGCTGACACTGAACTTCCCAATCATCGCGACGGATTTTGATGGTGATACCACCACAGAAACGATCCCAGTCACCATCGTGGATGATAAGCCGACCATTACCGATGTCGATGCGATTACCGTTGATGAAGATGATTTAGGCACGATTGGCTCAGATCAAACTGACCCGATTTCAATCGATGGCAACTTCACCACCACACAAGGCTCGGACCGAGTGGTGAGCTATCAGCTTGATGCTTCTGCAACACCAGTTGACGGCCTTACATCACAAGGCGTGGCCGTCACGCTGACTGAAACCGCAAACGGTGATGGCAGCTTTACTTACGAGGCGACAGCGGGTACTGAAGCGGTCTTTACGCTGACAGTGAATACTGATGGTAGCTATAACTTCACGCTTGAAGGTCCAATCGACCACGCAGTAGATAGTGATGAGTTGATACTGAACTTCCCAATCATCGCGACCGACTTTGATGGCGACACCACAAATGCCACTATCCCAGTGACGATCGTAGACGATAAGCCAGTTATTACTGACGTGGATTCCATTACGGTTGATGAAGATGATCTAGCGTCAATTGGCTCAGACCAAAGCAACCCGATTTCTATTGATGGTAACTTCACCACCACGCAAGGTTCAGACCGAGTGGTGAGCTACCAACTCGATGGCACATCAACACCAGTTGACGGTTTAACCTCGCAAGGTGTGGCTGTCACGCTAACAGAAACTGCAAATGGTGATGGCAGTTTTACCTACGAAGCAACAGCGGGCTCTGAAGCGGTCTTTACGCTGACTGTGAATACTGATGGCTCTTATAACTTCACGCTAGAAGGGCCGATTGATCACGCGGTTGATAGTGACGAGTTGACACTAAACTTCCCAATTATCGCAACCGACTTTGATGGCGACACTGTCACTGAAACCATTCCAGTCACGATTGTTGATGATGTACCGACCATCACAGCGGTGGATGCGTTAAGTGTCGATGAAGACGACCTTAGCGGTGTGGGTTCCGACCCTGGCGGCGATCTGTTCGTTGAAGGCGCGTTTACGACCACTCAAGGCTCTGACCGAGTGGTGAGCTATCAACTGGATTCAACGGCTGATCCTGTTGCGGGGCTAACGTCTCAAGGTGAGGCGATTACCTTGGTGGAAACCGCGAATGGCGACGGCAGCTTTACTTATGTTGCGACCGCTGACGGCAATCCTGTCTTCACGTTGAATGTCGCAACAGATGGTACGTACGACTTTACGCTGCAAGGTCCGATTGACCATGCAGCTAACAGCGACAGCCTGACGATTGATTTCCCAATTATTGCCACCGATTTTGATGGTGATACGACTTCGGCAACCATTCCAGTCACGATCACGGATGATGCACCAATCATAGATAATGTTGTGCCTCTTGCAGTAGACGAAGATGATTTATCAGGTATTGGCTCAGACCAAACTGACGCTGTTTATGTTGAAGGCGCGTTCACGACCACTCAAGGTTCAGACCGTGTGGTGAGCTACCAACTTGATTCAACGGCTGATCCTGTTTCAGGTTTAACTTCTCACGGTGAGCCTGTTACTTTGGTAGAGACTGCGAATGCCGATGGCAGCTTCACTTACGTGGCTACCGCGGATGGCAATCCGGTTTTCACCATGAATGTGAATGCAGACGGCACATACAACTTCCGTCTAGAAGGGCCAATCGATCACGCGTTAAACAACGATGAGCTAGTACTGAACTTCCCAATCATTGCAACAGACTTTGATGGCGATACGACGACCGCGACCATTCCAGTTACGATTACTGATGACGTTCCAACCATTGACAACGTTGTTCCACTCACGGTGGACGAAGATGATCTCGCTTCAATTGGCTCAGACCAAAACGATGATGCGTTTATGTCGGGGTCTTTCAGCACAACTGAAGGCTCGGACAGCGTTGTTAAATACCAGCTTGATGCAACAGCAGATCCAGTAGCAGGGTTAACCTCTCATGGTGAGCCTGTCGTACTTGCTGAGACAACAAATGGTGATGGCAGCTTTACTTACACTGCCACAGCAGATGGCAATGCCGTATTTGAACTGGTGGTGAAGCCAGATGGCAGCTACACCTTTACTCTGCAGGGCCCACTAGACCATGCGGTGAATAGCGACAGTCTGCAAATCGACTTCCCGATTATCGCAACAGACTTTGATGGCGACACCTCATCGAAGACGTTACCTGTCACCATCGTTGATGATAAACCAACCATCACTGACGTAGACGCAATCCGCGTGGATGAAGATGACTTAGCGACGATTGGCTCCGACGGCTCAGATCCAATTTCAATCGATGGCAACTTCACTACAACGCAAGGCTCTGATGGGGTAGTAAGCTACCAATTGGATGCTGCTGCAACGCCTGTTGACGGTCTAACATCACAAGGTGTGGCCGTCACGCTGACTGAAACTGCAAACGGCGACGGTAGCTACACTTATGAAGCGACAGCAGGAACTGAAGCCGTATTTACGCTAACAGTAAACACGGATGGCTCATACAACTTCACGCTGCAAGGGCCAATCGACCATGCGGTAGACAGTGATGAGCTGACGCTGAACTTCCCAATCATCGCAACGGATTTTGATGGTGATACCACCACAGAAACGATCCCAGTCACCATCGTGGATGATAAACCGACCATTACTGATGTCGATGCGATTACCGTTGATGAAGATGACTTAAGTACGATTGGCTCAGACCAAACTGACCCGATTTCAATCGATGGTAACTTTACCACCACACAAGGCTCGGACCGAGTGGTGAGCTATCAGCTCGATGCTTCTGCAACACCTGTAGCTGGACTCACATCACAAGGCGTGGCAGTCACACTGACGGAAACCGCAAACGGCGATGGTAGCTTTACTTACCAAGCGGCAGCGGGGACTGAAGCGGTCTTTACGCTGACAGTGAATACCGATGGCTCTTATAACTTCACGCTAGAAGGTCCAATCGACCACGCGGTAGATAGTGACGAGCTGACACTGAACTTCCCAATCATCGCAACCGACTTTGATGGCGACACGTCTGCTGAGACAATTCCTGTCAAGATCGTTGATGACAAACCGACACTTGGTGGCATCGAAGCAACAAGTGTGCAAACGGTTGACGAGGACGATATCCCAACAGTCGGATCTGATGGTACGCAGTCGAACAGCATTGCAGGTAACTTCATCGCGACTGATGGCTCTGATGGCATTGTGGAGTACAGCGTTTCTGACCTAACCACGCCAGTACAAGGCCTGACCTCTGGTGGTCAATCTCTGGTTATGGTTGAAGTATCAAACGCAGGTGGCGTTTCAGTTTACGAAGCTCGTATTGATGGCACGACGACACCAGTATTCCGTGTGACTCTCGATGCTTCTGATGATAGCTACACTTTCGATTTGCTTGCTCCTCTCGATCATCCAAATGCTGATGGCCAAAATGAACTGGTCATCAATTTACCGATAAACGCGACTGACTTTGATGGAGACGTGTCGAACAACATCACCTTACCAATTACGGTTGTGGATGATGTTCCGACCATTGACGGTTTACTAGCAGGCAGCGAACAAACCGTTGATGAAGATGACCTACCAGCAGGTACGGATGCTGCAAGTGCAGAAGATACTGTTATTTCAGGTACTTTTGATATCACCGAAGGTGCTGACCAAGTTGCTTCTATTCAGCTGAGTGACCTGACCACGCCTGTTGCGTCACTGACTTCAGATGATGAAGCTATCACCTTAGTTCTGTCTTCTAGCGCAAACGGCGTGAACGTATACCAAGGTGTCGCAGGCAATCCTGCTGAAGTGGTGTTCGAACTGACGTTGGATGCAACGAACAACACCTACGAGTTCGATTTACAGAAGCCGCTTGATCATCCCGATGGTAATCAGCAAAACGAGATTGTTATTAACCTCCCTGTGACGGCGACAGATAATGATGGTGATACTTCACCAGCCTTCACATTGCCAATTACCGTTGTGGACGATGTTCCAGTTGTTACCAATATTGAAAGTCTACGTGTCGACGAAGATGACTTACCTCTTGGTTCTGATGGAACGAAAGAGCCATTAACGGTATCAGGTGAGTTCGAAGTCACTAGCGCAGATGGTATTGATGCTTTCGAATTGGAGCTAAGCTCAAATCCTATCCCGAATCTGAAATCGGGTGGAGAAGAGGTAACACTTTCTCAAGACGTTGGCGCTTCAACTGCTGACGCGCTTGTTTACGTGGGACAAACACCGGGTGGAGTGACGGTCTTCACGTTGACACTTCATCAAGATGGTAAATACGACTTTGAGTTATCTGGTCAGTTAGATCACGCGGTTAACTCTGATGAGATTTTGTTGAATCTACCTGTGAAGATCACGGATGGCGACAACGATACCATCACTGCGACCTTGCCAGTTACGATCGTAGATGACAAACCAACCATTGATGCTATTAGCTCTGGTAGTACCTTGTCTGTGGATGAGGATGATATTCCAAGCCAAGGTTCGGACGACACGCCAGAATCCAATATCATTGGTGGCAACTTTGACGTTACTGATGGTGCCGACTCTATCGTTAGCTTCCAGTTGGATAGTTTAACATCGCCTGTTTCTGGCCTTACCTCAGGTGGTCAACCGCTTGAGTTGGTTGAGTTTTCAAATTCAAACGGTGTGATTGAGTACCGAGCTTATGTACAAGGTACGACGGACACCGTCTTTAAACTGACGCTAAATGGTTCAGCAGACAGTTATGAATTTGAACTGTTGGGTGCACTTGATCATCCTGCGGGTAACGATGAAAACTCGTTGGTCATTAACTTCCCAGTCAACGCGACTGATTTTGATGGCGATGTGTCCAATAACATCACCTTGCCGATCACCGTGGTGGACGATGTCCCAGCTATTGTGAAAGTGACAGACTCTAGCCAACAAACCGTTGATGAAGATGATCTTTCCGGTGGCTCTGACACGACAAGTAGTGATTCAACGGTATTGAACGGCGGATTTGAGGTCGTTGCTGGTGCAGACAAGATTGTCAGCTACCAAGTTTCAGACCTCGATGCAGTCGTGTCTGGTTTAACGTCGAACGGCAGCAGCATCGAGTTGAATCTAGTAAGCACGAATGGTGGAGTAACCAGTTACGAAGCGGTTATTACTGGCACATCAACTAAGATCTTCACGCTGTCTCTTGATGCGAATAATGACAGCTACCAATTTGAGCTGTTGGGACCAATCGACCATGACGCTGTTCAAGGTGAAAACAACCTTGTCATTGATATTCCAATTACAGTAACAGACTTTGATGGTGACACGTCATCATCACTGAATCTTCCAATTACCGTAGTTGATGACATTCCCGAAATTAAATCAGCAGATGCTTTGGCTGTTGATGAGGATGACCTTGCCAACGGCTCTCAGGCAACCAACAAAGACAGCCTAGAAGCAACGGGCAATTTCGATACGGTGGAAGGGGCAGATACCGTTGTCTCTTATCAGCTGGATCTTACTTCTAACCCGATACCAGGAGTAACTTCAGGTGGTTTTGCGGTGACGTTAGTTCAAACCGCGGTAAGCAACAACAACTTTACTTATCAAGGTCAAACACCTGATGGTAACTCAGTGTTCACACTAGTTTTGAACGCTGACGGCTCTTACAAGTTTACGCTTGAGGGTGCGCTAGATCACTCAACTCAAGGCGAAGATACACTCATACTTGATCTCCCAGTCTTTGCGACCGATGTCGATGGTGATACGGCAGGTATTAACTTACCAGTGACGATTACCGATGATGTTCCAACCTTGCACGATGCATCTATTTCGCGTGTTGAGGGGCAAGGCAGCCGCACGGTTCGTTTATTCCGAGACCCTGTAGAGGGGGATGATGACCTTGGTGCTGACGGCGCACAAGTGACTTCATTCTCGGCTGATGATTCAGGCATTTACTTTAAGCAAAATGGTGTTGATTCTGATTCTGTCGATTTGAACGGCAGCGACCAAGTCGTATTTGTTCACAAGGTTCTTGACGGAGTGGATACTGAAATCGGTCGTTTGGTTGTTCGAACCGATGGCAGTGTGTCATTCCGTCCGAATGACGACCTTGACCATACCGAAACCGACTCGATTGATTTCACCATCAACGTTGTTGCAACCGATGGTGATGGCGATATCGCAGATGCCGATGTGGATATCTCGATAAGAGACCGCAATGCGCAAATTGACACGTCTACCGTTACTGCGTTCGAAGACCAAGGGCGTGATGGTGTCGTTGTGGGCGTTGACTCTGCAAATACTCAGGACAACTTGTCGACGCTGGATGTTAGCCCTGCGAAAGTCGACTTGGTTATCAATTTACACGATATCGACCGTAACGAGAGCTTAGGTGACATCACTATTCGAGATGCTGATACTCACAACGGTACGTTCTACTACAGAGACGGCAGTGGCAACTACATTGAATTAACATCTGTGGGCAATACGGTTGTTCTCGACGCATCAAATGTTGAGCAGTCATTCAATGGTGAGCTTGTCTCGTTAGATAACTTGTACTTCGTACCAGATCGTCATACATCAACCGATGCTTCTGGTATCGATCCTCGTATCCGCGTGGAAATTCTTAACAATGGTACGCCAGATCATACGATTAATGGTCGTTTAGACATTGAAGTTGCTGCCGTCGCAGATATTGCAACGTGGACGGCAAGCAGTGAATTTAACTACTCGGTTGATGAAGATGGAAACAATGTCGCACTTAACATCACGGCTGAAACCCAAGACACTAGTAACCCAGAAGGCATTGTGTACGAGCTTGTCTTTACACAAGGAGAAGGTAACGCAGAGTTAGTCTATTCAGATGGTAGTGCGATACCAAAATCCGGTGGTGTTTATCTGGTGGATGCAAGCCGAATTGATGAAGTTCAAGTTGATCCGATAGATAACTTCTCGGGCGAAATCAGAATTGATGTCACCGCTATTACGACGGAAAACAACAATCCACTGCTTGGGAAAGATACCGCTCGCTCAGAAACCGAAACCATCATTATTGATGTAAACCCAGTTGCGGATAAAGGTAGTTTTACTGTAAACCGAATTAATGTGTTTGAGGATAATGCTCGAACTCAAAATACGGTAGACCCTGTCACTGATCACGACCCACTCCAATTAAGTGAAGTGATCACCATGAAACCATCAGCGGACTTAGATGGTTCTGAAGCGTTATTTGTGCGCATTTCTAACTTCTCAATTGATGGGGTTACTTTGGTGTGGCTGGACTCAGCAAACCCAAGTCAGATAGTAGAAGTGACCGATTCAGGCGGCAATGTACTTTATTACGAAGTGCCAGAGTCTGAATTAGCGAACGTCGAAGTTCTTCCTCCTTTGCACAGCAATGATGACTTTACTTTCAATGTCGAAGGCATTGTGAAAGACACAGCATCATTGTCTACCGGTACGACAGAAGATGTGTTGTCACTGGGCAGTAAGACTGTCATCGTTGGTGTAAAAGGTGTTGCTGACATACCAGACACGGTATTAATTGACGCGGGGAACGTTTGGAACCGATTCGTAGACGGAGATGTGGCCGGGATAGAGACGACTATTGAAGAGAATGGTGTTGTAAACCTCAACTTCTCGGTTGTATCAGGTGAAGTTGCCGATAGACCTCTGGATGATTCAGAAGCCATTACTGTTATCCTGTCCAACATCCCCGACGGTGTTCGTGTCGTAGATTCAGACGGTTCAAGCGTTGACCTCACCTTTGTTGGCTATGATGGTAACGGTCAACCGATTTACGAAGCAAACATCACTGGGCTGAATTTTAATTCCGGTATTCAAATTATTCCAGAAGCCTCTTCAACCGAAAACATTGCGATTACAGGGACGATCATTGTTACCGAAAATGATGGTCATAGTCGTGTGATTGAAAGAGAGGTAAGGATCAAGGTCGAACCCGTTATTGACGCTCAAGATAACTACGTTGTTCGATCGGAGGGAGATGAAGATACGCGCTTTGACATCGATTGGAAACCGACGCTCGTACAAAGCCCTGATACCGATGAATTCTTTAGTGATGTAACCATCTCTGGATTTCCTCCAGGCAGCACGGTCTATGTAGATGGTGTGGCACAAGCGCTTGTTTCTGGAACACTAACGCTTTCACCGCAAGCTGGTGAATCAGAGCAAGATTTTTCCGCTAAAATCTCTCAAAGTGGCTATGTTCAAGTCCAGTTGGAGCAGGATTCAAGTACTGACTTTGACTTGACCACGACCGTCACTGTGAAAGAGATTGACCATGAATATGTTGACGCTTCGAATCCCGGTGAAGGTATCGCTGAGAAAACCATCAATGGTACGGTGAATGTCCAAGTTAATCCAATCGTTGAGCCAGAGGATAAGACGGGGGCAATAGATGACCAAACCCGTCTGCTTGTCACTGAAAGTGGTGGTGGTGCTACCGATATCGTGAAGTCAGATGATCAAGGTAACATTGACTTTACGATCAACACTTCTATGGGGGGCGAATCTGGCGCTCATATCATTAGATACCAAGAGTTTGATGCGTCTTCAGATGAAGTGGTGACTCAACTTGTTGTTCAATTTCACAATGTGGACCCTGAGATCCTCAACCAATTGGTTATCGTCGGTGCACTAAATGAAGGTGGAGGTCGTTGGACAGTAACTAATGAAGACAACTTCTCAATTAAAGCGCCGTCTGGACTTGATTTAACACCAAACGATGACAGTGACGATGGCGATAACGGTGGTCTCTCTCAAATTGGCTTAACCATTTACGCAGAAGTGAATGATTTGGGCGAAGATTTGGGCAACGAAAAAGATGCGACGGTCGTGCGTCAAACGGATGTGACACTAGAGTTTCCAACCGTCCTCACACCGAAAATGAGTGTAGCGGCAGAGATTCAGGTGGCTGATGATGTCCAAATTCAAGCGTTGGAAGACAATTCTATTAACCTTGGTGCTCAGTTGACGTCGAAAGTCGATGCGATTAATGCAGATGGTGTGGAAGATGTCTTAACTATTATCGTCGATCCTTCAGCTCCTGGCATTCCTCCTGATTTGGTGATCACGGGGACGGATGTTGATTTTGTCAATGGTAAATACGTGTTCCAAGCCCATATCGATGCGAGTGGAAATATTACTGGCCTTGATGGCTTGACGATGCACTTGGCAGAAGATTACGCAGGTGATTTCGAATTACCAATTCGGTTTGTCACTAAAGACACTGAGTCCGGTGATGAAAAAGAAAATAATGTCCAGTTTCCAGTTCAGGTTTTACCGGTTGCAGACGTTCCGAGTTCAGCCGGGGATCAGCCGTTGGATAGCGATGTCACACCGAATGTAAAAGTAGATATCGTTGGTACTTTCGGCTTGGATGCAAACAAACAACCTGTAACTGATCTAAATAACGACGTTCCCACGGCGGATGGTGTTGGTTACGAAGATGGCTTAATCCAACTTAACTTGAGTGTTGATTTTGCCGATCAATTTAACAACACTCAAGGTGGTCGAGAAACACTAACGAACATCAAGTTAGAGCTTGATGACACAACATTAGGTGAGTTTGTTGATGCCAATGGTAACAGCTTAGGAACCAGTATTGAGTTTAATGAAGCTGAGATTTTAGCTGGTGCGCTTGACAATGTTCTGTTTAAGCCAAAAGAAAATTACCCCGTAGGTGGTGGCCAAAATACCGTCAAGATTAATATCGAGGGAGAAATTACTGATGAAGCTGTGTTTGATCAGTCTATCTTGAATAACTCTGGCGATAATATAGATGTGAGAACCTTCACTGACGATGTCACATTTGAAGTTACGCCAGTCGTTGATGACATTACCATTACAGGTGCCGATCCGACGCAGCCAATCACGGTGATTGGTGACGAAGATACTTTAATTTCGCTGAATCAATCGGGCTCTGGTGTTTCGATCAGCCTGAACGATAATGACGGTTCTGAGAGTTTCGTTTCACTCAAGTTAACGGGGCTTCCTGATGACTTTATCGTTAAATCCAATTCCTCTGATTATGTTGTTAAGAATAACGGTGGGGGCGAATGGAGTATTCAACTAAAAGATCTCACTCAGACGTCCATTGACCTGAGTGACATCCAAATTAAACCGCCAAAACACTTTAGTGGCGAGGCTGAGATAGGTATTACGGTCTTCATTCAAGAGGAGTTGCTACAAGTACCAACGGAACGAAACAATAACTTTACGCTTATTGTCAATCCTATTGGTGATGATGTTGATGTGAACCCCGACACTTCGGCTGCAGGTAATGAGGGCGAAGACATTGTTATTAATGTAAATGCGTTAGTGGTTGATAACAAAGAGTCCATCGGAGATGGTGCAAACTACCAGGAAAATGATCCAGAGACGCTGAGAGTTGAGGTCTCAAATGTCCCTGATGGGGCGAGCGTTTCATTACCTGATGGGACAGTATTTACTGACCAAGGCGGCGGCATTTTTGTCTTAGAAATCAATGCTCAAGATTTGGATCAAGTGGTGTTTAATTCAGGGGATCGCAATGATAACTCATGGGATGGTTCGCTGCATTTCAAAGTGCAAGCCGTTGATACTGGGCTCGATGGCAGTCAAAGCTTGGGCTCCGCAGAGGAGTTTGATGTCACTGTTGATGTTGAAGCAGTGAACGATCGTCCAGAGTTCGTCAATACCGTGGATGTGGAAACACCAGAAGATACGCCAATGCTGCTTGATGGTTTCAGCATTACCGATATTGATGCCGTACTCGATGATCCGAATGCTGAATATGTACTCAATGTGAACGTCGACAGCGGTATCTTGGAGCTTAATCCAACGCTCATCGCTACTTACAACCTAACCGTGAGCGGTGATGGTACGGACTCCGTTGAACTGAAAGGTACAGTGGCCGATCTAAACAATGCCATTGCAGACGGTCTGATTGAGTTTAATCCAGAGCTGAACTTCTTTGGTGACGTTCAGGTGGACGTGACAGTCGATGACCAAGGTAATGAAGGTATCGTAATTGGTGGGGTAGATGACACCCTAAATACCAACAGCAGCAGCTTCAATATTGAAGTGACAGCGGTGAATGATACCCCAGAAACTACGCCAGTGACGCTACCGGATATTGAAGAAGATAGTGGTGTGTTCTCCATCTCTGAAGCGGATCTTATTGCGAATGCGACAGACGTAGAGAACGATAACCTCACGGTCAGCAATGTTCAGTTAACGGATCCGAATTCGGGTAGCATTACTTTCAACAGTGGTACGGGAGAGTGGGAATTTACCCCAGCACCAGATTACAACGGTCCAGTTGAAATCACGTACACCATTACAGATGATGGCACGACAAGTGGTGCATCCGATCCTAAATCGGTTAACGGCAGCGCATCGTTCAACGTAACGGAAGTCAATGATGCTCCAACGACGTCTGAAGTGGTACTTTCTGATATCGCAGAAGACAGTACGGCGGTTGAAATTACCCAAGCTGATTTGTTAGCGAATGCTTCTGACATTGAAAACGACACCTTGATGGTGAGTAATGTCCAGTTGGTTGACCCAAGCAGCGGCACATTGGATTTCGACAACGTAACAGGTACATGGTCATTTACTCCTGCGCCTGGCTACAACGGCAAGGTCGATCTGACCTACGACATTACCGACAACGGTACAACGAACGGTGTTTCTGATCCTCAAACGGTGTCAGGAACGGCGACCTTCGAAGTCACTGAGGTGAACGATGCACCGGTAACATCAGAGGTAACGTTGAGTAGTACGGAAGAAGATGGTGGTTCGTTAACTATTACGGCTACTGAGTTGCTGAGCAACGCAAGTGATCCTGAGTCAGACAACTTGACCGTCGATAATGTTGCGTTAGTGGACCCAACTTCCGGCACGTTGACTCAAGTGAGTGCGACAGAGTGGACGTTTGAACCCGCAGCAGATTTCTTTGGTGACGTTAATTTCACTTATGAAATCACAGATGACGGAACAACTAACGGCGCTCCAGACCCAATTACAATCGCGGGCACAGCAGTGTTGAATGTTGAAGCGACCAATGACGCACCTGAAATCACTGCAACGTCGGTAACGGATACGATCAACGAAGCCGATGGCCAGAAAATAACGGGTATTAGTGTAAGTGACATCGACTTCACTGGTGCGCAGGCGAATGAAATCATGACGGTGACTCTTACAGTTACCGAGGGCGACCTTCGTGTCGAGCCGCCAGCAGGTAGTGGTGTGACTGTTGGGGCGGGGATGGCTGGTGAAATAACCCTAATGGGCACACCAGATAATATTAACTCCGTTCTTGGAGCAACAGACGCTTCTGAGGGTGTATTTGTGGATGCAGGAGATGTCAACGCAGCTTCAATCACTTTATCGGTGAAAGTCGAAGACAACGGTGTGTACTTCGAAAATGCATCGGGTTCCGCATTGGAGGCGAATCAAGACTTCACTATCAATGTGACACCTGTAGCTGATGCACCTACATTGAATATCAATCCTCAGTTTAATTACATTCGTCAAATTACAGCTAGCCAAACCGCGAGCAGTCAAGGTTTAGCGATTGTCGGAATCATGGCGGCGCTTACTGATATTGACGAGGTGCTGTCTTTGGAGCTAACGGGCGTACCAGCTAGTGCTGAGGTAACAAGTGGCGTTTCTCCATCAGGCATTAGCTTCGATGGTACCACTTGGACAGTACCAAGCGATGAAATTGATACGCTAGAAATTGTCGCAACAGATACTAACAGTGGTATTGATGTCGGTTCTTACGATATTTCGCTTACGGCGATATCAACGGAATCTAATGGCGATGAAGCGCAGTCTTCACCTGTCCAAATTAGTTTGGATGTGAGTAGTGATAGCGACGATATTGACCAGTCAACCGCAGTGGACGACAGCTATTTAGTCGGCGGAGACACAGGTATCAACTTGATTGGTGGAGACGGTGACGACGTTATTCTGGGTGGTGATGGTGATGACGTGCTTATCGGTGGCTTAGGTTCAGATATCTTAACGGGTGGAGACGGCAGCGATATCTTCAAGTGGACGGTAGATTCCGTTGATGAAGGGGCAGTGGATACCATTACTGACTTCACTGTTAACGAAGACAGTATCGATTTACGTGAAGTTATCTCTGATCTCAATAACTCAATGATCGACATGGATGATCTGCTTGGTCACATTTCAGCAGACTACGATGCATCGACGGAAAGTGTTTCTCTGAACATTACGACGGATGCAAATGTTCAACAGACAATTGTCGTGGAAAACTTAGGTACTTCAATCGACTTCAACGGTCTCAGCTCCAACGAGATTGTAGAGTCATTGCTGAACAACGGTGTTATTGATAACGGATAAACCTGTATGCAACATAAAAATGGGCGGCTCTGATAAGCCGCCCATTTTTTTCGGGAAAGCTTGATTTTAAACAGGAGATATTTGAATCGAAATAGAAAGAAAGAGCGAAGCAAAGGGGTTATCTTGTTACGACGTTATAGTGATAGTTGGAAGTTAAAATAGCGATAATTTGACGTTAAATCGCCTAAACGTGGATGTCTAGCAAGCTGCCAATGATTTCATTGTTTTTCTCTATGACAGACGCGCCAACTCGGTTATAACCAGCGGCTTGTGCTAGGTTGATGAGAGATTCAACTTTTTGAGAGGGAAGGCTAGGTGTTGAGGCTGTTATTGCGACATCCGCAACCGCAGCTAAATTGATGTTGTGATCAGAAAGCTCTTCTTTTACCTTACTTACATTATTGCTAATGCTATCTGCAGCTTTCTCGGCCATTTGTTGTGACATCTGAACGATGTGGTGTCCAGATTGAATTCCCGATACAGGCATATCACTACTCCCAACATTATGATAGTGAGAGCATAGGTGGAGTTTATAAAACGTTCAAGTGTTTTATATCAATGACTTGATTAGGCAAACAGTTTGGCAAGCATTTCTCTTTCTTCACCAGATAGAACCGGTTTTTGCGCTTTATTTAGTTTCACGCTGATCTCACCTTGTAATGACTTTAACTGACTTGCCGTTAAATCACTGAGCTTTTGTTTAAGTTCATTAAATTGTTGTGCGTTCATCTCAATACCTTCGTCATGATTCGGTTTATCCGTCGTTGCCCGAAATTCTTCATCCTTTGGATACAACATATTTATTCAACCAAAATAGATTAGAATTTGATCGATTGCCTTTTGTCCGAATATTGTCAAGGTGTGTTAAGTGATACGTCAGATTTTTCCTAAGAAGGTACATAATTACCCACTTTGGGGTAGATGGAAACGTAAAAAGAAAAAGGGAAGCGATATAGCGCTTCCCTCTTACATATGGTTTGAATGTTACTAGCTTACCCTGACGGCAAACTTACTAGCAAGTGAATGAAGCTCTGGGAGCATGCGATAGATAAGATGAAGTTGCTGCAATACCATGCGGGCAGAGCTGTCGTCTTCATCGCGCCATTCGTTTAAGCGTTGCTCGAGTCCAGCATCATCAATATTAGATAGGTCACACTCCTCACAATGCTGGTGAAGCTGTTTATGAAGTACATCCAGATGCTGATGAATACAACGGTGAGCATCTAAAACGAGTTTATGAATTGACTCATCTTCGATGCGAGTTCTGTGCGCGCCTAATGCAGAAATATAGTTCAACATTGCGTGATTTAACGTTAGGAAGCGAAAACTTTCATCAACAGCTGCGCGATATTTGCCAGGCTCCGCCAGCATCGTACTAATCGCAGAAGAGAGTGAGGCATCATTATTGTGGGCCTGGCGGCGAGCGATACGGTAACTCAAATTGTCTTTCTTGCCGATTCTATACTGACCAATGATCTGATCGAGATACTGCTTGTTTGCCTCTATCGCATCCGACATAACTTTGTGAAGCCTTCTCGACTGCCAGTCGGGCAAAATAACTAATACAGCTCCTACTGCAAGTACACACCCGATGAGGGTATCTGCTAGTCGAGGAAGGACAACTGCGTAACCTTCACCTAGTTGATTAAATAAGAAGAGGACGAGCAGTGTAATAAAACCAGTCGCGTACCCATAGTTGTTCATCCGGAAGGCGAAAAACATCACACCAGAGATAACGATAAATACTAACTGGCTTTCTTGAGAAGGGAAAAAAGTCAGCAATGGTACACCAATCAACAAACCAGCTAATGTACCTATTACTCGCGCCGTCAATTTTTGGCGAGTGGCACTGTAGTTCGGTTGGCATACGAATAAAGTGGTTAAGAGTATCCAGTAACCTCGGTCGATATTGAATATTTGAATGATTCCATAGCCAATCGTTAAGGCAATTGACATACGTAATGCATGCCGAAACAGCATCGAATCTTTGTGTAAATTTGCTGATATACGCTGCCACATCGCTTTTAGCGTGTGTGGGTTGGTATCGGCGAGGGTATCTTCTTCGAGGCCTTCAACATCTGGGTTGTTAATGTTATTAAGCTGTTTTTCTACCGTCGCTAAGTTATTGAATAAATATGTTAACTGCATCAGAAGACGTTTCCAGTGCCCTTGCTTTTGTTCTTCTAGATAAGCAAGAGAGTTTTGTACTTCAGCTAATGCCAGAATAGATTGATCGGTATGGGAGTATTCATTTCCTAGCTGAATGGCTAGTGCAATATCACGACACGCTTGGGCTTGAGACTCCAAAAGATATTTAAAACGAAACAGCACATCAGAACGTTCAAATTCGGTCGCTAAATCCTGATAGCGATAATGGCTAGAACTGACTCGTTCGTGAATGTCTTGAGCGATGAAATAAATATTTAAAAATCGGTCACTAGGCCCATCAATGTGACCCCGTTTCGATCGGTTAAGTAATGTGGTTTTACAAGCGTTTAGTGCCGTAACCGTGGCAGCATTGCATTTTGCAGCTTCAATCCGTAGCGGTTGTGGCGTCAAGTTGGTCACAGGGTGAAAAAGCTTGGCTTTCGCATCAAGATAATTCGCCATTTGGAAGAACACATTGGCTAAGCTTTGTTGCACCGGTTGAAGAGGCCAAAATATCTGCCAAATCATGGACATGAAGTAATACCAGGCGGCACCAGTTAAAAGCAGTAGTGGCTGAAACCAAATGTTGGTGCTTTCATGTGCGCCAAGCATAGTATAAATAGCGATCAGCAACGAACCAAAAGCAATACTCGCGTACTTAGGACCTATCGCCCCAAGAATGATGAAGCCGAAGGTTGAGATAAATAATCCCAACGCAAAAGCCCATGGTGTATCGAACAAGATTTCAATTGAAAAAGCAGCAAGCGCAAAACAGAGAACGGTGAGAATCAGAGCCTTGATGCGTCCAGTGAAACTGTCATCACTTTCAGCCAAAGCAGCAGCAATAACGCCTAATATTAATGGCGTTATCAGCGTGTTTTGCTCGAAGTACCAAGTTGGGATAACCACACCCAGTAAGGTAATGAGGATAAGAACGCTGTAATTTATCGTCTTGTTTGCCCAATATAGCCGAAATTTAGAAGTTGCTTGCACAATGCGCCTTATGTTTCCGATGAAGAACAGGGGGAATACTACCAGACCCACTATAGCGCGTTTATGATTTACTTTAAGAAAAATTCGTGGTTGCTGATAAAATCAGCAGGGATGTCATTGACTTATATTAAAACTGCCAGGTCATGTATTGAGGATTGTAAAGCCAGCTTCAAATAACCTCAGCTTTAGGTTATTAAATCGACAGTAATGTGAATTTTATTAAAGAATAGAAGAAGAAGCTTACTTAGGTGCTCGCCGTTGCTACAATTTAGCGCCTTAAAATGATATAAATCGACAACTTCTAAACTAAAAGGCGCACGTTTCATGCAGCTTACTGCCACTAGCAAAGCACAGTTTTTTATTCAAAATGAGTACCATCACGTCGAAATAAAAGAGAACAGTGTTTTATTAAGCTCGATAGGCAGTGAAGAACATATTCCTTTTACGATCTGGAATGGTAAAGTTAGCGTAAAGCGTGGGTTATTATGGAGCTCTTTACAGTTTTTTGCTCATGAACACGAAGGCAAACAACAAAGCTGGCTAGTCCAAGGTTTACCGTGGCCACAATGCCGAAAGTTCGCGCTTGAGGCCGTTCGTCAATATCAAGAGTGGCACAACACTCAGTGCCGAAAACTGGCTGAGTATCTACCTAAGTGGGAAGAAGAGCTTTACAAACTAAAGCACTTGCCTGCTTACTTATCGCATTCTCAAGTGGTCTCCTGGGTTGAAAGTCTTAACCAAGAGTTAAGCGAGATGAAAACCACCCTAGAAGAAGCCAAAATGCGAATGCCGAATCGTATGTCGCAAATAGAGCCTTGGCTCATTGATACCTCTGAGGCGCTTGGTGAGCGTAATCGCGATTGGCTAGAAGCAGAACGTCCAAATTGGGAAGTGCTGTTTAATCAAATTGAATCCTCTCCTTTGAATTTATCCCAGCAATATGCGGTATTACTCAACGACGACCACAACTTAGTTCTTGCTGGTGCCGGCTCGGGCAAAACCAGCGTTTTAACCGCACGAGTTGCATATTTGTTGCAAAGCCATCAGGCTCAAGCAGAAGAGCTTCTCATGTTAGCGTTCGGTCGTGATGCGGCGACTGAAATGAAAGAACGCTTAGTAGATAAAGTGGGCATGGCGGCAGACGGTGTGCGCGTCAACACATTCCATCAGTTGGGCTTGTATATTCTTAAACAAGTCGAACAGCAACCTGTCGAAATTAGTCCTTTAGCGTTGGACGAAAATCAACGAACAGCATGGTGTGTAGACTGGTTGAAAAAACATTGGATGACACCCACCAACTTTAAACGTTGGCAAAAACATTTAGACAAATGGCCGATTGCGTACCTAAAAGGGGATGATGAGTTAGGAAGCCATTCAGAAAATCCAAAACTGATCGCTTGGCTAGATTCGCAGCTGTCTCATTTAGCGGCGGTGGGCTTGACCAAAAAGCAAGTACAAGAAAAGCTCGTAAACCACCAAGACTATACGCGTTTAAATAGTGAACTCGCCTTATGCTGGCCATGTTTTACAGCGTGGCAGAAAATGCTTAAAGAAAGCAACCAAGTGGATTTCCCAACCATGATCAGTCGTGCGACAGATTATGTGAATAAAGGGAAGTTTGTCTCGCCATGGCGCTTTATTATGGTCGATGAGTATCAAGATATCTCTCCAGATCGTCTGGCATTGATTGAAGCACTGTGTGAATCCACTCAGAAACAAGCAGGTGCCACGTTATTTGCTGTTGGCGACGATTGGCAAGCGATCTATCAGTTTGCAGGAGCGGATGTCGATCTTATCACTGGTTTTAAAGAACGCTTTGCTCACTCAACCGTCCATCACTTAGATACAACTTATCGTTTCAACAATCAGATTGGTGATGTAGCGAATACATTCGTGCAGCAAAACCCATCGCAGTTGCCGAAAACATTAAACAGCCACAAACAACGCAAGCAGAAGAGCGTACATACCGCGCCGAGCAATCAAGTGGAAAAGATCTTGGACCACTTGAATCAACAAGCCAAGCAAACCAAGTCAGTTTTATTGCTAGGACGTAACCATTATCATAAGCCCGATTTGTTCGACGATTGGTTGCGACGTTTCCCTAATCTCGATATTCGCTTTATGACTTGCCATGCGAGTAAAGGACGCGAAGCTGACTTTGTGATTATTCTTTCTGTGGATGAGGGGCAATTCCCCGCTAAGAAGAAGCAAATTCACATTGATGGTGCGTTGACGGAGTCCAAAGACAAATTCCCTTACGCAGAAGAGCGCAGGCTATTTTACGTGGCGATTACACGTGCGAAAGAGAAGGTTTGGATTACGCATACTGGTGCGGGATCTGCATTCGTTCAAGAGCTCGTTAATGGTGACTATCCCATCGTGACTTCTCGTTAAATGCAACGTTTAGAATGTTAAAAACAGTAAAGGCGATACTTGGTATCGCCTTTGCTTTATTTGGTTAGCATCAAAGCTTACATGCGCTCAGCAAGATAGGCTTCGTAATCCGGCACTTCGATGTCTACTTCTTGCTCAAGAAGAGGGGAGTTAAACAGGAACTTAGCGGTGGCTCGGTTCGTTGCTACAGGAATATTCCAAACACTAGCAATACGAAGAAGCGCTTTAACGTCTGGGTCGTGAGGTACGGCATTCAGTGGATCCCAAAAGAAAACGAGAACGTCGATTTTGCCTTCTGAAATAAGAGCGCCTAGTTGTTGATCACCGCCCATCGGACCACTGATCATGCTCTTGATCGCAAGTCCAGTTTCTTTACTTAGCATGTGTCCTGTCGTGCCAGTTGCGTAAAGGAAGTGACTCTGTAGCTTTTCTTTGTTTTCTTTTACCCAGCGAAGTAGCTCAGGTTTGCAGTTGTCGTGAGCAACCAAAGCCACATGTTTATGGGTTGGCATGGTACGAATGGTTTTTTGCATCAAGATGTTTCCGTTTGTATGATTTTAAAATTGTTGTGACTCAATAGAACACGTTTTTGGTCTTTCAATCAACAGCCTTAACACGGAATGTCGGCCTATATTCTGACGGAGATAACGATTCTTCGATCGTGTCGTCATGAAGCGTCTTCGGAGTCAGTGGTTTGATGGTTGGTGAGGCATGTTTGTCATACGTTTTACCTCTTAAGTAATGCGTTGCTTGCATCATGGAAAGCCGACCTTGCTGCACCATTTTATCTGTTGGTGCGAAGAGCACTTTGTTACGTAACAGGCCTCGATATACACCATGACTTAAGTACACAGAAACTAGACCGATCTCCTCAGCTTTGCCGGCACTGCGCAGCTCACTGATGGCCGCTTCAATCGCCACTGCACTGCCAACAATGTAATCTATATTTCCCATATCGATCACACGTTGAACTAGGTTACGTTGTAACTCCTTGTCGTTGTCTGCCCAAAATGAGTCAACAATGTTGATATCACTTCCTTGTATCGCTTCATAGAATCCGGCAGTAACGGGTTTCGTACCACCACGAGTTCGCGGCCCCAAAAGTAAGGCAATGTTGGTTTTTCCTGACCCCTTTGGATGGCGAGCTGCCAAATATTGACCCGCTTCGTATCCCATCCAATGCCAGTCAACACCGACAGTCCCTTTTAGCAACTCACTTTGTTCTTCATCCAAGTCGAGTTGGTTCACAGTAGCAAAAACGGGAGTATTCCCTACCCAATTTTTAAGTGAATGCTCGTAAGCCTGTGGGTCCACGGTCCCAAGGATAACTGCATCTGCTCCCCATTGGTTACACAGTGCGAGTTGTTGTTCTTGACGGGTTTTGTTTGGGTAGCCGCCCGCTTCAAGAACTCGTAGCTCGACACCTTCTCTTTTCGCTTCGGACACCATTCCATAGTTTACTGACAACCAGTATGAATCCTTTAGGTGAGGGTATATTGCACATATTTTCTCTGCGGCAACCGCTGGCAAAGAAGCAACGAGGGTTAAAGTAGCTGCAGAATGTTTGAAAAATGTGCGAAATGCGTGTTGATTTTTAACCATGAAATGAAGTTCGTTGGCATAGATTAAGTAAACACTGCAAAATATAACGTAATATGTCGCTGAACACGAACATTAAGGTCATGAAAATATGCTGCTAGCAACTGCAAGCATCGGTCGTAAACTTTTGTTGTCTTTCATTGCGATGGCAATACTGGTCATGTTATCGGCACTTATTGGTGTGTCTGGATTTTCTTTGGTTGCCAAAACCGAAAGAAATGTCGTGGATTCTGCGATTCCCGCCATGATTGAGGCGAGGCAAGTCTCTGAGTTGAGTACTCGTATTATTTCGTCTGTACAAATGTTGTCGAACGCAAGAAACGAGCAGGAAAGAAAGGAGTCAGGGCGAGTGCTGTTCGAACAGCTCGAGTCTTTACTCACTCACATCAAGGAGCTCGGGAGTGAGTCGTTCGATTCTCAATTGTTAGAAGCTTTAGAGAATAACGTCCAGAACGTTATCGACAATTTGGCAGAACTCGGTGTTTCGGTTGAAAAAAAGCTGTGGCTTGCAAAAGAGATAGATACTCGTGTTGAAGAAATGCGTCTGCTCAGTGAAGAGCTAGAACAACTAACTCGTACGCAAGTTCAGAATACAAGCACCATTGCTGTTGCTAACGTCACGCATATTTATGACTTATTAGAATCGAATAAAAAATCGCAAGTTTATCAGGCGCTAGATGCACTGGTGGAGGTCGATCTTGATCTGACTGAGCGATTACATGAACTGCACTTGTTGGCCTTTAAAATGTTGAATCAGATTGAAGAGGCTCGGACATTAACGAATATTGAGCGAATTCAACAGGTTCAAAGTGATTTCGATAGCAACCTCAAAATCATGCAACGCCGTGTACTCGCTGTGGAAGATCCTACGCGCTCTAAGCAAATGAGCCAACTGCTCATAGAGCTTGGTAAGCGTCAGGTCGTATTTTCTATACTGATGCAGCAATACGAGAATAACGAACAGTCACAACAACTGATGCAAAAGACATTAGAGTTGTTCTCAGAGCTTAATGGCACGGTCAACAAATTGGTTGATGATTCAAACAAAACCACTACCGTCGCTGTAGACCAATTGACCAGCACACTGAAATTCGCTCAGTGGTCTTTAACCGTTATTTCAATTGTTGGTTTGATTGTATTGGTGCTGATTTTATGGCGTGTGGTGTACCTTTCTGTTGTGAAGCGGTTAGCTGAATATTCCGCTGCGTTGCTGTCTGTGGCGCAGGGTAACTTAGCGGTTGAGTTGGAAGTGAAAGGCAAAGATGAGTTGGCGCATATGGGGCAGGCCATCATCACGGCTCGTAATACCGCGCAAGCACTAAAAGTGGTAGCAGAGGGTGAAGCTCAAGCCAAGCGAGAGCTTGAGGAGCATAAAGAGCATTTAGAAGAGCTCGTTGAGCAGCGCACTTCGCAGTTAAAACAAGCAAACCGCCGTTTGAATGAAGAGGTTTTGAATCACGCTAAAGCTCGCAAGCAAGCAGAGCAAGCGAGCCGAGCAAAATCGGCATTCTTGGCGACGATGAGCCATGAGATAAGAACGCCAATGAACGGAGTGTTGGGGACAGCACGCTTGTTGATTGACTCAGGCCTCAACCCAATTCAAAAGCGTTATGCGGAAATCATTAATCGTAGTGGTAAAACGTTGCTCGCGATCCTTAATGATGTACTGGATTACTCCAAGATTGAAGCGGGGCATTTAGAAATTCGTCACATGGGCTTTGATTTACACCAAATGGTGGAGGACACTTTCCAGTTAATGAACAGTCGAGCACAAGAGAAGAAGCTGCTGTTCTCCTACCATATTGAAAGTGATGTTAGTCGCTACTGGAAAGGGGATGTCACCAGAATCAGTCAGGTGCTGAACAATCTCGTTGGTAACGCGATTAAGTTCACTGACGAAGGAGAAATTGATATCTACGTTAGCCTGAACCCTGAGGACGAGTCGCAAGTCCTGTTTGAAGTATCAGACACTGGAATAGGAATTGCCAAAAAATACCAGAGAACGTTGTTTGATGCCTTCACGCAAGCTGAAGGTGGGATGAGCCAAACTGGAGGCACGGGGCTTGGACTTGCCATCAGTAAGCGAATCATTGAAGCGATGGGCGGTGTTTTAGAAGTCGATTCCGAAGAGGGAAATGGTAGCCGATTCTGGTTCTCTATTCCGTTAGAGGAAAGCGAACCTGTTGAAACAGGAACCGTGGCAACCGCACGTTGCAAAGTGAAAGCAAAGGTCTTGCTAGTAGAAGATAATGAAGTCAACCGAGTGGTCGCGGAAGGCTTTCTAGAAAGCATGGGGCATCAAGTCGTGATGGCAGAAAACGGCTCACAAGCAGAGCAACTGATCAGCACACAAGATTTTGATATCGCTTTGGTCGACATCAACCTCCCTGATTGTGATGGAACTGAGTTGATCCAACGCTTAAAGCGGATTGAGTGTAATAAGCCGGCCAATAAAGCGCTTGCCGTCACGCCAATGATTGCAGTGTCTGCACACGTTTTTGCGGAAGAAGTTGAGCGCTATCTAGCCGCTGGTTTTGACGGATACTTGCCTAAGCCATTAGCAAAAGAGGCACTCGCGGCATTGATTCAGGATGCGCTAGACGGAAAGCCGTTGTTGTTGCCACAAAATGCCGACTGTACCCCGTTTGATCAAATTTCGCCTCAAGAACAAGAGCTACAATCAAAGGTCGTTCAAGCACCTAAAACAAAGGAACCCGATGTGGTTATCATTAATCCGAGCGTGATTGAGTCCGATATGAAAATCTTGGGCAGAGATAAGATGTTGCACATTATTAATCTGTTTAGAGCCACCAGCACCGATGTATTAAGCAAGCTGCAAGCGTCTGCTGAGGACAATGATAGTAAAGAAGTAAAGAACCTTGCCCATAAATTAAAGGGCAGTGCAGGAAGTTTAGGACTAACTGCGCTAATGAACGCTTGCCAAGCAATTGAAGCCGCGCCTCAACCTCTAGATACCTATAATGCGACTAAAGATGATTTAGTTTCTCAAGTGTCTGCATCAATTCAAGCTCTGGATGAGTTAATGGCGAAGTAATCCATCGAGCATTGAAAATAAAAAAACCTCCGGCTTTCCGGAGGTTTTTTCTATTCGGTCATGTCATCTTCCCACTCGAATCGAGTGTCTAGGGCATAAGGGTCATCATCAAAAGGATGTTCCACTTTGCCACGCAAGTATTCGAGTTGATGCTCAAGCATATTGACCGTTTCGTAGTCTCCCTCAGAACAAGCAACGTAAATCTGTTGTTCAAGAGCGGCAATGTTATCTCGGATACCCATGAGAACCCCCTTTAAATCATCATCGATTCTCAAAACGATTATAGTCAAGTAATCCAAATTCGATCGGTTGTTTTGTACGGTACCAATTATGTAAACGATCGCTAAATGACCAGAATTTTTCTGAGCTTCTACGAATCGCAAAATTATCCAATAACTTAACGTAATCGGACTCGTTTTGGATGGCACTAAATTGATCGACAAAATCTTTTACTTGGTTTTCGTTGATCGAGAAAAATGCCGCAGGGTAGCTTCCCACAACGCCGCGTACAATGGTCATATCATCGTTAGCAAAGTCACGGTTACTTTCTTCATCAAACAAGCTAGAGATGTTTGTGTGTGCATTGTTGTGAAGTAAGGTGAACAGTTCATCTTCCCCTGATTGACTTCTCACCATAAGCATAGTGATTTGCGGAACGGTTTTTAGGCCTTCACCACGAACGTGGTCAATACGTTTTAGTTGCTTTTCACTACTCGCAGAAAGAGCCGTGTCTTGAATTTCGTAGCGAGGCAGAAGCACATCTGAAACATGTTCGCTCAACAACTCCACCAACTCCGTTTTTGGATCGTCACTCTTATACTGAACGCTGGTTGGTTGGTTAAACGGCTTCACATTTCGTTGTAAAAAGTCACTCAACTGCGGGCTTTGATCTTTATACCAGCTAGATTGCAGTTCATGGCGCATATCGGCGGGTAACAACGAGATAAAGTTACTTTCGCCTTCTAGACGCAAGAAGTCCATAAACATTCGTGTCATGAGCTGATGGCCGAAGTTACCGTAAACGTCAAACCCAGCAACAAGCAAATAGTGGATACGCTCTAGTAACGCGTAGTCAAGAATCCACACTGTTTTAGGCTGCTCACCAACTAACCCTTGAACAACAGAAGCACTATCAAAATGGCGGAATATCGTTAATGCCGCATTATGGTTGGTGCCATTACCGTCCCAAATTACATCGGTGGATAGGTTTTCACCTTCTTTAAACCAGTTATTAGTGAACTCAGATTTAGCCTCTAGGTAGCGAGCTTGCTGGCGCGCGTACTTGACCCAGTTGGTAACAGGTAGCGTGTTACTTTCTTGTTCTGCCGGTAGTTTTAGGTTATCAGCCTGAGATCGGTAAAACTCATTTACTTCTGGGATGTCTGCTTTATCTGGATCAAGGAAAAACACCCAAAAGCGATCATTGATAACATTCAATGCCAGTTGGCCACGACAAACTGGGCCTTTGATGTATGCCATTATTGTATTTTGTGCATTATCTAGCATGAACTTAAAGCGCGATTTCACTGGAAGGTCGATGAATGATGTCATCGGGTTTGCAGCAACTTCTGGTGCATAACTCGGTAGCTGGCTAACCGTGTAATCAGCATCAATAAACCAAGTTTTCCAGTTCTCTATGCGTTGCTTGTTTACCGCGAATGGCATGTGAGTTTTATCTACTATGGTCCCTTGCTCTGGAATAATTCGATAAAACACACGTTCAACCCCTGGATCATCGTACGGGCGACGCGTTGAAATACGTTTGACGGGCTGTCCTGGTGGTGTAGCAGAGCGGACGAGCGTGAAGAATCGGGGATCTTCATCGAGTTCTGAAAAGTAGAGATGAGATAAAAACAAATGCTCATATATATACCTAGCCATCAGCTGATTTTTCAAATCAGAGTGGTTAAGTAATGTTTCGTACTTATCTATTTGCGCTTGCTCATTCTCACTAACAGGTTGGTGAACGTTCATTATTGCGCCGTTTTCCAACCAAGTCATGAGTGTGTGGTATTCACTGTTTGATAGATTTGGCATACCAAAAGGCATGCCCCAGGTTGGGTTATCCTTCTCGTATTGCTCGTATTCTTCAATCGTCGGACAGGTTTGCTCTCGGTCTATCGAAAAGTCAAAGCCTTCTAACTGGACTTGGTCAGGCAATGGGTGGCGCTCTTTTTGTTGTAGCAAACGTGCGATAAGTCCTGCATCAATGTTGGCTGCCATGCTTTGATCACGTTCGTTGAGAACCGGATGAAAACCCGCATCGCGCCACTCTTGGGTTGTTTCTGCATCTTCGAATAAGCGTGTTGGTGCTGCGGCTGTGAGTCTTGTTCCTTCATATACCAGTGCTTTACTCGCACCACGGTCAATGCCCTCAACAGAAGAGAGCTTAAGTTGGCATGGTGCATCGTAGCACGCGTGGCAGACGACACAGCGGTTATCCATAATGGGTTTAACTTCGCTTTGGAAGAAGTTTGCTTGAGGGGTTTCCACGTCAACTGTGCGTTCACGCACGAGCTGTGGACCAAACAGTTGGTCATAGTTAAGACCAGCATAGGTTGCACAGCCGGCAAACAAAGTAGCAATGCAAAGTGTAAAAATTAAGCGCAAATTCATTGAGTTATTTTACGTGATTAGAATTTGCATTAATTAAAGCAAAATAAGCGGTCAATTACCAAAAGTTGGGTCAATTAGCGTTAATTTTTCTGTTGATTGTCTGAGCGCTTGAAAATGTAACCCTGGCGGTGGACTGTCTGAATTCTGTCTGTTGGAACGCCTTCGTGAACTAGACGCTTTCTCATTCTGCTCATGTGCATATCGAGTGCTCGATCATGTTCAGTAAATTCACGTTTTAGTACTGTTTCGTAAAGAAAATGCTTACTAAGCACTTGATCTTGATGGTGAGTGAGAGTTTGCAGCAGCTTAAATTGAATGCTTGTTAACTGAACAGATTTCTTGTTTGGCAAGTAATTGAGTACCACAGAGTGAGTGCGCTTATCTAGTAATAGCTCCTCATCATTATGGTGAACGCCGTTGTGTTGGCATTGGGAAGTTTTTCCATTTGAAACCTTGGAGTCAAGCACACGGGTACCTTAATTATTAATAGTAGTAAAACGTATTATCATTAATATTTATATAAAAGCAATCAGGTACTTTATGAGCACTGTGATATGCGTAGACAATCTTAATACTTGAGATTACCAGTAGTGATGAATGATGCGATGGCGCTCTGAACTAAAGTGCTATTGGAGTGCGTATTAGCTACAAATAACGGTGTAATGTTAGGCAAAGATAGAAAGAATTCTCATTTAGTAAATTCGCTTATCCGCCATTTGTGAACTATACATTCTGTTGCAGGAAGCACTTTTCTAATACACACAGAGGTTTATATGACAGCGAAATATGGCGTTAAACGCCGATTAGCGATTCTTGCCGCCGCTTTAATCGGTGCGACAAGTAGCAGTATCGCAGCAGAGAAACCAAATATTCTCGTCATTTGGGGTGATGATATTGGCCAGTCCAATCTCAGTGCTTACACGTTTGGCTTGATGGGGTACAAAACACCAAATATAGACAGTATCGCCAAAGAAGGTATGATGTTCACTGACTATTACGGTGAGCAATCTTGTACAGCGGGCCGTTCTACTTTCATTACGGGCCAAACCGTTCTTAGAACAGGTTTGAGTAAAGTGGGGCTTCCAGGTGCTGATCTTGGCTTGAAGGAAGAGGACGTAACCATTGCCGAAATGCTGAAGCCGATGGGCTATATGACAGGGCAATTTGGTAAAAACCACTTAGGTGATAAAGATGAGCACCTTCCTACTAATCACGGCTTCGATGAATTTTTTGGCAACCTTTATCACTTGAACGCCGAGGAGGAGCCAGAAAACGTCGATTATCCTAAAGATCCTGAGTTTCGTAAAAAGTTCGGTCCGCGCGGCGTTATCCGTTCGTACGCTGATGGCAAAATTGAGGATACAGGACCTCTAACTCGCAAGCGCATGGAAACCGTGGATGAAGAGACGTTAGATGCGGCACTCGACTTTATGGATCGTGCAGTCAAGGCTGAAAAACCTTTCTTTGTCTGGTGGAACGCAACTCGTATGCACTTCCGTACTCATGTGAAAGAAGAGAACTCTGGAAAAACAGGCATCAGCGAGTATGCAGATGGTATGGTCGAGCATGATAATCATGTAGGTCAGCTGCTGAAAAAAGTGGATGATTTGGGTATTAAAGACAACACAATCGTCTTTTACTCCACCGATAATGGCCCACACATGAACTCGTGGCCAGATGCAGGCACAACGCCATTCCGTGGAGAGAAAAATACCAACTGGGAAGGTGCGTACCGAGTTCCTGCGATGGTACGTTGGCCGGGTAAAATTAAAGCTGGCTCTGTTTCGAATGATATCATGCATCACATGGACTGGATGCCAACGTTCGTTGCTGCCGCGGGTGATGACAATATCAAAGAGAAATTGCTCAAAGGTTATAGTGCGAATGGTAAGAAATTCAAAGTTCACCTAGACGGCTATAACTTCCTACCATATTTGACTGGTAAAGAGGATAAGGCCCCACGTGAAGAAATTTTTTACTTCTCAGATGATGGAGACTTAACTGCACTTCGTTATAACAAATGGAAGCTGGTCTTTATGGAGCAACGAGCAAAAGGTACGTTGCGTATTTGGGCTGAACCATTCACCACACTTCGTGTTCCTAAGATCTTCAACTTGCGTATGGATCCTTACGAAGTGGCTGATATCACTTCTAACACTTACTACGATTGGATGCTAGACCGTGCTTACATGCTTGTTCCTGCGCAAGCTTACGTAGGCAGATTCCTTGAAACGTTTAAAGAGTTTCCACCAAGGCAAAAAGCAGCAAGCTTCTCGCTCGATCAAGTGATGGAGAAACTAAAAGAGAACCCAAATAAGTAAGAAAAGCTAAGTGAAGTTCCACATCTAGAAAGAGGCTCATTAAAGTGAGCCTCTTTTTTTATCTGTAAAATTCTATCTATTAAGGTTTGTAGAAAGCTTGATGACGAAAACGCCTAACGCTTCAATTGACAAGATTTATAAACAAATTGGTTCGTAGTGGGCTGCCGTTAAGTTGGCTTTGATTTTTTCACGTAGAGCGATGTGGGCTGGGTTGTTTACCTCTCGCTTATGGTAGACGAACTTGTAAGGGATAGAGCGTATCGAAATGGGGCAGGGCAAAATTTGAAGTTTGAGCGCTTTGCTCCACTTGTTTGCAAAAGATTGAGACACGATCCCTAAACTGTCTCTTTGGGCGACATACAGCGCCATGCCCGCTAGCGAAGATGTGATCAAGTCGACTTTTCTTTCTTGAATTGTTTCCTTTGCTAGTTGCTCGAACCCCGACATGTTGTTCCATTTTCCTGAAAATAAACAGTGAGTTTCCTCATAAAATTGCTCTTTTGTGAGCGTGCCGTGTACACGGGGATGGTTCTCACGACAGATAACCACGGCTTCTTCCTCATAGGCATCTTCAATAATAAACGCTGCATCTTTCGTGATCACCGTATCGATTACTAGATCGACTTTTTGTTGTCTTAACAGCTCAAATAATAGGAATTTTTCGGGTGGTGATTCATAAAAAATAGTGTTCTTTATCGGGTCCATAATGTGCAACAAAATTTCCGAACAACACACTTCAAAATGATTTCTATCAGATATCGCATTGTCAATAATACTAACCGCTTGCTGGAATTGCGGCAGTAATTGATAAGCGGTGGAGGTTAGTGCGATACCTCGTCCTTTTTTAACGAATAATTGCTTATCTACGACTTGCTCTAAACGCTTTATTGCAGCGCTCACAGCAGGTTGTGTAAGCCCTAATTGTTCCGCGGCTTTTGTATAAGATTGAAACTCCGCAACAACAAGAAAAGTTTGGATCAAATTCAAGTCCATAACGTCACTCATAAATTTAATTTATAGGTTAACTAATTTTGACTGCATTTATCGCCTGAAATTAGTGCTTTATCTTATATCAACAATGGTATTGAAAAGCGAATACCATTTTTTACGCACTAGCGAACTCTTGGAGATAATATGAAAAATGCGACCAAAACGAGCAGTAAAAAACTCGTACTTAACGCATGTACGTTAGCTTTGGGCGCTGCATCTGCAGTTGCACATGCAGCGGACAAACCCAACATTCTTGTCATCTTTGGTGATGATGTTGGTTACTGGAACCTTAGTACCTACAACCAAGGCATGATGGCGTACAACACGCCAAACATCGATAGCATTGCTAAAGAGGGTGCGAAGTTCACTAACTTCTACGCACAGCAAAGCTCGACAGCAGGCCGTTCTGCATTCATCACTGGTCAAATGCCAAAACGTACAGGTCTATCAAAAGTGGGCTTACCAGGCGCTCCGGAAGGTATCTCGGAAAAAGATCCGACGATTGCAACCGTGCTTAAGCAAATGGGTTACGCAACCGGACAATTTGGTAAGAACCATTTAGGTGACCGAGACGAGCATCTTCCTACCAACCACGGTTTTGATGAATTCTTCGGCAACCTATACCACTTGAACGCAGAAGAAGAGCCAGAGAACGTGGATTACCCTAAAGATCCGGAGTTCAAGAAGAAATTTGGTCCTCGTGGCGTTATCCATTCTTACGCTGACGGCAAAATCGAAGATACCGGTCCACTTACGCGTAAGCGTATGGAAAATGTTGATGGTGAGTTTCTTGATGCCGCAGAGAGCTTCATAGAAAAGCAAGTAAAAGCGGACAAGCCGTTCTTTACTTGGTTTAACACCACTCGCATGCACAACTTCACACATGTTCCTGAAGAATACCAAGGTAAAACAGGTGCCGGTTTCTACGCGGATGGTGTTAAGCAGCACGATGACCAAATCGGTCAGCTACTTAACAAGATCAAAGAGTTAGGTGTGGATGACAATACAATCATTGTTTACACCACTGACAACGGCCCTATGGTTGATTTGTGGCCGGATGCAGGGATGACACCGTTCCGCTCAGAGAAAAACACTGGCTGGGAAGGGAGTTTCCGTGTGCCAATGTTGATTAAATGGCCTGGAAAAATTGAGGCAGGTAAAACATTCAACGGCATGATGTCATTAGAGGACTTTTTCCCGACACTAGTTGCTGCGGCAGGTGATACCAAAGTTAAAGACGAACTGCTAAAAGGCAAAAAAGTTGGCGATATGGACTACAAAGTTCACCTAGACGGTTACAACCAACTGCCATATTTAACGGGTAAGTCAGACAAATCCGCACGAAATGAGTTCGTTTACTGGAGCGACGACGGCGATCTTGTGGCATTGCGCCAAGGAAAGTACAAGTTCCACTTTATGATTCAAGAGAATGAAACGGGTATGGATGTATGGCGTAAGCCGTTCACTAAACTTCGTGTGCCACTGATCTTTGACTTGAGCATTGATCCATTTGAACGAGGCGATCAAGGCATGGGTTATTCTCGTTGGATGTACGAGCGTTCATTCTTAATGATGCCAGCAATGGATACAGTGAAAGAGGTGATGGGTACATTCAAAGAATTCCCGCCTCGTATGGAAGCAGGTTCGTTCGTACCTAAGTCTTCTAAGTAAATTAAGATTATATAGCGCTTTTTGGAGCGCTATATACCCAAATAGCTTCACTTTTGCTGTACAGCGCTCACGAGGTTATTTGGGTATATGTAATAGTGAGAAACGTATGAGTAAGATTTCCCCTCGCCATTCTACTACCATGCCTATTGTTCCTCTTAAAACGGCTTCTAAAGCACCAGTTTCGGGCGCGTATGACCGTCGATTCCATGTGATGGCAAAGCCAGGCGGAGCAAAGTGCAACATCGATTGTCAGTACTGCTTTTATCTGCATAAAGAAAATCTACTGCACCAAGAAAAGCAGCCAAAAATGGACGACGCAACACTGGAAGCGTTCGTGAAAAGCTATATCGAAAGTCAGGATGGCGAAGAAATTGTATTCTCATGGCAGGGCGGGGAACCGACGCTGCTTGGGTTGGACTATTTCCGCAATGTCGTAGCTTTGCAAAAGAAATATCAGCCGAAAGGCGTTCGCATTGAAAACGACCTTCAGACCAACGGCATTTTGCTAAACGATGAGTGGTGTGCGTTTTTAAAAGAGCACAACTTCCTAGTTGGCTTGTCGATTGATGGACCACGAGAGCTGCACGACAAATATCGCAAAGCCCGCAGCGGTAAGCCAACGTTTGATCTCGTGATGAAAGCGGTAGATAAGCTCAAAGCGCATGGCGTGAAATTCAACGCGTTGGTCACGGTGAATCGTCACAATGCGAAATACCCGCTCGAAGTATATCGATTTTTAACCCAAGAATTGGGTGTGACTTATATTCAGTTTGCGCCGGTGGTAGAAGCCAACAACTTCCAAACAACCGCGCCGCAGTTTTGGAACGAACAGATGATCCCAACCAAAGGCAGTGATCTGGCTAAACCGGGGCATCCAATGTCGATTGTAACGGATTGGTCAGTCGATCCTGAAGACTGGGGACGCTTTTTAATGGCGACCTTTGAAGAGTGGGTGAATAACGATCTTGGCCGTGTGCTGGTTAATCTGTTTGAAACCGCGGTGGCGCAAGTAATGGGGAAACCGTCTCAGCTTTGCGTGACGGCGGAGTTTTGTGGCAAAGGGTTGGCGATTGAGCACAATGGCGACGTGTTCAGTTGCGACCACTATGTGTATCCAGAATACAAACTCGCCAACATTCATGAACACTCACTGAATGAAATGGCCTTCTCTACAAGACAATATACTTTTGGCATGGCAAAACGCGATTCATTGCCGACGTATTGTAAGCAATGCCCTTACTTGCCTTATTGTTGGGGTGAGTGCCCAAAAAACCGTTTGATCAAAACGCCGAATGGTGAGAGTGGTCTAAACTATTTGTGTTCGGGAATCAAAATGTTCTTTGATTATGCGTTACCGATGTTGGTTGGTCTTGCACAACTTCTCCAATCTCAAGAACCGCAAAGATAACATAGTGAATATAACCTTAAGTTATTTCATTTGTTCTTATACTTAACTATCGAAAAGACGGCTTAAACCATTGAAAAGGTATCCTATGAACCACGCACAACAAGCGATAAAAGAACTCATCGAACAAACAGAAAAAAGCGTCATTGGACAAAGCCACGTGGTTCGAGCTTTAGTCATCGGGTTATTAACAAATGGGCATATTCTGCTAGAAGGTTTACCGGGAACGGCAAAAACACGTTCCGTAAAATCGTTGGCGAACTTGTTAAACACCAGTTTTGGTCGAATCCAGTTTACGCCGGATCTTTTACCATCTGACGTGACGGGTACTGAGGTTTATCAAGAGCTGGATGGTAAGCCGCAACTCCACTTTCAACCTGGGCCCATTTTTAACAGCATTGTACTTGCTGATGAGGTCAACCGTGCACCTGCCAAAGTACAAGCGGCACTGCTTGAAGCCATGGCCGAAGGCACAATCACAGTAGGCGATAAAACTCACGTATTGCCAGACTTATTTATGGTGCTTGCAACGCAAAACCCAGTAGAGCAAGAGGGCACGTACCCACTGCCAGAAGCGCAAATGGACCGCTTTATCATGAAGGTTACCGTCGATTATCCAGAAGATGACGCAGAACGTGACATCATTCGTTTGGTGCGCAGTGAAGAATTGGGTGCGGAAACCAGCAGCGAAATTATTACGCCAAAACACATCGAGCCAGACGTGGTGCTAGAAGCGCGCCGTCAGTTACCAAACATCGTGGTATCAGACCTAGTGGAAAACTACATCGTTGCGTTAGTGATGGCGACTCGTAAGCCAGAGCGTTATGCTGATTCAAACTTAGCAAAATGGATTGAGATTGGCTCTAGTCCTCGTGCTTCTATCGCACTCGACAAATGCGCTCGTGCGTATGCGTGGATGCAAGGACGTGACCACGTTACTCCTGACGATGTGCGTGCCATGGTTCCGTCTGTATTGGGCCACCGTTTTTCTTTGACCTACGATGCACTGGCAGATGGGGTCGATCATCAACGAGTCGTACAAGAGCTGCTAGATTGTGTAGAAATTGGGTAAGTGGGAGGCATTATGGCTAAGCCAACTCTTGCGCCAAAATCACAGGGGATGGATCCCCGTTTGTACTGCGATTATGCTCGTTTAGTACGTCTGCAAGCACAAGCAGAATCATTCAGTTTACTTCCTCATCTAAAAGCGGGTAGCGTACTCTCTGGCCGACACAATTCGTTGTTTCGCGGTCGTGGATTGAACTTCGAAGAGCTGCGCCATTACCAATTGGGTGACGATATTCGTAACCTTGATTGGAAAGTTACGATGCGTACAGGTAAGCCGCACGTGCGCAGCTATACAGAAGAAAAAGATCGCAACGTAATCGTGTGTGTCGACCAGAGAAGCACAATGTTTTTTGCTTCGACGCAAGTAATGAAATCAGTTGTCGCGGCAGAGATCGCAGCGATGTGTGGGTGGCGAGTATTAAAAGATGGCGACCGAGTCGGTTTTGTCATCGCATCCCCGCAGGCGTTGTTTCACAGCAAGGCACAGCGTTCGCAAAACGATCTTCTGGCGCAACTTAAACGTCTCGCTAAAGTCAATCAATCGCTCAATGTGGACTCCTGCAATTCCGAAAAAGTAACGTTCAGTCAATGGATTGAGCTTATTAAACGCATGAAGCCCAAGCAATCCACTTTGATTTTTATCAGCGACTGGAGCGACTGCGAGGAGCACCACCTTGATCACCTTAAACAGCTACAACAGCACAACGATGTTCTTGCAGTGATGGTCAGTGACCCATTAGAACAAGCGCTACCAGACGATTTGGCAAAATCGAAATGGGTGGTTGGTGATGGGCAGTATCAACTCAATTTAGACAGCAAAGCAAAGGTAGAAGCTGCGAGCGCAAAGCTTGAGGCTCGAACTAGCTTACAGCGTCAATCACTCTCTCAACTTATGGCGATGAAACACCTTCCGCACATCGAACTCGATACGACAGGTGAGCACATTAAACAATTCCAAAAACTGGTAGGAGGGCGTTAAATGAGTGAGCTTCCTACGCCTCCAAGTACCTACATACTCAGAGAGCTGCATGATGTGGCCGTACCATCTAGCGTGAGTTGGTACCCGCAAACTATTGGCTGGAAAATTTTAGCGGCGGTTGCGTTCATTGCATTGGTGTATGTCGTATATCGATTGGCTCGGCAATGGTGGCATAATCGTTACCGAAAAGAAGCTCTACTGGCGATTTCGCAAATCAAATCGAGCGACAAAGACATGCCAAAAGTATTGTTCTCTGTGCTTAAAGTAGTGCTGATTCATATTGATAGCCGCAACGCGAAATTGTTTGATACCGCCTTTCTGCGCAAGCTCGATGCGCTGTATCCGCAAACCGAAGATTCTCAAGCAAACTCGCAAATGGTTTTTAACGATGAGCTTTCAAAGTGCTGGCTACAAAGTATTGTTGACCCAAGCGTTACGCTAACCAACGAAGAGCGAGTAACGCTTATTGCTCGTGCGAAAAACTGGGTGAGTGAGCACCGTTGTGATGCTCAAAAAAGCGCGGCAAATAAATCACCACGATTGAAACGCAAAGCACATCAGGGAGGTCAACATGAATGATCTTCTTGCATCGATAACTGGTTTGTCAGGTTTTGAATTTGCTCACCCAATGTGGTTTCTGGTTTTGCCCTTGCCGTTGGTGGTGTACTACTTGGTGCCCGCATATCGCACTAAGCAAATGGCGATCAAAGTGCCGTTTTTTAGTCAGCTGGTGGAAGCGATTGGCGAGACGCCATCAGAAGGTGCAAGCCAGTTGACCCCGAGTTGGTGGCAACGAGCAACGTTAATTCTTTCATGGCTTTTGGTGGTGTGTGCGATGGCAAAACCCACTGTGTTAGGCGAGCCTCAAGTTCGCGAGAGTTTAGGCCGCGATGTGATGGTGGTGGTGGATCTTTCGGGCTCCATGGCCGAGCCAGATTTCACCTCACGTACAGGCGAAAAAATTTCTCGTCTTGATGCGGCAAAAGAAGTGCTGTCGGAGTTTGTTCAGTCTCGTAAAGGTGACCGATTAGGCTTGGTGCTTTTTGGTGATGCTGCTTTCGTGCAAACGCCATTTACCGCAGACCAAAAAGTGTGGCTCGAACTGCTTAACCAAACCGATGTGGCAATGGCAGGGCAGAGTACCCATCTTGGTGATGCGATTGGCTTAGCGATTAAAGTTTTTGAGCAAAGCGATCAGTCGCGTGGTGCTTTAGAACAAGACCAAAACCGTGAAAAAGTCGCGATTGTATTAACCGATGGTAACGACACGGGCAGTTTTGTTGAACCGATTGATGCGGCGAAAGTTGCGAAAGCCAAAGGCGTGAGAGTACACGTCATTGCGATGGGCGATCCGGAAACGATAGGTGAAACCGCGTTGGATATGGACACGATTCATCGCATTGCGAAAGAATCCGGCGGTGAAGCGTTTGAAGCACTCAACCGTGATGAACTATCGGCTGCCTACGACGAAATTGGCAAACTGGAACCTCAACTTTACGAAAGCACCACATACCGCCCAAAACAAAGCCTTCATCATTACTTGATGGCGTTAGTGGTCATCATGCATTTGCTCGCGTTCAGCGTCGCAACACTCAAAAGAAGGGCTGTTACACGATCATCATTAGGAGATAGCGATGTTTGATTCTCTTAGTTGGACGCAATTCTTTACGCAGTTTCATTTTATTCGACCACTGTGGTTACTGGCTTTGGTCCCCATGTTTTTCTTGGTGTGGTTACGCTGGCGAGAAGAAAGCAAGCCAAGCTGGAAGGATATTCTGCCCGAACATTTACGCAATGCTTTGACGATAGGTGAGCGAGGTTGGCGTAAGCAACTGCCGCTTAAGCTCTTGATGCTGATTGTGTTCATCGCCATTGTGATTTGTGCAGGCCCAACGTGGCAACGTGAATCTTCCCCCTTTGGCGAAGATAAAGCCTCTCTGCTGGTGGTGCTTGATAACAGCGAATCGATGCTGCAAAAAGATCTCCCACCAAACCGCCTTGAGCGTTCCAAACAGAAAATACGCGATTTGCTAGCCGTGCGAAAAGGCGGAAAAACGGGGTTAGTCGTGTTTGCGGGCAGTGCTCATGTCGCGATGCCTATAACTCAAGACAGTAAAGTATTTGACCCGTTTTTGGCGGCCATTACGCCAGAAATTATGCCCGTGCAAGGTAAGCTTGCCGAAAAAGCCTTGCCGTTAATTGACCAACAATTGCAAGGTCAACCAGGCTCTACCGTTCTGTTGGTGAGTGATGGCGTTAATCCAGCCACGATTGAGCAATACCAAGCGTATTTCTCGGGCAAATCTTATCAACTGTTAATTCTTGCGGCAGGGAATGCTGACATTGTGAGTAACAACCCAATGGATTTGGATTCTCTACAAGAACTGGCTAGTCAGGCTAACGGTCGATTGGTGGAAGTGACCGTCGATAATAGTGATATCGAGCAACTGAATCGATACGTTGAGCGCAATATGCAGCTTAATGGCGAATCTTCAATGCCTTGGAAAGACATGGGGTATCAAATTCTGTTCCCAATCGCGCTGATCATGATGCTGTGGTTTAGAAAAGGGTGGTTAGTGCAGTGGTGCGTGATTGTAATGGTGAGCGGCACGTTATTGATGCCAACAAGTGCATTGGCCGAGAACATTTCAGTTAAAGCCGAGCAGCCACAAGTTGTGCAAAAAGTGACGGCTTTCGACAAGGTGGCGCAATGGTGGTGGGATTTGTGGCTAACGCCAGATCAACAAGGACAGCGTTTGTTCAACCAACAAGCGTATTTAGAAGCTGCAAAACACTTTGTCGATCCATTACGTAAAGGCACGGCGTACTACTACGCTAGCGAGTTTGAGCTCGCGCACAGTGCGTTTTTGGAAATGCAAAACGACCCGTCCGAAGAGGTTAGAGATTACGGTCTTTACAATGCGGCGAGCGCATTGGCGCGTCAGCGAGAATATTTGGCTGCTCGTGACTTGTTAAAATCCCTAGCCAGTAAGCCAACGTTGAGCGAGTCGTTAAGACCTGATGTTGAGCACAACTTGAAAGTGATTGCTGGCATCGTCGATGAGATAAATCAGATGAGTGAAAGTCAAGCCGGAACAGAGCAAGAGGCGTCAACCGAGCTAGGCGACAACCCTCAAACCGCAGAAGGGGCGGATGAAAAAACGTCAGCGGAGTTGATGATTAAAGAGACGTTAAGTGCAGACGACATCTTAGGTAGCCAAGAATTAGCCGACAAATGGTTAAAGCGAGTCGAAGCGGATCCTAAATACTTCTTAAATGCGAAGTTTCAGATTCAATTGCGTTCAATAGAAACCGGAGAATCAACCTCTACTGCGAACGAAAATACAGAGGAGGCGGTGCAATGATGAAAAGCCACCGTTTTACGCACTTTGCTTTACCCTTGTGGTTAGTTATCTGTTTCGGTTTCCTCCTGAGCAGTAGTGTGTTGGCTCAAGATATTCGTGACGTTCAACGAGAGCATGGTGTTGAGTTACAAGCGTGGGTTGGTAAACAACCAACGGCTGGAGAGAAGCGGAAAACACCAAGTTTTAGCGTCAATGAGCAAGTTATTTTAACCATCGAAGTGGCAACGCCGCGTTGGTTTACGGGTGGTACGAGAATTGGCAATATTGAAATACCCAATGTTATCGCCAAACAGCGTAATCAACTAGCAACCAACTTTACTGAGCAAAAAGAGGGACAAACTTGGTCGCGTCAACGCTGGGAAGTGACTTTGTATCCTCAAGCTTCTGGTGATTTTGTGATTCCACCTGTCGCAGTGGGCGTTCAGGTGTCGGCGCCGGACGGCGAGAAGGTGTCAGGCACACTTTACACGCAGCCGATTAAGTTCAAAACCGTATTGCCATCGGGCCTGCTGAGTGGTGAGACACCTTGGTTTTCTGCAACAGATGTAGAGGTAAAGCAAGAGTGGGATACCTCCACTGAGTCACTCAAAGTTGGGGATGCAATCACGCGTAAAATCACCATTTCGGCTCAAGATTCACTATCTGTATTGCTACCAGACTTGTTGAAAGGAGAATCAACAACCCGTTATCAAGCGTATCCTCAACCCCACCGTTTGACAGATACGCAAACACGTGGTGATTACCAGTCAACACGCACAGAAGAGAGCGTGTACGTGATTCAACAAGGTGGTGAATTAACCCTGCCGGATTATGAGTTCCGTTGGTGGAACAGTAAGACTCAGCAAGTGGAAACGGTGATGTTAGAGGGCAAAACTTTTGCCGCGAAGCACACGTTGAAGTCCTTCATCAGAACGTACTTTGAATGGATTGTTTCCACGCTTGTGTTGCTGGGTTTTGTGATTATTTCATTGGTAGCCATTAAACGTTACTACCGCAACAGACCGACACCAGCATGGCTGACGTTCCACCGTTTGTTAAAGGCTAAACGTTGGTCTGAAGCAAGGACCATATTGTACAAACAATTGCGTTTAAATACGGCCGAGCTAGAAATGACCAAAGCCGATACGAGTGAATCGTGGCAAAAAAGTGCGTCGCGAATGCAAAATGGTGAAAATAGCGCTCATTTACTGAAGTCGATGTGGCGCAAAGTCCAGACCAAACAAAAACGCTTTAAATTCCGTATTCCGCGAGCGTTACCAGAACTGGACAAAGTCATTGGAAGAGATGACAATGAATAAAACGGGGCGCTAATATAGCGCCTCGTTTTTATTAGAGAATAGAGTTCAAATGAGCCAAGAGTTTATGCGCCGCGCATTGGAAGTGTCCAAAAATGCGCTTCCTGAATGTCAACCCAACCCGCCGGTTGGCTGCGTGTTAGTGAAAGACAATCAAATCGTTTCTGAAGGTCATACTCAAGCGATTGGTGGCAATCACGCGGAAGTGGAAGCGCTGAATGCGTATCAAGGCTCGTTAGAATCGGTGACGGCATACGTTACGCTGGAACCGTGTTCGTTTGTTGGTCGCACGCCAGCTTGCGCGGTGACATTAGTCAAATCCGGCATAAGCAAAGTCGTCGTAGCCATATTGGACCCCGACCCGCGCAACAGTGGTCGAGGTATCGAGATTCTAAAACAAGCAGGTATAGAGGTAGAAACGGGTTTGTGCGGCGAGGAAGTCAGCGAGTTTCTTACCCCTTACCTAGGCAAAGCCTAAGTCAAGCTTTACGTTGCACTATGGTGCCAGTTTATGTGGTGAATGAAGTGCGTCAAAATTGAGTTAAAACTCATTAAAACAAGCGATACCGCCCATTTATTGCACTTGGCTACGTGAAGGATCATGCTGTTAGATTAAAATAGAGAAAGTGACTTTTGAAAAATTTAATAGCATGAAACCGACCGACCTTAATCTTATTCCCATTTTCACTGCCATCTATGAAGAGCGTAACTTGTCTCGGGCGGCGGCGCGTTTAAACATCACCCAGCCTGCGGTGAGTAAAGCGCTAGCAAGGCTACGTGATATCTACGATGATCCATTGTTTCATCGTTGCGTTAAAGGTGTCGAGCCTACCTCGTTTGCGATGGATATTTATCCTGCTCTTCTAGCTTCAGTACAAAATTTCACTTCGACATTATCGGCCTCTAGTGAGTTTGACCCTAAAGTGTCGAATAGAGTGTTTTCTATTGCCTGTGTGTCCGTTGCGAGCTTTGAGTTGCTACCTCAAGTCATGAAACAAATCCGTGTGTCGGCGCCAAATGTTGCATTAGAAGTACATCCGCTTTTTACGGAAGATTTTGAAAGTGATCTGCGGTTACAACGATACGATTTGATCATTGATATCACACAAAGAGCAAGAACGGTGCTAAAACTGGAAACTGTACTTACGGAGCGTTTGGTGGTGGTATGTAGCGAAACGCATCCACGCCTGAATGACGAGATTACGGCTGAACAATTTTTTGAAGAAGAACACGTAGTGGTTTCGCAGTGGCAGAGTCGTAAGAGCTTGTTAAACGCCGATGACATTGTCGACTTGGATAAGAGAAAGATTAAGTATCGAGCCTCAGGCGTACTAGAAATGCTCCCAATTATTTGTGGTAGTGAATACATTGGTTTAATGCCAGAGTCGATGATCAACTTGTTCAATAACACCTATCATGTTAAATCTTTATCAATGCCATTTGATGAACAAATGTATGAGCTTTGCACAATCTGGCATCCTAGTCGCACAAACGACAGCGCCCATCAATGGTTGCGTTCACAGATTAAGCAAGCAGGAAAAGTCATCAACCAATAGGAAGTGCAATGAAAAAGACAATACGTGCCATCCTTAACGGAAAAAAAGCTGGGAATCCAGAGTTAAGAGATGCAATCATGAAAATGAGAGAAAAAGGCATCGACGTACAGGTGCGTGTGACGTGGGAATCTCAAGACATGCCGCGGCTAGTGAAAGAAGCGGTTGATGAAGGCATTGAACGTATTGTTGTCGCTGGAGGCGATGGAACCGTCAATGAGGCGGCTTCTGCGGTTATTCAAATTGACGAAGAAAAACGCCCTGAGTTAGCCATTATTCCCCTTGGTACCGCCAATGACTTTGCTACCGCTATTCAAGTACCTAATTCCATTAAGGCGTCTTTATCTCTTGCTGTTGAGGGGCAGTCCGCCTTGGTCGATTGCGTCAAAGCGAACGATCGCTGCTTTATTAACGTGGCAACAGCAGGGTTTGGCGCAGAAGTTACAGCAGAAACGCCTGTTGAACTCAAAAACTTTCTTGGCGGTGGAGCTTACACGCTAACTGGTGTTGTAAAAGCACTTGGCTTTAAACCATATGACGGAACAATAACGATTGAAGGTGGTGCGTATCAGGGAGAAATGTTGCTCGGTGCGTTTTGTAATGGGCGCCTTGCTGGAGGTGGGCAAGAGTTAGCTCCAAAAGCGATGATTAATGATGGGCTGATGGATCTAACATTGGTGCGCCCATTTTTACCTCATGAGCTGCCTAAAGTAATCGACGAGATCAATAACCCGAGTGAGAAAGGAGAGTTTGTGAAGTACACAAGAGCAAGCTGGTTGGAGATAGACTTCCCGAATCCATTACCTCTTAATTTAGATGGAGAACCCTATCATTCGAGAACCATTAGATTTGATGTTCAGCCTAAGAGTATACGATTAGTCGTACCGCAAGATTGTCCTTGCTTGACTAGCTAAACGAGCGTTCTCCATGATTATTGCTTAACACAGCCACTAAAATGTGGCTGTGTTGCTTGTGTTGAGGTATCGTCAACTTCTTAACGTTTTTGAATGGTCTCAACGTCTATCTGCGTAGTTGTCCAATCTGAGTCAACCTCTCCTCGAATCATTACGGTATCTTTTGGTGTCACTTCTTGACCCATCCAATCTTCGTTGTCGATCTCTACTTCGATTTCACCAGTGTTGTCTTTGAACAAGTAAGTCTCGTTACCAAATGATTGAACAATATGCCCGGTTAGCACTACAGCGCTGTCGTCGGTTGCGTTGCGCGCCTCTTTCACCGTATTGATTGCACTGACTTCTGGGCCATTAAATGCGGCGAAAGCCGAGCTTGAAAGTAGGGCAAGCATGGATGTTAACAATACTCTTTTCATTATCCTCTCCTGATATTAGAAGTAATAAGTTGTGCCTACATTAAAGGATGCAGTGTTTGCGTAGCTGTCTAGTTGGTATTTTGCGTTTACACCTATGGTGAGCTGCGGGAAAATTCTGTATTCCGCACCCACTGAGAACATTGCGCCTAGCTCGTTGTTTTTCTCCGCGCTATGGAAAAGCGTGTTGGTCATTTCCACATCGTCGTTCGTGACAAGTTCGTATTCTTGATGTTTAGAAACCTTGGCATCGTATTGCGTGTAAGTTAAACCCGCTTTGAATTTTGTTGTCCATTTATCATTTAATGCATAGTTAAACACAGGAGCCAACGACACTTGCTTGGCTTTGATTGACGCATCCCAATCCATTTCATGATGGTAATCTTTGCCATCGATTGACTTGATACCTAGGTTTTTTGAACGACTATCATCAAGGTCAAACTGGCTGTAACCCAGTTCCAATGCCCAGTTGTCATTAAATGCGTAACCGACAAAGCCTGAGAAAATACCGTCTTCAAGCTCAGGGTTGAGTGTTACGTTGTCAGTTGAAAAGTGAGGTTCCAAATCATGGTCAGTGGTGCCTAGTCCATATTCCAGACCTACATAAGGAGCCGCAGATACCGAAACTGAGCAGGTAACAAGTAACGCAAGAAGTGTTTTGTTCATTTTATTTTGCCTCTTCAAATCAACTTAGTGAGTAGAAGCGCATTTTGTGTGAAGAAGCGTGAAGCGATCGTGAAGAAACGAAAAAATGTTTAGAAAAAAGAGCAAGGGGCGATAACCGAGGGGCGGTTTGAGTGAACAAACACCAAGCTCTTTATATAGAGTAAGTTAAGTTGCTGCGACGTAACACACCGCAAACGGGACATTAAGGCGAGTAAACTCTTTAATCCAACGCCATTGGTTGTCTTGGAGTTTATCGCCCGGCCCTTTTACTTCAATCCATTCGAACTCGTTTCCTTTAAAAGCAATCAGATCCGGCATCCCATTGCGGTAAAGCTTTAGGTCACTCAATTGTATTTTAAATAGCGCCATCAACATGTTAGTTGGGATAGTGTTGAGTGCTGTTTCGAGTAGCTCTTTACTTATTAAGTTCCAATGTACAAATGGATTACTGATGCCAAACTTCTCATCGTATTTTGTCAATAACATCTGGGTGTTGCCCGCTTCTAGTTCGGCAAAAGCGGTGTCTATCAAAGCTTGGCGCTTGGTAACAAAATCCGAGTGATATAAATCTAAAGGACGGTGTTGATAAGCGTTAATGAATGCCCCTTCAATAGGAGCAAAAATCGCATCCCAAAAAGTGAGACCAAGTAATGCATTAAGCAGTGCATTTTCGGCGTAAAATACAGTCCAGCCTAAGGACTCAAAATACGCTTTGCTGGCGAGTTCGACTCTCTGTTGAGATAAATCCAGTTCAAGGCGGTATTCCGTACAGGTTGGCTTCGTCACTCTTGGCACTTTCTCGCCTTGTTGTCGTTTTAACCGTTGCTCAAGTTTTTGTGCAACTTCGAGCTCAGACACATCGATCGGTGAGTTAAGCATATCTGTGACAATGTCACAAAATAAATCATCATGGTTTAATTTGTCATAGATACGTGCGCGTCGTTCTCGGCTCGGTGTGAGTTGAGTTTGGCCAAATAGAGATAGGGCGGTCTCTAGATCATTAAGCCGTTCGTAATCACGTGCTATGTCATTCAACATGTGCTCGCGTTTACGATCTACGTAACGGTGTTTAACGGGCTGAGGCATTGCCTCAATTAATAAGTCGAGATTGGCTTTGTCTTTTCGGTCAAATTGCCAGTACAGGTTGGCCAACTGGCTCAGTTCAATTAAGCGGTCTATTTGCTCACGTGAATCAAAGAAACGGCGCACTTTACTCAATTGATATTGCTCGAACTGATGCAAACCTAAGTCATCAAGCACAAACTGACTTAAGTCTTGATGGGTGTTGGCAAAAAACAGAGTGAGTAACACGTCAATCATATGAGCAGAATTGAGTTTGACGATCGTAAACTCAAGCCGCTCTATACGATCAAATTCCGCATTACTCAAACGTTCGACAAGGGCGTCTTTCTTGAGTGATTTCGGCAGTTCGGGATAAAGCGTGGAGATTTCTGGCTTGGTCAGTAAATTAGCCGCTAACCCTTGATGAGAAAGGGGTGGGGAAAGGGCTACAAACTCATGTTGACTCAATTCTGCCAGTGCTTCATTGATAGAAGGTATTTCTGGATAACTCAGCTTATCACTTCGAAACCAACATCCCTTTCGGCTGTATAAACGTACCAAAAGGCACTGGGCGTGTTTGCTCAAAGAATCAAACGAGCAAAGCCATGCGTGTTCTTCCTTGGTCAGTAAATTGCTGTACCAAGTTACTGCGTGATGAGTCAGCTTAAAGAAGTTCTCTAGATAGTAGTCTGGTGCAAGTTCGATAGGGCTTTCCATAAACGACCGATAACAAAAAAGGCTTAACCCATAGGTTAAGCCTTTTTGCTATCAAATCAATTCGCAATTATGCGTTTTTTAGCTGTGCTACTTTCGCTTCAGACAATGGCTTAGTGATGAACGCAAGTACGATACATACTGCCATCATTGCTGAAGAAATTGTGTAAGCCAAGGTGTAGCCGTCGCCATTTGTCATCGAGAAACCAACAACCGCTGCGCCGATTGCACCACCGATACCCCATGCTGTGTAAAGCACGCCGTAGTTAGTGCCGTAGTTTTTCAGACCGTAGAACTCAGCCGTTAGAGTAGGGAATACCGCTAGAAGTGTACCGTAACCTACCGCTGCGATTGCTGTACCGATGATCAGTGTAAACTCAGAGTCGAACGTCGCGAACAGCACCATGTTTACGCCTTGTAGAACGAACGCGAGTAGAAGCGTACGAACACCGCCGATTTTATCTGCAAGCATACCCGCGGCAACACGACCGCCAGAGTTAAATACAGCAAGAATAGACGCTAGGTAAACCGCGTTTGGCAAGTTTGCTTGAACGCTTGCGATTGTCGTGATGTTACCGATGATCATTAGACCAACAGAAGCTGCAAACGCGTACATGATCCATAGAGAGTAGAACTGTGGCGTTTTCAACATTGCTTTCCAAGTTAAGTCATCTGACTTTTTCACCGCTTTAGGTGCTTGGCCTTCTTTTACTTTAGGCTCCGCAGGTGTGTAGTCTGCTGGTGGGTTGTTGATGGTTGCTGCAAGAGGAACCGCAATCGCTAGGATACCAACACCAAGAACCATAAAGCTAGTTTGAATGCCCATGCTGTCTATTAGTGCAGAAGTTACTGGCGCAAGGTAAATAGCCGCTAGACCAAAACCTGCCGCAATAATGCCGTTAACCATACCTTTCTTCGAAGCGTGGAACCACTTCATCGCAGAAGGTGATAGGCATGCGTAACCAAAACCGATACCTGCACCTGTGATCACACCGAAGGTAATGTTCAGCATGAGTGGAGTGTCAACAAAGCCAGACGCGATCATGCCCAGACCTGTAAGAACAGTACCTAGGATAAGGATCATTCGAGGGCCCATGCGGTCTTGGAGAATACCTGCAATAAGAAGACAGATAGAGAAAGTGATGGTTGCAGTTGCGTAAGGTGCAGAAGCTTCTGCAGCACTCCAGCCTGATTCAGTTACCAGTGCCTTGTTGAATACACTCCAAGCATACAGGATGCCAAGACAAAGGTTGATACAGAACCCTGCTAACAGGATGCGCATAGCTTTATCAATCTTGCTCATTTTTATTCTCAGTTTTTCCTCTTATTGGCAATGCCGCAAAGAAGGTTGGTTTAAAGATGTTTTTTCTCAAAATTAGTTTGCGTTTTTCAACGTTTAACGCAATGAGCGCGGATTATAACCAATAAATATGTGATTGGAATCTCTTTTTACGGTTACTGATAAAATAATTTGCAACATTAAAAGTGGATGTGAATTCATGGTTTTGTATGTAGTAAGAACGTTGTAAAAAAGTGACATTTTTTTGTTCACTAATAACGAATGATGAGTCAAGAGAGAGAGGTTTTACGCTGTTGAGTGCACAGTTCACATTTCAAATAAAAAATTTCTAAATGTTTCCATGTTAACCATCTGTAACAAAAATGGCGAACTTATCATCTGACTGTCGTAAGTATCAGATGCAAAGGGTTTCTTAATTCTTAATTGTTAACCTTTTGTAATAATTGAAGCTGATTAGCTTTTATGTACATTAAGTGAGCAAAAAAGTAACTTGTAATTGCTGATTTTAGGCGCAGAATATAGTGAAAAATGAGTTTTCATTTATGAAGGGATGCTTTTTAGATTTGTTGTGAGGTGACTTATGAAACTGTTCCTATTACTCATGGCTTCGGTATCCGCTGGTATCGCATCAGCAGACCACATCCATTCATTTATGTTGGGCTTATCTATTGCTTCTTTAGCGGTAGGTAGCTGTTATTTCTTCGCATTTCGCAGCTCGCGCTTTCCACAGCTTGCTTTATTCCTACTCATTTGCGGTATGCTTTCTAAGTTGACGATAACCGTAGTCGGTGTGATGTGGGGAATGTCCGCGGAATTAATCACGTCTCCAATCGTATTCGCACTTTCATATTTATTCTTTTCGCTTGCCGTTACCTACTTATGGTTTAGCTACAGAGAGAGCATCACTAAGATTCCTGACCGATTTAAGTCAGCGTAAATCATCACATTAGAATAAAAAAACGCCAGCACATTTGCTGGCGTTTTTAATTAAACGTAATTTTGTTCGGATATTGCTTTTAGTTTGATCGTGGCAATACCGTTAGGCACTCATTGGAACAAGCACAATAGTACCAATAATCACCGTGATAAGGCCTGCTAGAACTGGAACGGATGTGCGTTTTACAACCTCAAACGGGCTGATGTTTGCCATACCTGATGTCGCAACGATTACGCCAGATACTGGTGAGATAGTACGGCCTAGGTTTGATGCTTGAAGCATCGGGATAATTAGGAACGCAGGGTTTAATCCCATTTTAGCAGCTAAAGATGGTGCTAACTCCACGAACGCATAGAAAGGCGCGTTACCCGAACCCGTTGCAATTGCTGCTGCAACTGTCAATGCAGTTAGAATAAGCATTAAAGCAACGCCGCCTGCACCAGCATTATCTGCTAGATGAAGTAGGTTATCGATAGCACCGATAGACATCAGACCTTGTGCAAAAACCCCAGCGGCAACCAAAAGCATCACAACGCCTTTGAACGCGTCAGCCATGCCTGCGTAGCAAGAATCTAAATCTTCTAGTGATTTCTTACCATCGAACTTATTTACAACATAATGGATCAGAGCTCCAAGGAAAATCGAACCAACCACAATAGTGTAGATGTCTAGACTAAGTCCTGGAATGGTACGACCGTTGAATAGGAAAACGCCGATGATAGGTAGAAATGGAAGAGCTGCATAAAACGCTGGTGCGTCAGCTTTGATCTCTGATACATCAATTTTTTCCATTGGTGTATTTTCTTTCTTATCTAAGTATTTGTTCCAGAAGAACGCTGCCGCTGCCATGACGATGATTGCGCAAATAGAAACAGGCAACACAGTTTGTACCGCAAACACATCAAGCTCTAAACCAGACTTTTCTGCTGCGATAACAACATCACCAGAAGTAGGAGAAAGGATGATTGCCGCTGGAGAGGCACACACTGCAACGGCTGCTGGACGAGAAATGCCCATCGCGACCATCATTGGGAATAATGTCGCCATTAATAGTACGCCAAGGCCTGTTGCAGAACTTACCGCAAGAGACATTAAACACGCCACAATGTAAGCCGCTACCAAAAGGACGTAAGGAGACTTGATGACAGAAAGCGGTTTAGAGAACTGTTTCACTACCACGTTGTTCGCGCCGATATGAGTCATGTATGACGCAAAACCACAAAGCAGCATGATTTGCATACCAAGACCGCCACCGCGGTATTGAAGCATGTATTTCACGTATTCAAGCGCATCTGTCACCATGTTACCAGTTGAGGTGATTTTTGACGGCAGCACGTCGTGCCCCAAAACGCCAGTCATAAGAAGTAAAGCAATACCAGCTGTCAGTAACACGCCTGCAGCTTTATAGCCTTTGACAATAAAGTAACCCACCGCAATGGTAACCACTAAGCCAATTAAGAGCTCTAACATAGGGATCTCCGAATGTTATGTAAAAAAGAAAGAAACTGTTTCAGTTTATGACAAGGAATTTACAGAATTCTTAGCTGTGGCACGAGACAAATATGGGGCTTGCATGATCTGAGACAAATAATAATTTAATAAATAATTTCGTTAGATTGTATTGTTGGAATTTGGTTTTCTAAGTGTTATGTGCTGGTTTGAAGCTATTTATAGGAAGGAAAATATGACTAGGAAAGTGAATGAATAATGAGTGAATTGATTCACAATAGGAAAAAGACTTTACTCAATAAGCAATTATTGGAAAACACTCTTCACAACAAAAAAGCTTCGCCGAAGCGAAGCTAAGTAATCGTAAGAATGAGGATAAACTATGCGTATCGACGAACCATAAGGTTCCAACTACGTTGCTGCCGTTCGAACTCTGCTTTAATTTGCTGGTACTTCATTTTCGTTACAGAACATTCGTATTTCTTTACCACACTGGCAGTTTTGGCACCGAGTACTTCTTTGCGCATCTCGTAGTATTCCTGCATGTGATGAACTAGAGTATCAAACTCGTGCTGTAGCTGATCGAGGATTGTTTGCGTGTTCGGTTTCGATTCTAGCTTTTCTCTTGCTTTCTTCAAAAGTTGACTCGCACGGGCTTTTTCAATTCTAAATGTAGGCGTTGTGCGCAACTTAGATGTGAGTCCTAGCCAAGAACATGACTTTATCAACCACTTCGTTGGGTCGTAATGCCACCAATACACGCCATTGCGATAGTCATTCTCGAAAATATGATGGAAATTATGGTAACCCTCTCCAAATGTGAAAAAGGCGAGTACACCATTATCGCGAGCAGTGTTTTTGTCTGTGAAAGTTTGCTTACCCCAAATATGTGCGAGGGAGTTAATGAAAAAAGTCGTATGGTGACTCATAAAGAGTCGAGCCGCACCAACGACCAATAACATCCCCCAGATATCACCGTAGATCAGTCCGAGCATGACTGGGAAACCAATATTAGTCAGTAGGGCAAGTGGAACATAATACTTATGCTGCCACATGACTATTTTGTCGCGCTTTAGATCACGGCAGTTTGTATATTCGTTTTCCTTTGATTTATTGTAATCACGTAACATCCACCCAATGTGAGAATACCAAAAACCCCGCTTGGCTGAGTACGGATCTTTATCGTTATTGTCGACATGTTTGTGATGCACACGATGATCAGAAGACCAATGTAATGCACTATTTTGCAAAGAAAATGCTCCTCCAATCGCAAAAATGGCGCGCAAAATAGGATGAGCTTCGTATGTTTTGTGGCTCCAGAGACGATGATAGCCTGCTGTAATAGAAAGGTTAGTAAAACTAAATGCAATCACTCCCCAAATTAGATGTTCCCAACCCAGTCCAAAATGATATGCATACCAAGGCATTACAATAAAAGTCAGAACAAAACTGGCAGAAAATATTAATGTATTCAACCAGATAACAGGTGGTTTGTTTTGAGTCACAGGTGTATCCCTAACTTTGAGCTAACAACTGTTCGCCAGAATATCAGCGTACACATGTAAGTCAAATTAAAGTTAGACAAATGTGACTATTCCTTTGGGTGTAGATTAAGGAACTTGATGGGATATTTTGCTTTTAATTGAATAATGAGTAGTATTAAAAAATGAGCTCTGGCTTAAGGTGTATAAAATCTGCCAAGAAACAAGTGTTATAAAGGTGGAATATACCGAGACTCTATAAAGAAGCAAAAATGTAAGAAAATAGGAATACGTAATGGATTTACGATTAGCGGAATATAAGGACTACGAGCGCATTGCGCATCTTCATGCGGATAGCTGGAAGCGTCATTACCGTGGCATTCTTAGTGATAACTATCTTGAGAAAGAAGCGATTGACGACAAACTACTGATTTGGCAAACCCGTTTGACCAACCCACCATTCAATCAGCACATTGTCTTGGCGGAGGAGGGAGGTTTGCTACTTGGCTTTGTTTGTGTGTTCGGCAACCATGATTTCGAGCGTGGAACCTTTATTGACGCATTGCATGTTGATGACAGTTACCGTGGTCGTGGTATTGGTAAGCAGCTATTACTTGCTGTCGCAGAATGGCAACAGCAGTACTTTAAAGACACAGGTCTTTATTTAGAAGTTGTGTCGCAAAACATTTCTGCGATTGAATTCTATCGCCACATTGGTGGACAAGAGGATCAAGAGCGAACTTGGCGCGCACCTGATGGCAAAGAGGTGTTAGAAAAAGTATTCCGTTGGAAGAACGCCCAGTCATTAGTTAGTGGGATTGAGGAAAACGTGATTTACTCCTAACCTAGCGTTCTAAAACATTAGATAAGAGCAGTCTCAACACTGCTCTTTTTTGTTTATGCACCCTAACGTTATGTTTTTATTAAAAGCTTTCTAGAAGTTAACCCCCATGGCTTTTAGTTCGAGCTCACATTGCTGAGCATTTTCAAACTGAATAGCAGCCATGCCAACTGCTCGGGCACCTTCAACATTGTAAGGCATGTCATCAAGAAATACTGTCTCTTCGGGGTTAAGCTGATACTTTGAAAGTAGAGTTTGGTAGATCTCCGCTTGTGGTTTTAGTAATTGAACTTCAGAAGAGATGATTGCTCCATCAAACAGTGGCCAAAACTCATAAGTAGTACGAAGGTGTTCCACAATTTCGTTGATGTTGTCTGTGAGCGCATATACGCCATATCCGGCTCTTTTTACTCGTTTTAACAGCTCTATACTGCCGTAAAGTAATATTTGAGTGTGTTTTACATAATAAAAGAAGCGGCCCATTTCTTCCGTCGTTACTTGGTGTTCACGTTGATAACGCTGTTTTGCTTCCCTTTCGGAGATCGTCCCTTTATTTAAATCTTTCCAGATTTGTGATGAAAATAGCATCTGAGCCATTTTCTCTGACTCTACGGAACCACCAAATGTTAAGCGAACGATTTCTACTGGAGACCAGCGTACCAATACATTACCTACATCAAAAATGACATTTTTTATCTGGACAGAATTCATAACACATCCCAAGCCAATTGTTCTTCACCACGCTATATGCGGTGAGTACTGTTTTTGAATCGTTGGAAAGTCGTGCCAAAGGCGCGACTTAAGTTTCTTGCACAAAATGAGATTAACATCCAATTGGATACAGAGCGATTATCGCAAAATTACACTAAACTATATGCAACTTTGTTTATTTGGTTGTAAATCAAGTGCAGCTGTCTTAAAAGATTGAAACTAAAGATAAGTATTGCGAGCTGTTTACGTCATTTCGCGCTGCTTATAAATGATGATTAATATATAATTAGTTAATAATAAAATGATAAAAGTGAATCAAAATCACATTGTTGTGCGTCAGGCGGAGTAAGCAAAACAGATTATATGGACTCGATACGTAAGGTTTATCAATATGCAGAACCAAACCTAACTCTCGTTGGCTGGATGGGGTTTCTTGGCTTTCCGCTGTACTACTTTGTCTGGGAGTTTGCCTTTCCACAGGCTTATGAAAATTTACCTCTTAGATTGTTTTGCTCGTTATTGTTTTTCGGCATCATTTTTAGAAACCGCTTATCATCGACTTGGAGAGATTATGTTCCTATTTACTACCAAGTGACGATAACGCTGTGCTTACCGTTTTTCTTTTTTTATATGTTACTGATGAATGACTGGTCCAATGTATGGGTTATGTCGTTTATGTCTGCAATTTTCTTACACATTTTACTGGTTCATGTTACTAGGGTCATGTTTGCTCAAACCTTTGCTGGGATAGGTTTAGCAACATTCTTCGCTTGGGTTGCAAAAGGGTTCCATCTTGACTTGACCATGGATTGGACTCATGTGCCAATCTTTCTGTTTATTTATGTCTTCGGTAATTTGTTCTATTTTCGTAACCAAGTTGAACATGAAGCGAAAGTCTCGCTGGCAAAATCATTCGGGGCAGGGATTGCACATGAAATGCGTAACCCGTTGAGTGGGCTTTGCACTTCAATAGATGTTATCCAGTCGATCTTGCCCAACATGAAAGAGGCAGGAAAAGAGCAGTACGTCATGAGTGTAGAAGATGTCACCTTATTACGTGAAGTGAGTCAGGATGCAATGAACATTATCCAATCGGGTAATGAAACCATCGATTTATTGCTGACTTCGATTGATGAAAATCGAGTTTCTCGTTCTAGCTTCAAAAAATATTCAGCTCACTCGGTCGTTGAACAGGCAATTGAAAGCTTCAGTTATAAACGTGCCACTGATCGATTTGCCATATCGTTGGATGCGAGAAGTGAGTTTGAGTTTCTAGGTAGTGATACGCTGCTTAAATACGTTATGTATAATCTTTTCAAGAATGCCTTCCATCACCGTAAATCTGAAGATTTTCACATACATGTATCCATGATAAGTTCAGAACGCTTTAATCAAATTGTTGTAACCGATAATGGTGCTGGTATTGCTCCTGATGTTCTACGCAATATCTTTCAAGACTTTTACACCACCGGCAAATCAGGAAGTTATGGTTTGGGCCTACCGTTTTGTAAAAAAGTCATGCGTTCATTTGGGGGGAACATTGAGTGTCAATCTCAGTTAGGGGAGTGGTCTCAATTTACGTTAACTTTCCCACTAACGACATCTGATACCGTTACTGAAATCAAAAACGATCTGACTAAACTCAAAACCATTCTAACGGTGACTAGCCAAGATATCTTGGTGTCTAAAGTAACAGATATTAGCCGTTTTATGGGCTTTGACTCGACAATTTTAGATGTCAACCAAGTACTCAAAAAGAAAGAGTACGAGTTCGAATTCGATCTGATTTTTATCGATCTTGAGAGCTTAGATCCAAGAGCAAACCAATTGGATAGATTAGAATCTCTCTTGTCTTTCACTGAAGCACGCATAGTTTATCTTTTTGAGCATCATCCGACTCAGAGAGCACGTAAGGCTGCATATGAACCTATTTGGATCGAAACGCAAGCCTGGTTACTGAATACTAAACCAACTATTGAGCGTCTCTTATATGATTCAAGCTATGTATCGACACCAACGGCCTCGGTGACGTTAGATAATTCAAATAAGCGCACAATTATGGTCGTGGATGATAATGAATCTTTGCGTAAATTCACGGCAATGTTACTTGAAAAGCAAGGCTTTGAAGTGATTAAGAAAGAAGACGGGCAGCAGGCTCTGGATACACTAGAGCAAGAAGATGTTGATCTCATTCTGATGGATATCGAAATGCCAATTATGGATGGTGTAGAAGCGTCTAGGCGAATTCGAAGCTCGGATAAAAACTATGCGTCGGTACCTATTATTGCGCATACAGGGGATAGTTCACCTGTCACGTTGGACAAAATTGGGTCTTCGGGTATGTCTGACTTCATCGTAAAACCGGCGGATAAAAATCGTTTGTTCGATAAAATCGCAAACTGGATCTAATCATTCGCGACTTGTTTTCTTGAGGCGAGTTGCTCACAACGAATAACACGAATAAAGAGCTCAGCAAAACTGTTGAGCTCTTTAGTTTTATCTACACACTAACTTACACAAACTCTAAGTCAGGGTGTGCAAATGCTTGTTGGCAGACAGTGAGTACATGATCAACTTCAGCAGCTGTCATGTCTGCATTGACTGAAAAACGGATGATGTTTTTGTTCCTTCCAGTTGCAGGGCGGCAAAACACTGCGCCGTAAACATTTCGCTCTTCGAGAAAGTCGCGGACTCGCTCAGTGTTTCTCTCGTTACCACATTCTAATGCGATAATTTGTGATTCACTGCGAATAGTAAATCCAATGCGTTTTAAACCAACGGCTAAAGACTTGGCTCTTTCAAACAGAATATCTCGCTTATCATCTGATTTTCTTATGACGTCCAGTGTTTTCTCTAGCCGAATGATCTCTTGCGGTAATACGGTAGAACTAAATATTGCAGGGTACGCCACAAATGGAAGCGTCTTCGCCAGTTTTTCTGGGCCTAAAATCGCGCCAGCACGATAAGCAAATGTCTTGGCAAGACTAACGGTAATAAAATCTACCTTATGAGTTAAGCCAAGACCCTGCAGTATCCCCGCACCTTGTGGACCGTGTGTACCTAAAGAGTGTGATTCATCTACAACCAGGCCGCAGTCAAACTCCTGTGCTATTTCGTAGATATCACGTAGAGGAGCGATGGTCCCGATAGTGCTGTAAACCGAATCCACAACAATGATCCCTGAACCGTGACGTGAAATCTGTTTTCTTAGGTGACTGGTGTTGTTATGCATGAACGGATGAATTTGTGCTCCGGCAATACGTGCGCCTTCCCACAAAGACATATGTGCAAAGAAATCAATGTACACAGGTATGTTCGGTGCACAAATAGTCTGCAATAAACCGACATTCGCAGCCCAACCAGATTGAGAAAGTAGACAACTAGGCATACCAACGAAACTGGCTAGTTGCGTTTCAAATACAGGTTTCGATTCATCGTCTTGTAAGAAAATCGCGGACATCACGACGTTGTCATCGTGCTGGGAAATCGCATCACGATGCGCGTTTTGAATCTCCTTATTATGAGACAGTGCAAGGTAATCATTGCTTTGCAGGACAACGGCATTACACGGTGGGCGTTTACCAAGAACAAGGTGTTTTTTGTTCTCATTCGGTTCGATTAGATCTTGAATATAAAAATCTAGGCGTTCCTCGATAAAGGAGGGAAGTGGTTTGCTTTGTATAGTTTCACTCATAATAAATCTCTTCTTCATATGGAAAAACGCCAGCGCTGACACTTATTCATATTGCGGATTTTGGGGAGAGTGTCACTAACCAGGTTGCATAAGTTTGCAGACCCTTGCAAACTCGACATTTGAGGGTTGGATGGTGGCTGTAACTCTATAGGGGCCCGGGGTCTAAACTAGTTTGTGCTTAAAGTTTATACGGCGATTTTGCGGTGTTTTTTCGTGCTTCATATCTGGGATTTTGGATGAGGAATATAAAGTTTGAAAAGTGAAAAAAATGGGCGCATTAGATAACAAAAAAGGCGCGAAAATCGCGCCTTGAAACATGAGTAGATAAGAGACAAGCTTATCGCTTATTACGTAAATAGCGCTTACGACGCTCTTCTTTACGCTTCGCTTTTTCTTCTTCTTTACGGGCGGTCTCAATCTCGACTTCAATCAGCTCTTGAGTGATCATTTCTGGGCGTTCTAATGTAATTTGGCCCAAAGTGCCTTGACGAAGTTCGTGCAATAAGATCTCTGATACTTTGTGCAAGTCAACACGTCCACCTGCACGTAGTGCACCGCGGCGACGACCAATTTCTTCCATGATCTCGATATCTGATTCTGGAAGCTCTTCAATTTGATAACGCTCTTTAAGCTTGTCTGCATAATGAGCTGCTAGGTATTCAATGGTATAGAATGCGACTTCGTCATATTCCATCGCTGTATCTTTTACCGCGCCGGTAGCCGCAAGGCGGAAGCCACTGTGTGGATTTTCCACTTTTGGCCATAAAATTCCTGGAGTATCAGATAATACGATGCCATTTTGCAGGTTGATACGTTGTTGACGACGTGTAACCGCGGGTTGGTTACCTGTTACAGCGATTGTTCGACCTGCGAGGGTGTTAATGATCGTCGACTTTCCAACGTTTGGGATGCCCATGATCATGGTGCGAATGTTTTTACCAATTTCTTCTCGGTGTGGGGCAAGTTTGCGGCAAAGCTCCATGATTCGATGCACTTCTTGTGGTTCAGAAGTCGTGATCGCCATTGCTTTTACATGTTGCTCTTGCTCCAAGTGCTCAATCCACAGTTGAGTTAATTCTGGATCGGCCAAATCACGTTTGTTCAAAACTTTAACGACAGGTTTGTCACCACGGATTTGAGAAATCAAAGGGTTTTCACTACTGAAAGGAATACGAGCATCCAGTACTTCGATGATCACATCCACTTGAGGGATTGCTTCTTCGATCTCTTTACGTGCTTTGTGCATGTGGCCAGGAAACCACTGGATTGAGTTATTAACCATTTGAATTTAATACCTTAATTTTTCTAATGCTCCAGCGGTTGTAAAAGTAGCAATGTGAGTCTTGAGTAATACAATACTAGAATGCATTTTCTAAAACTGTGTTTACTTCAAGCTGCTCGAAACCGCGGAGTTGAGCTTTCTTTCATGTTAATACGTCAGTTTATCATGGAATGATGATGAATTATTCAAGATGAAAGTAAAAAGCTATGGCGTGCAAACCTAAAAGCACACATCTCTTATATATACCGACTCGCAGTGAATATCCGTCTGGGTGAGAGACCGAACGCAAACGCTGTGTAGTCAAAGGTGGATTGTGTTGTCAGATTGTTCTGACGGATTTTGGTTTTTTGATTTTATATCAAAGCTTTATTTTTATTTCGCTATTGAGCGAAGTTTGACTTTTATCTGACAAAAACTAGTCTGAGCTTCCATTCAGAGGAAGCAGTCATGCTCAGTATTCTTAGAAGTATTACGGTATCGTCCGTCGCCTTAATTTTTTTAGCGAGTTCTTTTTGCTCAACTGCCAAACAGAGTCCTAAACCGAAGGTCATCGTTGGTGTTATTGCGCAAGACGAAGCTAAAGACTCGTTTGACGGTAGCGTTGGTCCTTCGTACGGAATTAGTCTTGAGTATTTGTCTAACATTACTAAAGCTTTGGATTATGAGTTAGAACTTCGGACTTACAAGCATATTCCGTCTTTACTTGCGGATGTCGAAAGCAAGAAGATTGATGGTGCGGTTGGATTTAGTAAAACAGCAGCAAGAGAAAAGCGTTTCTTGTTTTCGATGCCTTTCTTTTCGAGCACTATCGCTGTTTGGTATCGGAATGCCACTTACCGAGATAGTGATGCGCGTGATCTTAAATGGGTGTGTGTTGAGGGCAGTGTGTATTGTGACAACCTCACTGAACGTGGTATCGATAAGATACATTATGTTAAAACACGTTTAGAGGCGTTTAATGAAGTTAAGCGAGGTAAAGCGAACGCGCTGATTTACACTTATGTTGGTATTACCCAATATTTGGATTTGAATGACATTGTAAAAGGGGTTGTCGATATTCCCAGTTGGTTGAAAGACGAAGAGGTGAGTTTTATCGCTTCGTTGGACAAACAGAGTCTGATCGATGACATCAACAAAATCCTTCACTGGGAGCAAAATGGAAAAAACATTCGCTCCGTCGCCTCGAAAAATCCTTACCATATCAGTGATAAGTTATTGGTAGATTACCGACGTAATCATCAAAACAAACTAGTGATAACTTACAGCAGCAGTGACGAAGCTTATCCGTTTCTCTACCGAGATTCGCAAACGGGCGAGTTAGACGGTTTCTTTCCAGATTTTGTCGACTTATTGCAGTCTCGTACTGGCTTGAGCTTTAAGTATGTGAAGCCGACGTCGAGCCTTTCTAATGGATTAACGGCATTTGATGCCGATATAGTCCCCGTTTCTTATGTGGGTGAGCTACCTAAGTCAGATTGGTTGTTCACTAAACCATTCATGCACAGTAATTACGTGGCTATCCAAGCGGAGCAGAGCAAGCGCGATAAATCTGCACTGAAAGAAGCGGGTATTCTGCTCACTTTGAAAAAGCAAGGGTTAGTTCATTTGGGCACTTTGCAGCAAGGCCAAGTTGATCATTATAATGATTTGAAGAAGCTGCTTACCGATTTGAAATCGGGCGTTTTGGATGTGGCTTATATTCCTGACGACATCGTTCACAACATGATTGCACAAGATCAAGTCGATGGCTTGGTGATCAATGCGGAGGACGTTTTGACGTTCTCTAATGCATTTGCGGTTGCAAACCACAATACACAACTGCAACACATGTTGAACAGCATCATCGAAACCATTGATTCTAACGAGATCGAAAAACTGCTGCGTTCTCACCGAAGCTTCAAACTGACTTATGGCTATGACGCGGAGCAGATCGCTACATTTGTTGTTGCTGGTTCATTCATATTCTGTCTCATGTTGATTGCGGCGTATTTCATCTTATCTCACATGCGACTTAAAGTGAGGTTAGCCGAATTTAATGCTGACAATGAGGAAGCGGAAAAGCAATGGCTGATGGACATCATCAAAGAGATCAATAGCTTGGTTTTTATCCATAGTGAAAATAACCATATGGAGATGAGCAATTGTGCGAACTACAACAGTAAACAGTGCCAACAATGTAGTTTGAAAAGTGATTCTGCGCACGTTCCTCTGGTGAATAATTTTGATGAACTGACCACTGTTATTGCTGGAAAGCGTATTTCAGAAGAGGTTGCCTCGTCGGGCTGTGAACTTGATATTAAACATGTATATCGAGAACGCAAAGTCATCGCTTCTCCTAGCGGTAAGAACAAGTTTGTACTGACTGTGATTCAAGATATTACCCAGCAAAAAGAACGTGAACAGGCGTTAATCGATGCGCAAAAAGAAGCGCAAACCGCGGTACGTGCGCGCGAAAACTTTTTGGCAACCATGAGTCACGAATTAAGAACGCCATTGTCGGCAGCACACGGCATCCTCGATTTGCTAAATCACCAAGTGACGGCAGATTCAAATCGCGAGTTAATTGCCCAAGCCATACGCTCGCTCAATCATTTGAATACGTTAGTAGACGAAGTACTGGATTATTCAAAGTTAGAGGCAGGGCACTTAACCGTCGCCCCAGTTAAGACCGACTTGCTTAAAACCTTGTGCGATGTGTTTCGAAGCTTTGAACCACGAGCGCTCGCGAAAGGTTTGGATTACAAAGTGACAATCAAACCATTTTCGAATGCTTTCATTGAAATCGACGCGCTGCGATTGGTGCAAATTACCACCAATCTACTTTCCAATGCGGTGAAATTCACTGCCGAAGGAGAGGTTGGAATCAGTGTCATTCTTCATGAAAAGCAGCTTATTTTGAAAGTGGCGGATTCAGGTATCGGCATGACGGATGACCAACTCGAAGGCATTCTCAATCCTTTTGTTCAAGCGGATGACACTATTACGCGTAAATATGGCGGTACTGGATTGGGGCTGAGCATTGTTGACCGATTGATCGACTGCATGGGCGGCGTGCTCTGCATCGATTCACAATTTGGCTTGGGCACGACGATTACCGTCAAACTGCCAATTGAGCATTGCGACTCTGAGCCAGACGTTTGTTTGAACTGGACGTATAGCGAGAGCTTACCACTTAATATTCGCCAGTGGTGTGATGCGTGGAAAATGCGTCCAGCGACGTTAAAAACAATGGTGGCGAACCTTCACCCTATACACGACAGCGATGCCAGTTTTAATGGCCTAATGCTGCGTGACGAACAAAGGGTACTTGGCAGTCTTACGCTAAGAGAGATTCAATATCCAGATACATTGTTCAATTTGCTCAGCCAAACGCAGCAAGAAACCAAGCTTAGTGACGTAAATCAAGAAGTGGTTTCTTGGGTTCTCGGCACGGTACTGGTCGCAGAAGATAATCCCATTAACCAAAGTGTGATAGCAATGCAGCTTCATGAACTTGGAATCGAACCTGTCATTGTGAATAACGGCCGCGAAGCATGGGAATACATCAACCAAGATGAAAACGTTGTGTTGCTGCTGACCGATTTTCATATGCCAGAAATGGATGGCTATGAGCTTGTTAGGCACGTGAAAAACTCCGAATTTAAAGCAATTCCAATCATCGGTGTGACAGCAGAAGATGCTCGTCTTGCCATTGAGCGCACACAGGATATCGGCATTGATGATGTGCTCTACAAGCCCTATGACCTTAATCAATTAAAAACCGTTTTGATTCCATTTATTGGCGAAAAAGAGAGGGGTAGGCTGCCCGGCTGGATTAAACGGTTCAAAGCACAGGACGCAAAAGAGATTGCGCGCGTGTTTAGTCAATCAATGTCTACAGATATAAAAAACTTAAACGCCGCATCGACTGAGCGAGACAAAAAACGGGTCATTCATGGCATCAAAGGAGCGGTTGGGGCGATAGGGGTAAGCATGCTGACTGAGCTTTGCATTGAGGCAGAACGAGTTACTGCTGCGGAGTTTGACAGGCGAACAGTGGAGCTAATTTTACGAATCGAGCAGGAGATCGAAAACATAAACTATTGGGTAGAGACAAATGAATACACAATTTAATGTGATGGTGATTGATGACCATCCGCTACAAACCACAATACTTACGCAAATATTGGATCGCTATTGCGCGCAAGTCATCCCTTTTAACTGTGTGGATGCCGCTATTCAGAGTGTGCAGGAACAACATTTTGACGTAATTTTTTGTGATATCCAAATGCCCGGAAAAGACGGCATCGATATGATGGAAATGCTCGATAAAGTCCAGTACCAGGGGCAAGTTGTACTGGTCAGTGCAATGGAATTGACCATTATTTCTGCGGTAAGAGCCATGTGCGAGGGATTTAGCTTTGAAGTATTAGGGAAGCTGCCTAAGCCATACGATGAAAATGAAGTCGTTGATTTGTTGGGTAAAATAAAAGATGAAAAAGCGAAACAAGTCAGCTTTGCTCAACCTATTGAAGTGGAAGATCAAGAATTCCTGTTTGCTCTGGCTGAAGGGCGAGTGAAAAATTATTACCAGCCTTTAGTCGATGTGCAAAGTGGGGAAGTGCTTGGGTATGAAGCGCTCGCGCGTTGGAATCATCCTATTTATGGTGTGTTACCCCCTCATTATTTTTTGCCAATTGTAGAGCGTTGCCGCCTTTCTGGAGAGTTGTTTCAAGCTGTATTGAGTAATGTTATCTATGACATGAAACACCGCGGATTGACGCAAAACGTATCCATCAATGTAGACCATGAAAACTTAGAAGATACGGCGTTCTCTCATTACTTTTTACAGCAATGTTTAGAGAGCGAGATTGACCCATCACAAATCACCATTGAAATTACAGAGCGAGATACATTTCAGACTAGCGCGTCCCTGTACAAGAATTTACTCAAGTTGAGGATGAACGGTGTCACTGTCTCAATAGATGATTTTGGCACGGGTTCATCAACGTTTGAAAAACTGGCTCAACTGCCATTCAACGAGTTAAAAATCGATCGTTCGTTTGTACAAGGTGTCGAATGCGACATCAAAAAACGCAACATCGTTGTTGCTATTTGCGCGTTAGCGAAAAGTTTGAATATACGACTGGTCGCGGAAGGTATTGAAGACGAAGTCACACTGCAAGCGATACGTGAGTATGGGATTGATCTTTGCCAAGGCTTCTACATTGATAAACCCATGCCACTAGAAGTCATAACCATACTAAATGAAAGATATGAATAAATTGAATTACTTGATCTTTGACGATCATCCTCTCGTTTGTGTTGCAATCAAGTCGTTGTTGGAAGAGTTAGGGAAAACAAATGGGGTATTTACTGCAACATCAGCGAAGATGGCATTACAAATATTGAAAAAGGAAGAAATTCAACTGTTGATCTTAGATGTGAACTTGGCAGATTGCGATGGGTTTGATTTCTACAAACGTATCAAATCCCATGGTTATGAAGGCAAAGTCATTTTCTTCTCCGCTGAAACTAGCCAAATGTACAGCCAAATGGCTTTTCGTTCTGGCGCTGATGGCTATGTGTGTAAATCGGAAAATCACGACATTCTTAAAGACGCGATAGAAGCGGTAGAGAAGGGGTATACCTTCTTCAAATTTAAGCAAGTTGTTAATAGCGTTCGAGAAATGCCACAACTTTCAAGCAGAGAAAGCGCAGTAATGAAGTATTTATTACAAGGAAAGTCCAATCGAGAAATCGCTTCAGTGCTATCAATAAGTGACAAAACAGTCAGCACATACAAACGTCGTCTATTGGATAAATTTAACGTAAAGAACATTGTTGAGCTAACAAGAGTGGCGGGGGCGTAAGACCGCATCATGACACTTAAAAGTATCGCGTTGTCTCTTTTCATCGCAACATTACTATTCGTCACTTCTGTCACAATGATTGGTGCGGTGTTAATTTCTTATGAAGTAAAGCAGTTCAACACTTACGCGAATAATTTAGCCAAAATAAAACAAAAAGTAATTCTCATGGGGCTATTGACGGAAGCGCAGCTCGAGCAATACAAAGGCATGAGCGTGAGTGAAGTAGAAGCGCAAACAGAGCTGAGCTTTCAAGATGCGATTTACTCCCTGTCACGTTATGAAAAACTTAATTACGTTGAAGCTGTTGCACGGAAATCGCTTCATCAGGCTGAAGCGTATTTATCAAATGCGTTCAATCGACAAAATGCCGTTATGTATTTTCGTTCTTATACTGGAAACAAACTCATCTTAGAGAGACCGATTGAAGCGCTAGAGGGAGTGAAAGCCACATTTGATGTTGATTGGTGTAAAAGTAACTATTCTTGTGTGTTAGCCGCGTGGAAAGAGCAACTAACGGACCGGGTATTGTTTTCCCTACCATTTAAAACGACATACTCCGATGACATGGCGATAAGCATCATGAGTCCGGTTTACTTTCAAGGTGAGTTAGTGGGAGAGTTCTCGGAACAATTATACCTCTCGCCGCTTTATAATGATGGGAAAGCGGTGGATGTTCAAATAGCGAATGGGAACAAACAAATGGTGATTTATTTCGCTGGCTACCCCTTTCCATCATTCGCGTACACCCAATCATATGTCGCAGACAACAACAATCTTATCGTTTACATGTACCCATTCAGCAAAATTGTATTGGATTACGTGTTCTTGTTTATCATCTTCTTTTTCGTAACCTTAGCGTATTACAACAAAGCTTATGAATCTAAAGAGAGCCAACTTCGCCTCGCGAAAGCACTGACGAACGTGACGAAAGATGATTTAACGGGATTGTTTAACCGCAGAGTTTTTCAAGATAGCGAGTTCAAACGTCGTTTGGAAACCGCGCCATATTCCGTCATTGCAATAGATGGCGATAGGATCAAGCGAATCAATGACCATTACGGTCACCATGTAGGGGACGAAGTTATTGGAATTATTGCTGATGCTATGTCTAAAGTGTTTCGAAATAGTGATTATCTAGTTCGAACTGGTGGTGATGAGTTTGTTGTGATTCTGCCGGGTTGCAGTATCAGTCAATCTTCAATATTGGCGAAGAAGCTTCGTAGTGTCGTTAAAGATAACCGACTAAAGACCTTGGATATCGAGGTTAGTGTGAGTACTGGTATCGCGGCGAATGAATTACACGAAACGCTTCAGGACGTTATTGTACGTGCAGATGAAGATCTCTATGAGATGAAAAAACACAGACAAAAGTCCCATTAAGCAGGTCTGGTATTGACTCAATGTTAAGTTACGGAACATAACCATGACATAACTGTTTGATTAATTTGACCAAACAGAATGAGTGGTCTTTTATATTAGAGCAGTCAACAAATAGTGATTGCTCTATTTATTCTCGACCTTACATCTGGTGTCGCACGTGAACAAAGATCTCGACTTAAACTTACTTAAAATACTTGTCTTACTGGATAAGCACCGTCAGCTCAAGCCCGTTGCGAAAGCGATGGGGAAGAGTGAAGCGTCAATTAGCAAATACCTTGCCCGATTGCGACTCCAGCTAAACGATGAATTGTTTATTCGGCATCCTCATCACATGGAACCGACGGACTATTTAAAACGTCAATTACCTAAAATTTCCGATGCACTCGAGAAGCTTGAAACTTGTCTAATTAGAGATGAGTTTGAACCGGAAAATTACGAAAAAGACATCACCATTTGTTTACCGCAAACCGCTCAATACTCATTTGGGCATTTACTTGCAATGGATTTAATGGTGCTGTTTCCCAAGGCGCACATTTCGATAGCAACGATTACAGAGTATACGATAGAAGAGATAATCCTAGGCAAAGTGGATGCGCAGTTACATTACTTCAACGAGGATGTTCCGAAATCTGTTTATCAGAAGTTCATCGGCTATGCGCCTGCTGTGGTAGTTGTCCCTGAAGAGCTGGGAATTACCACCCTGGAAGAAGCGGCCAAACTTCCCTTTATCATGTTAGAGATTATCGGTTGGAAAGAGAAAGAGCAGCTCGTTAAGCGTGCAATGGAAAGCCACGGTATGGTCATCAACCGTATTGCGGCTCTAGACAACGTAAGCAGCGTATTGAAGCTAATTAAGCAAAAAAGCGCCGCAACCGTGTTACTTGAATATCAGGCGCCAATTGATGGATATAAATTTATAAGAGTGCCAGAGCATTTTTACCCAGATGGCTGGCCAAAAGTGGTTGTACAGGTGAAGCAAAGCTTAAGACATGATGCAATGCACCAGTTGTTAATCGGTGCTATTGCAAAATACATGAGCGCTTAGCGGCAAAACTCAATGTTTTCTGACTGAGGGATAGTATGCAGAAGTTCAATCAACGTGTCCGCATGGTACTTTTTCAGAATACGCGTTTTGTAGGTGCTGATTGTTTTAGCGCTGAGTGAAAGTTGTTCAGAAATCTTCTTATTTGAGTAGCCTTGTACAAGATAATGGAACACCATGGCTTCGCGATTTGAAAGTGTTACGTTACCCGACGATGGTGTGTGAGTCGACTTAAACATTGAGTAACCGCGTGAAACACTCACAATTGCGTCAATAATGGTCTCTCTTGTTTCATGTTTGCTTAAGAAGCCGTTTGCGCCCATTTCGTACGCGGCTTTAGAAAGACTCGAGTAGTCACGTGAAGAAACAAATAACAGTCGGCCACGATATCCCGTCGCTAAAATGTTTTTGGCTAAACGCATACCATCGCGGTCGCCAAGCACTACGTCTAGAATAATCAAATCAATCTTTTGGCCTCGAACAAGATCCATCACTTCCGCACTGTCAGTGGTTTGAATCACTTCAGCTGCGTTGATTACGGATTCAACTAGAGAAGCAAGTGCTTCGCTATACAATGGTTGAGCGTCGATAATAAGAACATTATTCAAAGTTAACCTCACCTAATACATCAACTAGTGTGCTGTCAGGCGACAGCGCAATTGGATGAATAGGATTGTAGGAAAAACCTTGCTAAGAGGAAGGAAAATGACTCTTTCCAAAAGTGAAAATCAGTGTCTTGATTATGGGAATAGCGATGTCAGGTATTGAAATACCTAGTGATAGGATGATTACTTAAAACTTACGCTGACAGAAAACTAACAAACTGAAAGTATTCTTTCAGTGTTCTATGCCTTCAGATTTTCTTGTGATGTTTCTAGCGCTTCGATTTAAACCCGTGTGTTAGCAAGCGCAGTTTTATACCAAGCCACTTGAAGAGAGCTTGTTCTACACCAGGCATGAGCACGGTAGCCAACTTTGCACTGATATCTGTTGGATAGGTTTGGCTATTGACGCTGAACATTACTTCAAATTATTTCTAAACTTTTCATTGACTCTGCCGCTAAAAGTGGAGGTGTTAATTCGCACTTTGGCCACTCATAATGTCGTGTTCAAAAATGAGACAATTTTACATGGTTTGGTATGGAAATGTGCGTTAGCCGTCCTTTTGATGGTTTACAAATTTTGTTGTAACGACTACAAAGGACTTTTGGATTTTTAGCCAGAGAACGGCTTCTCATGGCGTTTGCATCAAACTTTTCTGATGCGTATTTTTGGTTGGATAATTGGCTTTATGAGTAACGTAACCAGCACCATTTTGACAGAAAGTGGTACCAATGAGCTTGAAATCATCGAGTTTCATTTAGAAAAAACATTGCCAGATGGCAGCACAAAAACTTGTTATTACGGCATTAACGTTGCGAAAGTACGAGAAGTGATTCGCGTGCCAGAAACAACCGATTATCCAAACGCACAACCTCATATGATTGGTGTGTTCTCATCCAGAGATGTACTGACGCCTTTAGTGGATTTAGCTGGTTGGTTAGGTGTGCCAACACGACAAGATCTGGAGCGCAAGTTTGTAATCGTTACGGATTTCAACAAAATGACCAATGGCTTCTTAATTGACAGCATTTCGCGTATTCATCGTATCTCTTGGAATGATGTGGAATCACCAAGTCAGTTTTTGGAAGCGGGCGAACAAGACTGTGTAGTGGCCGTTGTCCGTAAAGAAGGCAACCTGATCATGATTCTCGACTTTGAAAAAATCATCGCAGACATCAACCCAGAACTGAGTATGGAAAAGTACGATGTGAAAGGGGACAAGTCGGTGGATCTCAACCAGAGAATGGTCGGTAAGCGTAATGCTAAAACGATCATGGTGGTGGATGACTCAGCATTTATTCGCTCTTTGATCCAAGATACATTAGCTTCTTCAGGCTACAATGTGATCACATGTAAAGACGGTGGTGAGGCGCATGAGAAGTTGATGAGCTTGATCGAGGTTGCGAAAGAAGAAAACTTGCCAGTTAAAGAGCTATTAGATGCGGTGGTTACGGACGTAGAAATGCCTCGAATGGATGGTATGCACTTAGTGAAGAGACTACGAGATACCGAAGCGTTTCATGAAATGCCGATCATTATGTTCTCGTCATTGATGAGTGAGGATAACCGAGCGAAAGCACTATCTCTTGGCGCAAATGATACGATTACCAAGCCAGAGATTGGCCGCATGGTGAATATGATGGATAAATACGTGTTTAACTTTGCGTAAAAAACCGATCAGATGAAACAAATAAGGCTGCCGATTGGCAGCCTTATTTTTATTGAGGGCAGGGAAGAATATCTAAGGTGTAACTCTCGTTTGGAGTCTGCGGTGGCCCATATAAAATTCCACATTGTGTAAGGCTAGCTCTTTTTTCGTCGGCTGCAGCAATGACCATTTCGCGAGTTGTTGAACCAGCCGGGTGATGAAATGTTTTCCAATCCGAGTCTTCTTCATTCAGTCCTTGCACGAGTAACTTCATCGATTCGCTATCAGAATCAGGATATCCATATAAAAAAACACAGCGCTTTGAACCACCAATATTACAGCCGTCAAATGGTAAATCTGCCATTAAAGCACTGTCTACGAAGTTTGAAACGTAAGGCTTGCTTTCCAATCCCGCAATCGCCATTTCCCATAACCGACGCCTAATGCTGACGCAATAGCGCCTTTCATTCCTTCCAAACGAGCTTCACGTGCATCACTTTGAAGGTTTAAAAAGCGTGGCGCGGCAGTGACAGCAAGAATACCGAGCACGACAATAACTACGACTAACTCTATTAGAGTAAATCCCGTTTGTTTTTTCATATTATTTTCACAGCAAGTTAAAGGTAGAAAAACACTGACCGTACACTTGTTTATTGTGTAAATAAGCACGGTAATGATAAATCAATCAGTAGTATAAAGAGGTGAGTTGTAAAGTGCTATACCGACGCCGCACTAATTGACTGAATCCATTAAATGCAATGGAGAATTCACGGGTCTAATTCTGCTAGATTTTAAGAGGTCATTAATTCCGCTGAAGAAATGCTGCGTGAACAGGCGAGCATGAATCCTCTTCGATGTAAGCAAACATGTACATCAGCGGAATGAAATACAAAATGCAAATGAGGGCGAACCGCACAAATGGATTGTCTTTTTATTCACTTTGATGAATGCTACGCGGAATTCATATCGCAGTATGCCTGAGGTATTCACCATGTGAATGTGCTTTGGTTTTGTGTTTATTTTTCAAATATAAGAATAATCTAAATGGAATTCGATTCGATAAACTTCCTTGCAATAGGTTTGATATTTCTTGGTTCTTATGTCCAGACCGCAATCGGTTTTGGCTTGGCTATTGTTGCCGCACCTTTACTGATTCTTTGGGCGCCAGAATATGTTCCTGCGCCAATCTGTTTAGTCGCGTTATTTATTTCGTTGATGAATGCGATGAAGCACCGCAGTAGTGTTGAAATCGGCGGCTTAAAGATGGCGTTGATTGGGCGAGTGCCGGGATCAATTGCTGGTGGCTTGCTACTCTTTTTTGTATCTACACAAACTCTCACGCTTTGGATTGGTTTGTTGGTGCTGTTTGCAGTCTTGGTGAGTGTTTTACCGTTTCGGGTTGAGCCTACGCCTTCGCGTATGACATGTGCTGGCTTCTTTTCTGGGTTGTTTGGTACCAGTTCTGCGATTGGAGGCCCTCCGATGGCGTTATTGTTGCAGCATCAAGAAGCAAATCAGTTACGCGGCAACTTATCGGCTTTTTTTGTTTTCAGTTCGATTATTTCACTAATAGTACAAATCCCAGTGGGCTTCTTCACATTGCATCATTTGGTCATTACTATTCCTCTATTACCTGCTGCGGCGCTTGGTTACTGGCTAGCAATGAAAACTACCCAGTCGTTACCAAAAGAAAAGATTCGGTTTGGGGCACTTATGTTGTGTTTTGTGAGTGGCTTTACCGCCGTCGTACAAGCGTTGAGCCAATAATGCCATCTGCATCATAAAGTCACTGCGGGATTGCATTCCTTTTTATGTATGGCGGACTTGTTTACTTACGCCAAATTTGGTCGTTTAGATGGGCGATAGTTTTATGAATAACACTCGTTATGGCACTTTTATGGCAGCATTCTCCTTTGTGATCTGGGGATTGCTACCAATTTATTATCGTTATTTACCAAATGCTTCTATGGATGAGTTGCTAGCATGGCGAATCATTGGGTCTGTACCTGTCGGGTTTCTAATTGTACTTGGGATAACCCGTCGAGGGCTGAATTGGAAAGAAATCTGGCTTGATAAAAAGTCCTTGTGGTACACGTTTGTGGCGAGCAGTTTGATGTGTATTTCTTGGAGTGCGTTCACTTGGGCTTTGACCCATCATCGGGTCATTGATGCCAGCTTAGGCTTCTTTATTGGACCATTAGTATCTGTTGCGCTGGGCGTATTTGTTCTTGGGGATAGGCTCTCAAAAGGCAAACTTATTGCAATAGTGCTGGCAACAATTGGTGTTATGTATCAAGTGATTCACTATGGTCAGCTGCCCGTTATCGCACTAACGATGGGGTTGTTCTTTGCTTTGTATGGGCTTTACAAGAAGAAGATAAATTATGACTGGAGTACAACCTTGTTTGTTGAGGCGTTGTTACTGACTCCAGTTGCACTCGCATATTTGCTCTATAAACAATGGGCAACTGGTGAACTGGCTTCGGGCACAGATACCACAACATTGCTTTTGTATTTTGGCAGTGCACCTATCACACTTTTACCACTTGTATTTTATTCTATCGCAATACGTATAACTAATTTATCAACCGTCGGTCTAATGCAATACATCGAGCCAAGCTTGCAGTTTGTGTTGGCAGTTATGTTTTTTGGCGAGTTGTTTGACGAAGTGAAAGCGGTGACCTTTGCATTTATTTGGGTAGGGCTGTTGTTCACAATTTTTGAAAGTATTATCAAAGGGCATCGGCGCAAAAAGCTGGTCAAACACCCCTTATAGTGGTTTCAATATTCTCACATATTAGCTTCTTTATTCTTATGCCCTCCATTCGAGGGCATTTTTAATGTCATGAAGCATTGGCTTTCGTTTTTTGCCCGAATAGAAATCATAACTTGAGATTATTTGACGCATTATCATAATGATACCGCTATAGTTATAGCCAAGTGACACGCTTATATAAGTGAAAACCAGATCAAGAAGGACGACATATGATCACTGCTCTGTATGCCAACATTCTCGCAATACTCATTATTTGGTTGGCTGTTCAAGTAATTAAGCAACGTCGCTTAAATCAAATTGCTTATGCCGATGGTGGGGTAGAGGCTCTACAAATTGCTCGTAGTGCCCAGAGTAATGCGACAGAATATATCCCCATCACCCTGATTTTAATGGCACTTTTAGAATTTAATAGTGCTTACCCAACATGGATACATCTCACCGGTATTATTTTTGTAATTGGTCGAGTTATTCATGCTAAAGGCATATTGAAAAAAGACTTGAAAAAGCGCATTAGAGGGATGCAGGTGACATTTCTGGTGATACTTTCATTGGTTGTGTTAAATATGATTTACCTGCCATACGATAAGTTATGGTAAGTCTGCGACGTTACATTCCACCACCTTGGGTACTCGTTCTGATTGGATTAGTACTGAATATTGGCGCGATCATCGTTACTAGCTTAGTCCTTGATAAGTTGGGTAAACAGCACTCGCAGCTCGCAGAGCAAACAGCAGAAAACTTGTATTCCATCCAACTCGCATGGAACAGTGTGGAAACCCTAGAAAGGAAAAGAGAAGCTTTACTGCTGCATGTGCACATAAGTCAGAGCATAGCGATACCTTTAGAGCTAGAAGAGGTATTAGCAGGGCATTTATCTTCTTGGGTTCACAACGAGTCGGATGAAATACAAATTGATCAACTTCCGCAACTAATGTCAAAGATAAATCAGGCACAAGCTTCGTATAGAGACCGCATCGATAATTACTACATTGAGAATGTAGAGCTCAATGAGATAATGGCAAAGCAGGATGAAAAGATCGCTTGGTACAAGAATATCGGACTCTTCTTGCAAGTATTCGGACTTGCGTTAATCCTTGCACGCGACTTAGCTAGGAAGCAATAAAAGCAAGAGCTAAAGATCAGGTTTATTGCGAAATGCCAATGGTAGTTTGCAAATTGCAATTTATTCTGTGAGCAAACAGTAGCTATTGGTTAAGTTTTAATGAAAGTGATTAAATAACAACCTGTTTTTGTGCGCTGAAAAGTTGGCACGTCTCATGCTTTAGTATGAGTGACCCTTTCTAAGCCGAGGGTCACCTAGCCAACTGACGTTGTTAGTGAACCATCTTGTTCACAAATATATACAGCCAATCACGACTCCTTGTGGTTGGCTTTTTTTTATGCAGTCTAGAACTGTGCTTTAATCCAGATCATGCGATGGTCGGAAGATACATCCTTACCATCACCATACTTACCGATACGTGCATCGTTAAATAGTTTACGGCCTTCTTCATAAGACGCTGACCAGTACACACCAGAGTCTATTACATTCAAATTTGCTGAAGGCAAGGCATAGTCTACCCCTAAGCCAAACGTTGAAGTGATGCGATTCGGATATGGGTGAGTTGAACTGCGGTCAACAGCGTGTTCAGCTGCACCAAAGCTTGTTGGGTAAAGCTCACCATTCATCACGGTTTGGTTAACCAATGGATCGTTGTGCAGCTCTTGCATTACAGAGCTAATACCGTCACCAGCCACTGGATCAAGGTTTTGATCACCCATCATTACGAATTTAGCGCCGTTCGTTAAGCCACCTGTTTTACCCGCATCGTCGTAAAAATAGTCTTTGCCTTGAATGTAATGATGCCAAAACTCCACTTCTGCTGCGTTTTGCGCTTTGTTTTTACCGGTGTCGAATACTGGTGGAGTAGGATGAGACATCAACAAGTGTACAACTTCCTCGCCATTGCGAGTTGGAATGATGATTGGCGCGTCGACGTGATTTTTCGAAGATAGACGCACTTGATCCCATTCTTCCGCTGAGTACCATTCATCACCACACTTCATGCCGTCTGGAATCTTTTGCGAACCGTCACAGATAGTAATGGTTGGAATTGTCGCACCTTCCATATCTTTCCACTTAAATGCTTGGAATGTACGTGTGTTTGCTGTGTCAATTTTATACTTAGACATAAGGGCAAATGCATATTGACCATGGTACATGCCAAAGCCCCATGCATCACCTGGCATTTGACCTGCGGTTCCGTTGTTGTCAAGATCAAACTCACTCAACAACCCTGTATTGGTTGAATAAGATTCAGCATAAGGGTATTCAATAGGCTCAAGGTTTGCTTCACCGCCCGCGCCATCGATACTTTGCGCGACAGACAAGTAGTTCTTCTGGAATCCTTCAATGGCTGCTTTGTTTTCACCTGTTCCATCGTTGTTGTATTCCGCCATCATGAGAACATCAGGACGATTCTTTTGAATGATTGCTGCAACGTTACGAATTTGAATGACTTTTTCCGCAGTGGTTTTGTCTTCGGATGCGATTGAACCGTCTAAATAAGAGGTGACCAACGCAGCTTGCTGCGTTGGTTCAATTTGCATTTCATCTACCAAAGTTTCGAAGGTAGCGCGGTCAAAAGAGAGGTTGTAAGTCGCTATTTTTACTTCTTTAGGCTGAACATTGACGTATTCAGTATCGTCATTACATCCAGATAGTAGAGCGGCGCCAACAAGGACAGCGATAGAGGTTTTGATTGCTTTCATGGGTACGTCATACCTTATAATTAATTCGGCTGAATATTAAAGTCATCAGTCATTGTTTTAAGCGATATTAGTCACACAAACGTTTTCATATTTACATGTTCAATTAGTTTTTGTGTGATTTGTGCAATAAATACAACACTTTCAACACCAGAAGGTTATATGTAAATTGTTAAAAAACGGTGTCGTTATTGATGCGAAATAGAGAGTCCGCCACCGTTAAAAAGAAAAGCGTAGAATTTAAGCGTGCATGAGATGTTTGAGTTGTATGCTTATCGCCGTGTTTTATTTTTTATGTTTAAATTTCTGTATATAATAAGCAGTCAATCAGAAGTGAGGACGACCTCACCGCTCTATCTTTTCTCGGGGACGACCCCATCTCGTTGGGAAATGTGACATGGCTTGGGGAATTCTCTTCATTGCGGGCTTGTGTGAAATCGCATGGGCTGTCGGTCTTAAATATTCACAAGGGTTTACCAAATTCGGTGCTTCGGCATTCACTATTGTCTTTATGTTATTGAGCTTTTGGTTGCTTGGCATTGCGTTAAGAACCTTGCCTTTAGGCATTGCTTATGGCGTATGGGTAGGGATTGGCGCAATAGGCACGGCAGTCGTGAGTATTTATCTGTTCAATGAGCCAGCAACACTTATCAAAGCCTTAAGCTTGCTAATGATTGTCGCTGGTATCGCAGGGTTAAAAATATCAGCTTAACGTTAGGCTAAACACAAAACAGCCAGAGTCACTCTGGCTGTTTTTCTAAATGTCGTGTTTACGGTTCTAGGTAGGTATATCAAGCGTTGCGCTTAATAAAAGGTAACCGTAAGTGATGACCAAACGCATTAATTAATGCGCCTGTAACAATCAGACCGCCACCGACGTACGTCCAAATGATCGGAACCTCGCCAAAGAAAATGATGCCCAACAACACAGAAAATACGATCTGGATATACGAATAAGCGGAGGCTTTACCCGCTTGTTGAGTTTGCATCGCTTTGGTTAACCCCAATTGTCCAATTTGGGTAAAGACACCAACTAGAACCAACATGAAAGTCAGATATAGATCGGGCATTACAAAATCGTCGCCAATCAGTAAGAGTGAAGCGGGGAGAGCAACCAACGGGAAATAGAAAATGATCACTGAGCTGTCTTCTGTCTGACTCAGTTTTCTGACAATGACGTAGGCAATTGAGCTACCAAATGCGCCTAAGATCGCAATCATGACGCTAAACATTGGTAAAGCGCTATCTGAGCCTTGCCCCGTTTCTGGGCTTACCATGATATAGATGCCGAGTAAGCACAACGCAATACAAAGGAAAGTTGACGGCTGGATGCGCTCTTTCAAGAAAAATACGGCGAGTAGTGCAGTAAATACCGGATGAATATATTGGAATATCGTCGCTTCTGCCAAAGGTAAGGTGGTCACTGAATAATATACACACATCAGAGCCATCGTACCCACAGCACCGCGTGCAAATAGTAATGGCTTATTATTGCCCCATACAGAAATTCGTTTTCGCTTTACATCGAAATAACTAATGATAAGTGAAACGAGCGCTCTTGCTGCAACGATTTCAAAAACGGGGATACCGTAGTTGCCGACGTGCTTTACTGTAGCCGACATCAGAGCAAAGCCGAACGCGGAAAGCACCATAAAGCGCACACCGATGGGAATCATAGTATTGAATGAATTGGACATTTTACTGCTCATTTGTTGCGACAGATCTCACTTTAGCATACTTAGTTAGCGATTAAATCCTCTCAACTCAAACACTTCTGTCGACAAGATGAATAAACAGTAGAATACGTAGCAATTAATCTGCCTCTCTCAGCGTAACAATAAAAACTCGATATTTAAGGAGCTTACATGATCCCGATAAAAGCAACGCATGTTTCAGGCGTTGTCATTTCAAAAATTGATGGCATAGAAAAAATGCTGTTACTCAAACGCGTAAAAGGTGGCTATTGGTGCCATGTTGCAGGTGGTATCGAAGCGGGTGAAGCCGGGTGGCAAACCATTTTAAGAGAGTTAAAAGAAGAGACACTAATTGACCAAGTTGAGTTACATACAGCAGACTTTCTAGAGCAGTTCTACGAAGCAAAAAATAACCTTATCATGGTTATCCCATGTTTTGTGCTATTTTGTCCGCCTAACCAATCAGTTGTTCTTAACGAAGAGCATACAGAGTATCGCTGGTGTACGCTTGAAGAAGCTAAGCAGCTGGCTCCGTTTGCCAATCAGCATCACCTATATGAACATGTATGGAAACATTATGTAGATGTGGCATCACTAACGCCATTTACGCTGATCGATCAAAAGGGCTAAATGAACGGCAACGGCTTTGATTAGTTTTTATAGAGAGGTTTGTTCTCATAAAATGAAGCGTTAGGATTTGCGCTGAGCGTTCACAATAAAAAGGAATAACATCTATGGATGAAGTCACATGCCAAGAGGCGTATCAAGGAAATCACTTACAGAAGCGTTTTTCCGTCTCGCAAAGGGTCTCAATTGAGCCCCTCAACACGAAACACGCGTCCGCTTTACTAGAAGTTGTGAACACTCACCGAGAGAGCCTTGAGGGCTATCTACCTTGGACGGATTCTGTCACGAATCATAGAGAGGCCGTTAACTACATTTCCCAGCGAGTGAACAGTAACGCGCTGGATTCCCACTGGTGTGCAATTTATTTTGATGAGCAGCTTACGGGTGTTATTGGCATTAAAGGTGTGGATTCACATACGCGTGTTACTGAAATTGGCTACTGGCTTGCCAACAATGGGCGAGGCCATCGTGTGATTGATCAAGTGCTCGCAGTATTGATCCCTTTTTTGAAGCAGAAAGGGCACGCACAATTCATTCAGTTCCATTGTATGGAAGATAACATCGCTAGCATCAATATTGCTGAGCGTGCAGGCGCCACATTAAAAGAATACGTTGATCATGAGTTCGATATGCTTGACCGCTCTCAACGACTAGGCATTTATGAACTACGTTTGATGTAGTATCCACCCCAGAGATATTTTAATCAGAGTTCGAACTCTAACTTCACGAGCGCTACAATAGTAACATTGTTGCGCTCGTGTTAACTTGGGGCGTCATTGGTAGAAACTAGGCTAGGAGAAGCATCATGAACGCAATCACAGAGGTTGAAGTAGATAACTTGTTACAGCAAAGCCTCGGACGCTTAAAAGCGGCATATGCAGCCGAGCCTTATCCTAGTTTGGATGAACGTAAACAGCGCCTCGTTTTGTTAAAAAAATCGCTGCTTGAGAACAAACAAGCTTTGGTTGAAGCGTTAAGTGACGATTTTGGCTATCGCTCAGAATTTGATACCGCCATGACCGACGTTTTGCCAACGGTCTCGCATATTAATTATACCCTCAAACGACTAAAAAAATGGTGCAAACCCAGCAAGCGCGAATCCGGCTTATTGCTCGCACCTTCTAAAGTCACCGTTCAGTATCAACCGTTAGGTGTCGTCGGGATCATTTCACCGTGGAACTTTCCTGTGATTTTGAGCCTTGCGCCTTTAGTGACAGCATTGGCTGCTGGCAACCGCGTGATGATGAAGCTCAGCGAATTTACGCCAAAAACCAATAAAGTCATCGTCGATATTTGCCGTGGGTTGTCTGAGTATGTCGAAGTTTTTGAGGGTGAAGCAGACGTCGCACAAGCATTCAGCCAACTGCCATTCGATCACCTTTTGTTCACGGGTTCTACGAGTGTTGGTCGCGCAGTGGCAAAAGCGGCAGCGGAAAACCTTACCCCGGTGACGTTAGAGTTGGGTGGAAAGTCCCCGGTGATCATTGCAAAAGATGCAGACATGAAGAAAGCCGTTGATGCTATCTTGTTTGGTAAATGCATTAATGCAGGCCAGATTTGTGTCGCGCCTGACTACGCATTTGTACCGCAAGAACGTGTCGAAGAGTTCATTTCGCTATTCTTAAAACGTTTTGAAAAGCTCTATTTAAAATCCAACAAGAATCAAAAGCTGACCCATATTGTCAACCAACGACAATATGATCGTTTGACTGCGCTACTTGAGGATGCAAAAGCGCAAGGTGCTAACCTTCACACTGTTGAAGCGTCGCCCCAAGAGGAACGACTTCTGTATCCTCATTTGGTCACGGATGTGTCGCCGAATATGCGAATCATGCAAGAGGAGATCTTCGGGCCATTTCTACCTGTTAAGCCCTACAATGCCGTTGATGAAGCGATTGACTACATTAATCAGCACCAAAGACCACTTGCGCTGTATGTTATGTCGGACGACAAATCGACCATCAAACATATTGTACGCAACACCCACAGTGGTGGCGTCGGCGTTAATGATACGGTTTTACATGTTGGCGCTGAAGATGCGCCTTTTGGTGGCGTTGGTGAATCGGGTATTGGGCATTATCACGGAGAGGAAGGATTCAGAACTTTTAGTCATGCGAAAACCATTCTTCACACACCGAAATGGTTGCCAAGAACGAGCGTATTAATGCGCCGTAGGGCTATGGCGATAAAAGCGATCCAAAAGATCTTTGTTCGATAATAATTATGATTTGATTGATAAAAAACCGCCCGAATAGGCGGTTTTTTGTTTCTATATGCTCTGAAACGCTGGGCACCAAAGTCCGAGAAACTTCCATCGCGTGCTACCAACAAAACAAAGAAAGGCTCTTGTTGAAAGAGCCTTGTTCAGGAAATGTCGAAATATCTTGGCAAGTTTAATGCAGAACTTCACTGCTGAATCTTAGATATCTACAGTCGTTCATCAGTTCTTTAAACGCCTTTCGGTCCAGCTTAATCAGAGTTTCATGATCGCCAGCTTCAAGGTAGACATGTTCCAAGTTTGCTAGTCTTTCATCGCAAACTGTCGACATGTGGTAAGGGCTACCAATCGGTGGAATAGCGCCGTGTTCACAATCGGTGAAGAGTCGGTAAACCATACGCTCTTTCACCAAGTGGAAGGTGGCATTAAATTCGTCGTTTAATCTCGACAAACTGATTTTGTTGTTGGCAGGTAAGACCGCCATCATATGACGCCCTTCATGATCCTCTAGAATCACACCTTTTGCGATATTCATTAAAGGCACACCTGCTGCAACACCACTTTGTAGCGAGCTATGACTGTGGCTGTGATTCACGGTTTGAAAGTGAATGTTATGCTCAGTCAAATATTCATCTAATCGGGTTGCAATAGTCATATAGCCTCCACGTGTATGAGACCCATAAAAAGTATAGGTTAGTCGGGCGACAATCGCGCATTTTACTCGGCGACACTGACGCTCTTTACGCTCCTGTTCTACGCTTATTGCAAGCCAGCGAGAAAGCATGGTTAACAATAATAAATAGGGGGCAACATGAGCAAGCCAATCATCGCTGATAACAAGCCGATCAAAGTAGAGTTGAAAGCTGGGCAAGAATATTACTTCTGCCGATGTGGGCGTTCTAAAAAACAACCTTACTGCGATGGGTCTCATTCGGGAACCGGCTTAAAGCCAATGAGCTTTAGTGCGGAAAAAGACGAAGATGCCTATCTCTGCCAATGTAAGCATACCGCCAATGCTCCTTTTTGTGATGGTACACACAAGCGATTTACCGCAGAGCAAGTCGGTAAAGAGGGACCGGAACAAAAGCGAGAGAAAAGAGACAAACCAACAGCGTCTGCTACTCAAGAAGAACCAACCCTCGAGTTTATCCACCAATTAGCGAGAGAAGGACTCTCTAAACTCGGTCATCATGGTCCGATGGCTGCAATGGGGGTTCCTAGGCATTTGCTACCACATTGGGATGCTATACAAATCATGGTGGCGCAAATGGCGACACAACCGTTGTTGGAAGACGTTCCTGTGTCTACCGAGTTGATTGTGGGACCAAACGCGCGTAAGCCGCTCAGACTCGCCATTCCTTTGTTGGTGTCGGACATGAGTTTTGGCGCACTTTCTGAAGAGGCGAAAATTGCACTAGCAAAAGGTGCAGAGTTGGCAGGGACTGGGATTTGCTCTGGTGAGGGTGGCATGTTACCGGAAGAGCAAGCCGCCAATTCACGGTATTTCTATGAGCTTGCTAGTGCTCAATTTGGCTACGACGAATCTAAGCTTCTTAATGTTCAGGCGTTTCACTTCAAAGGCGGGCAAGGAGCAAAAACGGGCACGGGTGGTCATCTGCCTGCAAATAAAAATGTAGGTAAGATCTCTCAGGTGAGAGGCATCCCCGAGGGACAACCAGCGATATCACCACCAACGTTCAAAGATCTTCACACTACTCACGATTTCAGAAAGTTTGCTGACAGAGTTCGTGGCATCACAGGCGGTATTCCAATTGGATTTAAACTCAGTGCCAACCATATTGAGCAAGACATTCAGTTTGCGCTTGATGCTGGGGCTGATTACATCATCTTAGATGGTCGCGGTGGTGGCACGGGTGCGGCGCCAACTATGTTCCGTGATCATATTAGTGTACCCACCATCCCTGCGTTAGCTCGTGCACGTAAGTACTTAGATGAAAAAGGCGTAAGTGACCGTGTCACATTAATCATCACCGGTGGGTTGCGAGTTCCTACGGATTTTGTCAAAGCGTTGGCACTTGGAGCAGACGGAGTAGCGATAGCAAACAGTGCGATGCAATCGATCGGTTGTGTCGCGGCTCGCATCTGCAACACCAATAATTGCCCGGCAGGCATTGCGACACAAAATGCCGATTTGAGGCAGCGTCTCGACGTTGAAAAGTCATCCCAGCAACTGAAAAATTTCTTCGAATCCTCGGTCGAGCTCATGCAAGTCATGGCGAGGGCGTGTGGTCATCACGCTCTGAATGAATTTAGTCATCATGATTTAGCGACCTGGGATCACAACATGGCGAGGCTGTCTGGGATTAAGTATTCAGGTATGGACTTAAACTGATCTCTATCCATATTTTCTACATATAGGTACATGTTTGATAACAATTATTTATTCGCTGAAATGTTTGAAATTTTGACTTGGCGTTAACTAAAAAAACAGTGTATGGACTACGCTGTTTGAGGTGGATATTCGATTTATTGAATAACAAAGAGTGGTTACCACAACCACGACACGAAGGAGCATTATATGAGCAAAGCAAACGGCGGTTCGGTAGGTAAATGTCCAGTTATGCATGGTGGGCAAACATCTACAGATAAGTCGGTGATGGATTGGTGGCCGAATGCCTTGAACTTAGACATCCTGCATCAACACGACTCCAAAACCAACCCATTTGGTCAGGACTTTAATTACAAAGAAGAACTGAAAAAGCTAGATGTCGAAGCACTTAAAAAAGATTTAAAAGATTTAATGACTGATAGCCAAGACTGGTGGCCTGCCGACTGGGGACACTACGGTGGTTTAATGATCCGAATGGCATGGCATGCAGCGGGCAGTTATCGTATTGCGGATGGCCGTGGCGGTGCTGCTACAGGCAACCAACGCTTTGCTCCTCTCAACTCTTGGCCAGATAACGCCAACCTCGATAAGGCTCGACGCCTTTTATGGCCAATCAAGAAAAAATATGGCAACAAACTAAGTTGGGCAGACCTGATTGTCCTTGCCGGTAACATGGCGTACGAATCCATGGGTTTTAAGACCTTTGGCTTTGCGTTTGGACGAGAGGACATTTGGCACCCAGAAAAAGACACTTACTGGGGCTCTGAGCAAGAATGGTTAGCCACAAGTGACGCTGATAACAGCCGCTACTCTGGTGAGCGAGATTTAGAAAACCCGCTTGCTGCAGTAATGATGGGTCTTATCTATGTGAACCCTGAAGGGGTAGACGGTAACCCAGATCCTCTCAAAACAGCACATGACATGCGAGTGACCTTTGCGCGAATGGCAATGAACGATGAAGAAACCGTCGCGCTCACAGCTGGTGGTCACACGGTGGGTAAGTGTCATGGTAATGGTGATGCCGCAAACCTTGGCCCAGAGCCCGAAGCAGCAGACGTTCATGAGCAAGGTCTTGGCTGGATTAATCACAAAACACGTGGTATTGGTCGTGACACGGTAACGAGTGGCATTGAAGGTGCTTGGACAACACACCCTACACAATGGGACTACGGATACTTCCACCTACTATTTAAGTATGACTGGGAACTGAAAAAGAGCCCAGCAGGTGCATGGCAATGGGAGCCAATCGACATTGAAGAAGAAGACAAGCCTGTCGATGTTGAAGACGGTTCTAAGCGCTACAATCCAATCATGACCGACGCCGATATGGCGCTCAAAATGGACCCTGAATATCGTAAGATTGCAGAAAAGTTCCAAAATGACCCTGCGTACTTTGATGACGTTTTTGCTCGTGCCTGGTTTAAGTTGACACACCGCGATCTAGGACCAAAATCATGTTATTTCGGCCCTGATGTGCCAAGCGAAGATCTTATTTGGCAAGACCCAACGCCCGCAGGTAAGGCAGACTACGATGTTGATTTAGTAAAAACAAAAATCGAAGCAAGTGGCCTATCCATTAGTGAGTTAGTAAGTACGGCGTGGGATAGTGCGCGTACTTACCGTGGCTCTGACCGCCGAGGCGGTGCAAATGGCGCGAGAATTCGCTTGGCTCCGCAAAAAGATTGGCAAGGGAACGAACCTGAACGTCTAAGCCGTGTTCTTGCTGTGCTAGAAAAAATAGCAGCAGAAGAGGGCTGTAGTGTTGCAGATGCTATCGTGCTTGCTGGTAACGTAGGTATTGAACTGGCTGCGCGTGCCGCAGGTCATGGTGTATCTGTGCCATTCGCGCCAGGCCGAGGTGATGCCACCCAAGAGATGACGGATGTTGAATCATTCGAAGTACTTGAGCCTGTTGCTGACGGTTTCCGGAATTGGTTGAAGAAAGACTACGCGGTTAAGCCAGAAGAGCTTTTATTAGATCGTGCTCAGCTTATGGGACTAACGGCGCCAGAAATGACGGTACTTATCGGTGGTATGCGCGTTCTAGGCAGTAACTACGGCGGTGGAAAAGAGGGCGTATTTACTGACCGAGTCGGCACTTTGTCGAATGATTTCTTCGTGAACCTTACTGACATGGCATATACGTGGAAACCAGTGAGTGCTAATCAATATGAAATCCGTGATCGTAAAACCGACGCTGTGAAGTGGACGGCTACTCGAGTGGATCTTGTCTTTGGTTCAAACTCGATCCTGCGTTCGTATGCGGAAGTGTATGCGCAAGATGATAATCAGGAAAAATTCATCCATGACTTCATCGCCGCATGGACGAAAGTCATGAACGCGGATCGTTTTGACTTGCAATAAGTGAAACGATGTTCATCGATAGATGCGTAAACAAAGTTGATGAATAAGTAAGAGAGGCGGGCGAAAAGCTCGCCTTTTTCTTTACCTATCTTTTTACTTTGATTGTTACTTTGATTGAAAGTTAAGCTCATTTGAACCATAATAAATGGACCATATGAACCATAGGAGCTTGATATGGCAACTGCAGCATTAAAAAGCTTCAAACCGAAACAACCTCATAAAGCCAATTTCTGGTTTATGTTGGGTATTGAAGACGCTGAAACAGGTCGCACTGATGCGGTTCACAAAGGCTTTGAGCCAAAGGTGTATCGCAATATTGTTGAGCGTGTGAAGCTTTCTCAGAGTGAGTTTCAAAACGTCACATTGATACCTGTCAGCACGGTTAAGCGTCGTCTAAAAAACGATGAACGCTTCAATACGCAAGAAAGTGATGCAATCTATCGATTAGCGATGTTATTGAAACTCGCGACAGAACTGTTTGACGACGAAGAGCGCGCGTTAAAATGGATGAGAGAGAATGTGTACGGCTTAGGTGGAAAACGTCCACTTGATATGGTCTCGACCACGGTGGATTTTGAAATCGTAAAAGATTTGATCGGCCGTTTAGAGCACGGGGTATTCTCGTAATATGAAGCTCTATCGTCTCACACAAAAGAAATTCGCTGACACGCCATTCAGCCCCGTTGGCGCAAAGTTGTTTGGAGGGCGATGGAATTCAAAAGGAACCGAAGCCCTCTACTTCTCTGAATCGGAATCCCTTTGCTCGTTGGAAGTATTTGTTCACGTAAACAACGATCCTGCTATCACCAAACTTTACGATTTATATCGTATTGAAATGCCAGAATACCTCATCGCCACCTTAGATGAAGAAGATCTCCCTGTGACGTGGCGAGCAATACCGGCGAGCGAGTCTACGCAGTACATTGGTGATCAGTTTCTCAATGATCCTCATCCAGAGTTTGCCGCGCTGCAAGTGCCTTCAACGATTTCACCTCGTGATAAAAACTATGTGGTGAATCCAAATCATCCCAAAATGAAAGAGATCATCAAGAAAGCCGAAAAGCTCGATTTCGCGTTTGATCCGCGAATTTTCAAATAGACGCGCTGGCTTTGTCTTGCTTTAAAGCATTCAGCGCTTACCTGAGATAAGCGCTGAAGCATAAAAGTTTATTCCCTTGGTTAATGTCGGTCGTAAGTGAACTGTTGCGCTTCATTTGTACTGTTGTGGTAATGCCCAAGCACCAACTCAGCACCTTTGTAAGATAAATGGCTGTCATCCGTATACATCGCATTGTTTGCTCCAACTCTCATTCGACATACGCCATTTCTGCAAATGGCATCGGTCAAGTCGACAAACTCAACGTGCTCAAATTGCTCAAAGTAGTTCACTAACTTCGCCACGTTTTGAGGGTGATGTTGTTTGGGAGAAAAGTCGCAGGCAGACTCTTCTGTCTCGCCAAACAAACGCGCTTTCCAAAGGCATTCTCCTACCGCAAACGGTGCAGAAGGGGTTGGACCGAAAACGACCACTTCCTTTCCTTTCAGTTCATTCAATAATTTGGTTAATGATGCTTCATAATCGGCTTGTGAAAGCTCTTTATTGAAATTAGAAGAGATAACAACGCGACGAATGGAAGGGGTACTTAGAATTGTATCGACAGCCTCATTGAAGAACTGTCGGCAAGAAATTGAGCCAGCAGCTTCTAGGATGTCGACATAACCGACCGCACAGGAATCTTGAGTAAGTTGCACCACGCCAGTTGGTGTTACTTCGGATAGACGCTTCACGTAAACCATGCTGTGACTATTGCCTAACACAGCGATGGCGGGCTGCGGCGCAGACGAGCACACATCGTTAACGTTGGTGTTGCCGTTGCAATCTAAACCATAACCGTTGTTAACTCGCATGGCCTCGAAAAATGCGCTTCTTTCTGGAAAACCACCGTTTTGATGACCGATAACGCCGAGCGTTAGCAAGGGCAACGTCAACAACACAATAACCGCGGACACAGTGCGCATGCTCATGGCTTTTCGGCTACGGAACGGCTTTTCAATAAAGCGCCAAGTGAAGTAAGAAAGTACAAAAAGAGTGACAACGTAAAGTGGGATATTGATGTCTTGTGTTGTGTCCAACACGTAGCGGTAAAAGACAAATAATGGAATGTGCCACAAGTATAAGCTGTAGCTGATTAAGCCGACGAACACGACCCACTTTAGGCTCAGTAATCTACCGCAGACATTGTCTTTAGAGGCAAACAAAATCACCAACGCGCTACCGATGACCGGCACCAGCAGCATAATGCCCGCGCCATCTTGCGATTTTTCAAACAAAAGCGCGGAAGCCAATATCAAAACGATGCCAATGGTTGCTAGAGTATCGTTAGATTGAACTTGGACTTTTCTCATCACTAATGCGAGTAATGAACCGGTTGCCAGTTCCCAAGCACGAGAGAAGATCATGTAGAAGGCGAAATCAGGATCGTTGCTCGTATAGACAATAGTCATCAAACTCAGCGCAAATACCGCGATGAAAAAAGTCAGGTAAAACGCGTTTTTACCACGAGCGAGTAGCATGAGTAGCAAAGGAATGACAATGTAGTACTGTTCTTCAACGCCCAAGCTCCATGTGTGGAACAGCGGGTTGGCTTGATCTTCTAAACCGAAGTAATTGTGGCCTTTCAAATACAGAAGAATGTTGGATGCCGAAAGAATGGAAGACACCGCAAATTGACCAACGTCTTTGTGTGCTTGCGGCAAAAAGAGCCACCAAGACATCAAATAGCTGACGGCGATCACCACCAGTAAGAGGGGGAGTATGCGACGAATGCGTCGCTCATAAAAATCACCAAGGCTGAACTTCTGGTTTTCTAAGTCGTTAATCACGATGGTAGTGATCAAATAGCCGCTGATCACAAAAAATACGTCGACGCCAATAAAGCCACCAGCGAATTGCTCAACTCCTGCATGAAACAAAATCACCAACGTGACAGCAATCGCCCTTAATCCGTCTACTTCTGCTCTGTAAGTCATATCGTGTTGCTCCAACATTCCGTTTAATGAAGTAGAGCAAAATATGAACCAGAAATAATGTTTATTTAAATTAGTGCTTTAAAGTGATTTTCAAAATGAAAATGCTAGGTGGGTTAACGAATTCCCAAATTGAATTTCAATATGGAAACCCCATAAAGAATGATCTTAAGAAGCGCTAAATCAAAGAACGTAAAGCGCGAGGCACTTAGACTTCATTGAAAATGATTACGCTAAAGAAACGATGACAAAGAATACGATTCAGGAAACAATTGCCAGCTTTACTTGTATCGAAGAGGCTTTGAATTACTTCGACATCGAGTTTGATAGCCGATTTATCGAAAACAATCGAACCGAGTTGGTTAAGAGGTTTCACGGCTACTTAATCCTCACTAAACCGGATGATTGGTTTTCAGGTCGTCGTGCTTTAAAGAATGCTTACTGTAAAGTACAACGCAGTTTGCTCAGTAAAAAGACGCGCTCTGCGTGTCGAGGTTGTACATCTTGTCAAAGACGTTAATTCTGGTGGCTTGCCTAAAAAGAACCCTGCATCTTGGCGTCACAGGGGGAAGAGCAAGGTTCTTTTGGGCAAGCTATTGGTTTGTCGCGAGTTGCGAATCAGCTTTACGTAGATGAATTAACCCGCGTGGTACGCAGGGTAGTCCACTAAGCCTTTTTCACCGCCGCCGAACAATGTGGCAGGGTCATGTTCTGCCAGTGGATAGCCATGCTTGATGCGGCTTGGTAAGTCTGGGTTTGCAACAAACGGACGGCCAAAGCCAATCATGTCAGCTAAACCACTTTCAATCGCGTGTTGCGCCTTTTCTGCGTTGTAACGACCGGCATAAATCAGTGTACCTTTGTACGCCTCACGAACTGCGGTTTTAAAGTTGTGCGGAGTGTCTGGCGCGTCGTCCCAATCTACTTCTGCAATGTGAATGTAAACCACATTGAGTTTATCAAGCAGCGCTGCAGCGGCGGTGTAGGTTTCGACTGGCGTACTATCAACGGTGCCATTTAACGAAGTGAATGGTGCAAGACGAACACCAACACGCTCAGCGCCAATAGCTTGCGTCATCGCTTCTATCACTTCACCAAGAAAACGCAGACGGTTTTCAATAGAGCCACCGTATTCATCGGTGCGGTTATTCGCTTCAGAATCGATAAACTGGTTAACCAAGTAGCCATTCGCTGCATGAAGCTCGATACCATCGAATCCGGCTTCTATCGCGTTTAGTGCGGCTTGGCGGTACTCTTCAATAACGTTCTTGATGTCTTGTCTGGTCATTTCACGTGGCACAACCACGTCGACAAAACCCGGTTCGTCTGTGCCGTTATCGACAAATACTTTCACGTTTTCTGCTTTTAGCTCAGAAGAAGAAATAGGTTGCTCACCGCCAATGTTATCAGGGTGAGTCACGCGACCAACGTGCCATAATTGCGCGAAGATAACGCCGCCTTTCTCGTGCACCGCATTAGTTACTTTTTTCCAGCCAGCAATTTGCTCTGGGCTGTAAATGCCTGGTGTCCATGCATAGCCTTGACCCATTGGCGAAATTTGTGTGCCTTCAGCAACGATTAGGCCCGCTTCAGCACGTTGAGCATAGTAGGTCGCCATCATGTCGTTAGCGATATTACCTGGTTGAGAAGCACGAGAACGCGTCATCGGAGGCATAACGATACGGTTTTTTAATGAGAGAGAGCCAAGTTGAATGGGTTGAAATAATGCGTCTGTCATAGGAAACCTCGTTATTTTTGAGTTTGGATGAGCTCGATTTGGTAACCATCGGGATCTTTAATGAACGCGATGTGAGTTTCTCCGCCTTTCATTGGACCTGGCTCGCGAGTAACGTTGCCACCAAGCGCTTTAATTTTTTCGCAAGCGGCGTAAATATCTTCAGACCCCAGTGCCATGTGTCCGAATGCGTTACCCAAGTCGTAACTGTCGGTATCCCAGTTATAAGTTAGCTCGATGGTCGCGCCATCTGGTTGATCAGGGTTACCAACAAACACCAGTGAGTAACGGTATTCTTGGTTTTCAAAACGATCCAAAACACTCATTCCCAGAACTTTTGTATAAAATTCGATAGATTTGTCTAGGTCAGCTACACGGATCATCGTGTGGAGAAACTTCATAAGTCGCCTTTTTATAACGTTGCGTAATCACTATGCAAACCATATCGCCACTCTAAATAAACTGGAAATTATCGTTAATTATTAAAATGATTATTTAGTGTTATGAAAAGCGAGGTTGCTGGCCCTGCAACATGCAAACAAAGATTACTCGCCGTTTCTTTTTAATTGTTGGCATATGCTAATTACTCTTTTGAGAAACCGAGTAACTATCATGTCTACAAACAGCTATTGTCATTACACTCACGAATCTCATCATCAATGTGCGGTTTGTTCTTCAATTAATGTGAATCCGAACTCTTTGGCCGTGAACTACCAATACCTAGCCGATGGTTCTGTTGTCGGAGAGTTTCACGTTTTATCGCGTCATCAAGGTTACACAGACCTGTTGCATGGTGGTATTGCCAGTTCGCTTCTCGATGGTGCAATGACGCATTGTTTGTTATCTAGAGACATTCAAGCCCTTACGGCGCAGTTGGATGTGCGCTACCATGCACCTATTCAGTTAGATGATCGAGTCACGATTACTGCACACTGTGAAGGTGAACGACGCGGTATATATCAACTGGTGGCTCAATTGCGGGTCGAAAGCGAAGTTAGAGTGACGGCTAAAGGGAAGTTTATTCGTCCTAAAAAGGCATAAATAAAAACGTGTTCTACGGAGAGGCAATGAAGAAATTTGATGAGCTGTATGCAATTGCGACGAGAAAATCTCAATATGACCAAACCAACACTTGGTTTAAAGGCGTAGAGACTTATCTGGAGGCCATTGGCAAAGAAGTTGATGAAGTCCGCGAAGAGATTCGTGAGGATCGCCTTTGTCATTTGGAAGACGAGTTAGGCGATGTGTTGTGGAACTATCTTAACGTATTAAAAGCGCTGGAAAGAGAAAAGGGCATAGATCCTGAGAAAGTACTCGAAAGAGCCTGCAACAAATACGATCAGCGTGTATCTGCGATTGAGTCGGGACGCAGTTGGGATGAGATAAAACAGCAGCAGAAACAAGCCTTGAACGCAGAGCATGAAGCCGCGCAGTTAGAAGATGTAAAGAGCCAATAACTGCGCTTGGTATTGAAAGGGTTGGTTAATAGGGAATACCTAGTCAGCCCTTGGAACTGTTGACCAACAGTAGGTCACAAGGTGGTTGATCAAGTAACGTGTCTACAGTGCTGCCAGACCAAAATTGAGATGACATGCTTCGTTTACATGCCCCCATAATCAAAATCGCTGCTTGTGATTGCTTAACTGCTTTTGGTAACGCCGTTTCAGGGTTTCCTTCCGGTAATAGTAATGGAACTCGCGTTAACTTTTGCGCACTAATAAAATCTGTAATGCCTGCTTTTTGATTGCTTAATATCTCTGCACGATAGCGAGAGAGGTATGGCGCGACGTATCGGCAGTAAACGAGCGTCATTTTCCCGCTTAAGGTTTGTTCTAATTTTGAGCCTCGCGAGACGATGGCTTTATCTACTATCGACTTTTCATCCCCTCGATGAAGTGGGTCGATTGCACAAAGCATGTTGGCGTGAGAAGGCCATGACCGCTCACTCAGTAGCAACAAGTCGCAATCTTGTTGTGCTAGTTCTGTTAGCATCGTTTGAATCTCGTGTTTGTTAAAGTGTCCCACGAGCAGTAAGTCAGTGTGGTCAACAAGTCGTTTCGCAACTTGCTCAACCCAATGGCTCCCTTTGAAATGTTCGTAAGAGAGCGTTGGTGTTTCAAGCTCTTCTTCTTCACAAAGTTCGACAATTAATGCGTTGAACTTTAAGGTCCAAGCTTCAAACTCAGCTTGTCTTTTTTCTATATGGTCAGAGTTGAAACTGAGAAAATGAGCGAATGCGTGATCTTCACTTCGGCGATGGTCTTCCACTAAAACTACAATAGGCTGAGCCAGCGCTGTCGAAAATTGAATCACTTTACGAAGCACCTTACGACTTGGTAAGGCGGCCTGCTGAGTCAGAAAAAATACAGGTGCCATTGATTACTCCATTATCAAACAAGGCGAATGAGCCTGACACACATTCAAGTCTATACCATGAACTGATGCAGAGGCGTTTTGTTTCTGCGAGCGAAATATAAATTCCGCAATTAAGTCAACTATCGCCTAGAATTTTAACATCAAGAATTCATGCCTTCGGATAGCACATATCGTCAATGCGGCGAATGTGGTAGTGAAAGCTATAGGTAAAAGTAATGATAGATTCCAACCAATTGCAAATTAACCGCAAAGTGCCACATTTGCTTGCTGAGATCATTAAAGCGATAGAATCGACCGAAGACTTGAGCTTTTTGAAAGACTATCAAGAAGCACAGATTGCGAACATTTTGGAATCGGTCAACATTGCTTACCGTAAACGTGTCATAGAAGCAGTGCCGCCTGAGAAGTATTGGACGGTATTGAATTTGCTCCGATACGACACCGCCAAGCACATTCATCAATCACTCAATAAAGAATTACAACATGAACGCTTGGCGTACATAACGGATTCAGAACTGATCATCTTTGCGGACTTTCTACCGACCGAATTTGTAGATGAATACCTTATTGATCAAAGTGAAGAGTCTGTCGCGCATATCCAACAAGCATTGTCGTATGAAGACAACAAAGTTGGACGTTATGCCGAGCCTCACTTTCTGGTCGCAAACCCTAAAAACAGCGTAGGAGGCATAAAAACCGAGCTGCTAAAACGCGGGCAAAGTCCTGTGCGGTTGATTATTGTGCGTGATGCAAGTGGTGTGATTGGTACGATAGAGCCGCATACCCTGTTGCTGCACGAAAATCATATCAAACTTACCGACTTGACCGTAGTTACGCCAATTCTAGAAGATATTCAAACGATTCAAAGCGTCAGCAAACAAGTCTCGATTGATGGTGGAGCACATTGGTTTCCTATCATGGCTGGTGGCAAAATTATGGGCGTCTTGTCGATGGCGACCATCGCGATTACCTTGCGTGAACTCAGCCTACAAGCTGTAGTGGCAGAAAACGTACGAAGCGAAGAAGATTTGTTTACACCATTAAGCGTGGCGACAAGGCTAAGAGCACTTTGGTTGGTGATTAACTTGCTGACCGCTTTCGTAGCCTCCGCCATCATTGGGCTTTTTGATAATGTGGTCGAGCAAGTCGTTGCGCTTGCGATCTTAATGCCCGTTGTGGCGAGTATGGGCGGCATCGCGGGTAGCCAAACCTTAGCGGTGGCCATTCGAGGTATCGCACTAAACCACTTGCACCAAAGTAACTTGAAGCTATTGGTGAATAAGGAATTAAAAATCGCCACCATTAATGGTTTAATTATGGGATTGGTGATCGCGGGTGTCGTTTACATGGTGTTTGACTCTTTGCCATTGGCGCTTATTATTTGCTGTGCCATTTTCCTCAATAGTTTGGCGGCATCGGCATCGGGTACGTTGATACCATTCACGTTGAAGAAGTTTAACATTGACCCCGCCGTGGCTGGCTCGGTAGTATTGACGACCGTTACCGATGTCGTCGGTTTCTTTGCGTTCTTAGGCTTAGGTGCCATTTTCTTGATATAGATATCCAATTGACGCGTTAACCATCAGAACCAATCGCACCACTTCCCAACCCATTATTTTGGGCGAGCTTGCTTCGCTCAGCATTCCTCCGTTTTCCATAACCGATGAACACGTCGTTTCGGTTCTTACTTTGTAAATCTCTTCACTGCTCAGTTCTATTCCCCAAATTTCCCACTACCGATCTCGCTTAACGTTAGCATGCCAAATTCCAATTTCAAACGCCAGATGATGCCCATTTTCTTGGCTGTATACGCATTACTTCACTCAAACAAAAAATAAGGAAACAATTTTGAATAAACTCATCGTATTCACTGGTGGTCCCGGTGCAGGGAAAACTTCGGTAATCGAACAGCTAAAAACACAAGGCTTTATCTGCGCGCCAGAAACTGGTCGTCAAGTAATACAAACGCAGGTTGCCAATCACGGTTCAGCATTACCTTGGAATGACAAACAAGCTTTTCGAGACGAAATGATGAAGGCAGAAGTGAGCAATTACCGAGCTTTCAATGCCCACCAAGGGGACGTGTTTTTTGATCGCAGTATTGTGGACGTATATGGCTACAGTAAGTTGGAACAACTTCCAATCTCGCATGAGCTCATCACGCATTGCCAGATGCTTCGTTATCATTCTCAAGTATTCATTTTTCCACCGTGGACGTCGATATTCAGCAACGACGAAGAGCGAAAGCAAGATTTTTCTGAAGCGGTCGCCACGTATCAACAGATGGTCGATGCATACCACAAGTTTGGTTATCAATTGATCGAAGTGCCCAAAATGTCAGTCGAAGACAGAGTAGCGTTTATTCTCGGCTCAGTTATCGAACAAGGCTGAAAGATGATTGATGCAAACAAATGCGTAAGGCGATTGTGAGCACGACAACAATATGCGTAAAGGGAGTTATTTATACTGGATAAAATTCAATAACTTAATTGAGTGTTATGTCTTTTAAATATCTTACCTTATTGCTCGCAACGACGAGCATGAGCAGCTTTGCTGATGTAGGCCTGCCTTCGGGGGATGATTGGTTAAACCATGTGACGAATGGCCTAGCCCCATATTGGATGATGGAAAGCGCGCATGGACAACCTGCGGGGAATTTTCCGACATTTCGTTGTGATAACGGTGTCATTCTCGACCCACAAAAGCCGTGTGAAGAATTAAACAAAGGGTGGATTAGCCCGCACTTCGATCGCGAATACACCCGCATGAAATCGCGCCAAACTTACGCTTATGGCGTACTTTTTCATCTTACGGGTGACAAGCAAGCATTAGAGCTGGCAAAGAAAGGGGCTTATTACCTGATTGATCATCTACAAGATGAGAAAAACGGCGGCTTTGTGAGCTTTACGCGTAGTGGAAAACCGGGGATGGAGTGGCAACAACGAACTTCTCAAGACCAAGCTTACGCCTTGGTGGGGTTGGCGATGTACTACTACTTAACGCAAGATCCAAAGGTCGAACAAGCGCTTATCGACCAGCAAGCGTTTATATTTAAACAATACCGACGAAGCGATGATCGCGGTCTGGCGTGGGTTTTGAAAGATGGTGATGGGGAAAGTGAGAAGCAGCAAGAGTTAGTCGCTCAACTTGACCAAATTAATGGCTACCTGTTGTTAATGACGCCACTTTTACCAGCGCCAGCGCAAGCCAAGTGGAAGCAAGATCTGCAATGGCTGACGCAAGTGATGCTAGATAACTACCATTCCGTCAAAGAGCAGCGCTTTTATGGCGCGATACACCACAAAGCGGTAATGATGCCAGATGCGAAACACAATGATTTTGGACACACCATCAAAGCGTATTGGATGACGTATCTCACTGGTCAGTTGTTGGAAAATTCCAATTGGACAGAGTTTGGTTTCAAAGGAATGAAACACACGCTTAAGCAAGCGCAATACCAGCAAAACTTTGAGCAAGTCAAAGCGCTTTTCTCACCAGAATGGCAGAGTAAATGGACGCAAGAGAGCATTCCTGCTTGGCAATCAAGACCATACAAGCACTATAGCTCGTCTTGGGAATGGGCAGAGCTCGATCAAGCGGCAATGACAGTTTCTCTTGTCGATGGTTCGATGAAAGAAACGCTTCAATACACGTTACCCACTTTTATGGACGTATGGGTGGATCATCAATATGGAGGAGTCGGTCTGAGTCCTAAATCAACCAAAGCGTTCCATTGGGGAAATGGTTACCACCAGTTTGAACATGCGTTTGTCGGGTATTTGTACGCGCAACAAATGGCAAAACAGCCCGCCAAGCTTTACTACGCGCGACCAGCAGAGAATAAAATGCCACTTAATCCGTATTACTTTAGCGCAGACGTAAAATCGTTGTCGTCACAAAGTGATGGAGTCACCACCGCGACATTCACCAATATTCGACCTTAGGTTGGTCGATGGTGATGTGTTAGTTAAAGTCCGCGTAAAAGCCAAAGCAAAATTGTAGCAGTAATATCAATAAAGGCTAACCAACTGGTTAGCCTTTATTTTTAATAATCTTACATGTAATGGTGACAACACATATAGTTAACGAATGTTTATTTGTAATGACCGCTGAGTGTTTCTAACAAATATCTAACTATAAATTAACTTTTATTGATTAGGGTATATCTCACAACTAGGACAACTTAGAGCTTGGAACTTTATGCAATCCTGTTCATAATAATGGTTTTGAGAGAATCATTATGTACATTTCTATACTAACGCACGAGAGAGATACGCCGTTATCAATCAACTACATTAATTACATGTATCCAGCTGACAAACTATTTAGCTCTTGTGTCGAACTAAGAAGCAAATTAGATAATGAGAAAATTCCCGTTAATACCATAAAAGATACTTCTCTTGCGGGACCATTACGTAAGCTTCCAAATGATATTACAGGTGAGAAAAGGTTACAAAAGCTTAAGGAACAGATAGATCGCAACATGGCGGTTAAGTCTGGTATGTTAACAGATCGAATGCACTGGAAAAATAAAGCTGTTATTCCTTCACGTAAATTTTCGTCTCTAGCTCCAATACAGTCGTCAACTCTAGCTTCTACTGCAATGAAAGCAAATAGTGGAAGGGCCATGGCCTTAGGGATGGTATTACAGAAAGGCAGAGCTATGCTTCTCTTTGATATTATCCGACAAAACGTTAGAGTACTAGCTAATCGAGTACACAATGCAAATCTAGAATCATCTGGCTGCATTTTGATTGTTAATGTGAAGTATTTGAAAGTCGAAAGGGAATATGGGAAAGCTCCTCAACTATCTAGAGTTTCATTAGCAAGTATAATTTCTCAAGAAGACAAGTATAACTTTGATTCGAGTGCTTATGTTCGTGGTCAAATTGCCAATATGTGTGAAGCTAGTGCTAAAGCTCCGATCAATACAAAGTTTCAAATTGTAAGCGGTCAGTATGACGATTCATACTCGACAGCAGTCTTGTTTATCAAATGTACATGGGCATAACATGAGAATTGTTAACGTTTTATTCGTAGTGCTCCTTGTTACGGCATGTAACGATACTACGTCAAAGTTTGAGGCAACTAAAACGACAGAAAGCCTCTTAACTAAGAACCGAGAAGCTCCAGAGCAGTTGTACAGCGAAGCAAATAAATTTTATGAACAAGGTGATGTGCAAGGAGCAAAGTCTTTATTGATCAAAGCTATCGAAGTGGATGATGTTCATAGTAAAGAGCTTTTAGGGGTAATCCTTCTGAAAGAGCCAAAAGTCATGGATGTTAAGCGGGGCTTTTCTTTAATCTCAGAGGCTGCTGATGATGGGTTGGCTAGTGCACAATTTTATTTAGGATCATGTTTGTATGATGATGGCTGTGGTTTACCTGAAAATAAGGTGCTTTCAGCCTATTACTTGACGCAAGCGTTAAATAATGGTGAAGGTGGTGCACAAATGCTACTTGGATTTCTAGATGAAGAAATAGGTGACACTGCGATTGATCAAAAAACATATGCGGTAGAGCTGAATCGCTATATAGAACAACTCAATTAATATTGCGGCTTAATGTTTTATAGGGTTTTAATCGAACCTCAAACAGAGAGTGCTGGACTTCTACAAAGCAGTAGAAGCCACAGCGAAGCTGCAACAATAATCGAGTGTGTAATAGAAAATAAAAAGCCGTCAGAACCACTGGTTTTGACGGCTTTTTATTCTATGACAGGTAGAGGCTTCAATTTTCAGCGCGATAGATCCATGAAAACTTAAGTGAGATTCCAATCACGTCGCATGATCTCGCTAGTGTCATTGGAAATAAATGAATTGTTTCTAATACATAGAACGTATTAACATGGTTGCACTTGGCCCATATGAGTAAATTCATTGAACATACAATTTGAGAGAGGGTTTAGTTGTAAAAATAATAGTTAGTTGGAATCTAGGTTAAATGAAAATAAAACTATTTAAAAAGCTACAAGTTGTATTTCTTGTGGTGTCAGCATCTTTAATGGTGGGGTGTTCGTCTATAGATGCGCATGCTGGTGGCGGATACGGAAAGCCGTTTTCAGGCACCGCGTTATCAGTCGCACGACAACCTTGCTATTTAAGAGCTGATATTACTTCTATCGCGTTATACCCACTATCATTGATTGACATTCCTTTGTCGTTAGCAACGGACGTTGTGTTTCTTCCTGTTGATTTAGTCATGGTAGCTACACCAACAACGAGTTATGGCGGTGTTGTTTCTCTAGGTTGTCCAAGCGGAAGCATGATCTAAAACGCTTATTTTATTCAAATAAATGGAAGGAAATGAAAGTGGAATTAAAAAGTAACTATTCAGAATCAGAAATAAACCAGCCACCATCGGTACTTCTTGTTACGTCTCTGTTGTGTCTGGCGTCCGTTTGTTGGGCTGCATTGCTGTTGGCCATTGAATATATTGTTGGGATAGAAATGAGTGGTACAGGCTTTCTTAGCACGTTAATCCCAGCCATGAGTGTTGGTTATTACTTCGGCTACAAGACTGGAGATGTAATGCCATCAAAAACAAGATGGTATGCTGTTTTACTGTGGACTTTAGCAAGTTTGGTAGTGTTCTCTCTTATCTTAATGTCGTTAGATATTTCTCCGTTTTATTTATTATCTGAGCTCGGTGGGGTAAGTATTTTTATTGCTATCATAATGCTAATAACGATTGGCATCGCCTACTTAATTTTAAAAAGTGGTGAGAAAATGGCGATTAGAGTATTACTCAAAGCCAAGGAAAGTCAGTAGATAAAATACAACAAACGATTCAATTAGGATCATGACAAGACGTCAGCCATAATGTGCTGGCGTTTTAGTTTCCTGTTTGTAGGATTTTTATCTAAAAGGCAAACCCATTTATTGTGTTGTAGTTTGAGTTAATGGTTTATGCCTTGTGCGCAAGATAGCTTAGCAGGTTTATGTATCGAGAAACGTGTGTATAATTCGCCACGAATTACGATTTATAGATATGAAAGGTAAGTATGGCAGTCCTCGAAATTCTCTCCATTCCAGACCCAAGGCTTAAAGTAAAAGCAGAAAAAGTCACTGATGTATCGACAGTACAAACGCTGATAGACGATATGCTAGAAACACTTTACGCAACGGGCAATGGTATCGGTTTAGCTTCAACCCAAGTAGGCAGAAAAGAGGCGGTTGTTGTCATCGATATCTCTGACGAACGCAATGATCCTTTAATCTTGGTTAACCCAGAAGTGGTGAGCGGAGAAAACAAAGCACTTGGTCAAGAAGGGTGCCTATCTGTTCCTGAGTACTACGCAGATGTAGAGCGTTACACGTCAGTTGTTGTTTCTGCACTAGACCGTGATGGCAACCCGATTACAATCGAGAGCGATGAGTTCTTGGCGATTGTGATGCAGCACGAAATTGATCACCTATCTGGTAACTTGTTCATTGATTACCTTTCACCGTTAAAGCAAAAAATGGCGATGAAAAAAGTGAAGAAGTACGTAAAATCGCAAGCTAAGTAATATGAAAGGAAGTAACTCACAACCGCGAGTTACTTCCTTGTAAATCAAGAATAGGACGGTAGGGAGAGCGGTTTATCTCTGCTTTTGGGGGACATAACGCTTTACGACCTTCATAAGCCTTTGAAATGAAGAACAGTCCATATGTGACTCATGAGGGCAGGTGGCAACATGGTTTAGGCTGTCTCGCACCGCTTTCAAACGTTTTATTTGCTCATCAATCTCAAGTGCCTTTTTCGTTAGTAAGTCACGATCGATATATGGCTTTGAAACTTCTGATTGATTCAACATTTCTGCCATTTCGTTAAGCGATATTCCAGCGATACGCCCCAAACTAATTAAATTGAGTGTATTGAGTACCTCTGGTGAATATTGGCGTCTCAATCCATTCCTTCCTATCGAGCGAATTAACCCCAGCTGTTCGTAGTACCTGAGCGTTGAAGTCGGCAATCCTGATTTTCTAACCACTTCTGCAATATCCATATTATTCCCCATTGACTTCAAGTTGGCTTTAAGTTGTAGCATGCAACTAAGACCTTAACAAATCAAAAACTTGAGGAGAGAAAAATGCTGCTTTTAATGGGATTGCAAGCGGTGCTAATAGGGATTGGTGCCACTTTGATAATGGATTTATGGGCATGGTTACAAAGGAGAGTGTTTGGTATTCCTTCATTAAACTATGCGTTGGTTGCGCGCTGGGTTTTGTACATGCCCCAAGGAAAGCTTATGCATGCGCCAATTATGGCGTCAGAGGCGATGCCGGGAGAAAAGTCACTTGGCTGGTTTTTGCATTATGCCATCGGCGTTACTTTCGCTTTGGCTCACGTTACTGTTTTTGGTCATCATTGGTTGGTAGAGCCCAGTCTAATGCCCAGCTTAATTACAGGCGTGGTAACGTTGATCTTCCCATTTTTGGTCATTCAACCTTGTCTAGGACTTGGTTTTGCTGCGAGTAAAACCCCAACACCTTGGAAAGCCCGTTTTCTTAGCACATTGGCGCATTTGGGTTATGGTTTGGGTTTATTCATAGCCGGGTTTGCAATCAAAGTTACGAGCCAGTATTTTGCATAGATAAAATGAGCATCATGCAAACGAGTGGTTTTTATCTATGATGCTCAACTCTTGGTTGTTTTTTGCGCTTTGATCATAGTTGACCGATATGTCTAAAGTCTGTTGCATTTATCCAAGACGTAAAGTCGGCGGACATTTAACATTGCCTTAACGTCAGAATGGCAAGCGGTTTACCAAGAAAAACTAAAATTATCTGGTTTGACATAAAGAATATTAAGGGTTTCAGATGGCTTCAAAAGTGGCAGGGATATCAATACTGAGTTTATTGGCAGCGCCAGTTGCGATGGGAGAAACAGCCAGTGCTTATGATTTATGTTTGCTAGACAAAATAAAGCAAAGCAAAGGTGAAGAAACCATAAAGAGCATTCGCGCGCAGTGTGAGCTTGACACAGTAACCAGCACAGTGCCCGCAGATCCAGAAATTGAAGAGCCTGAAGAACTTCAGGAAAGTTTGGTCGACAAGCGTTTGGAATCAGAACGAGAAAACGCGTTCGAACCGTTTAGCCTAGTCGCGCATCGCGTTAACTATATTCTTCCGTTTACATACAGTGATCGTGTAAATAAACGCGCGTATGCCGACACCAAATACGGCGATGAACTGCGTAAGGAAGAGGCGGAGTTCCAAATCAGTTTTAAAGTACCAATGAACTATGATGACTTGTTGTTTGATGGAGATGGTCTGTTTTTTGGAATGACTCTTAAATCATTTTGGCAGGTATACACGGGTGCAGCATCTCGTCCATTCCGTGAAACCAATTATCGTCCAGAGCTTTTTTACTACACCCCAACAGACTGGAAACCACTTGATGGTTCGACTTGGTTAGGTTTTGGTATTGAACATGAGTCTAACGGTCAGAGACAGGAGCTATCGCGCAGTTGGAACCGTGTCTATGCCAACTTAACCTTTGCAAAAGACAATTTTGCGGTTTCTATCCAGCCTTGGTGGCGTATACCTGAAGATGAAAAGACATCGCCTAATGATCCCAAAGGTGATGATAACCCGAATATCGAAGACTATATGGGACACTTTGAGCTATCGAGTGCTTACAAGTGGAATGGTTACGAGTTTACCTTTTTAGGTCGCCAGAACTTTCAAACACATAAGGGTTTTGCAGAACTGGGTGTGTCATTTCCGATTTGGGGCAAAGTTCAGGGGTACGCACAATACTCAGCGGGTTATGGTAAGAGCTTGATCGACTATGATCATAATCAGCAGCGGATTGGTGTTGGTATTGCAATCAACGGTGTTTTGTAGTTTTTCGTAGATGGATAGAAATTAACACTGGCAATTGAAATTTCAATATTTAGAATGCGAGGCTGAAATTGATTTCTAACCTAGAGTGATTTTATGCTTCGTGATTACACCTTCGATTGTCTTGTAACTATGCCTCGCCATGAGCTGGAAGAGTTTAGTGCTCGTATGATCAGTAAAATGGTGCCAGAAGACGTGATGAATGAGTTGTTCACTTTTGATCAAGAAGAAGTGGATAGTGAAGATCGCATGTTGTCTGCACGTCTTGATGCAATGCTACGCATGACAGCAATCGCACTGAGTGAAATTCAACAAGCGTTTGATGACTCAGACAACGCAAAGCAAAATAGCGAGCGAATGACGAGATTGGTGCTTTGGCATTTCTACGCGATCTCATTCCGTTTGGAAGAGGCCATCACGCTAGAAACACACTGTGCTCTAGTGGAAAAACTAATCGAAAATGCACCTTCGGATGTTTTTGCGTGGGTAAAAACATTGACGGAGCTGCTACACACTTACGCTGAAATCAACGCGAAAGAGAATCCTCAAGACTAAACGCCTGCCGTTTATCGTTCAGTAAATTAGAAACAAGGCGAGCCATTTGGTTCGCCTTGTTTTTTCGCGTCAGATAAACCCTCGGGTTTGAAATACCAAACAAGCCTAGACTCAGATTTGTTCGTTCACTAGCGAACGGCGTGATTCCTTCTTACACTAAATCAAGGTGTTTGTTGCTAAACAAGCAAATGCATGACTAAGTCGTGTATTGTTTTCCACTTAAATGCGGATAATTTATGTCGAAGAACCTTCTGGTTTTTAAATTGGAACCGACTATTGAGCGTGTACGCTTTCCAGCTGAGCTTCATCTATCTAAAGGAAGTGAACGATGGATCCGTTAACGCAAGGTTTATTGGGTGCAGCTTTGCCACTGGCGGTGAGCAACAAGCGAAACCTTGCAGTTGTTGGCGTGTTGGGCGTGGTCTCTGGGATGGCTCCGGATTTAGATGTGCTAATCCGTTCTTCAACTGATCCTTTGCTGTATTTGGAATACCATCGCCAATTTACTCACTCGCTCTTGTTTATCCCGTTTGGTAGTTTCATTTGTGCTTTGTTGTTGTATCCATTGTTCGCAAAAAAGCGAGGACTAAGCTTCCGGCAGAGTTGGTTTTACTGCGCGCTTGGTTATAGTACCCATGCGTTATTAGACGCATGCACCAGTTATGGAACACAGCTTCTATGGCCGATAAGCAACACGCGTTATGCTTGGAACACTATTTCGGTAATCGACCCCGCGTTCACACTCCCTATTTTAATATTGCTTTTGTTTGCAGCACTGAAGCGAAGCCCAAACTATGCCCGCATTGCATTTTTATGGTGTCTGGCTTACCTAAGCCTTGGAATGATCCAACGAGATAGAGCAGAAGCAGCTGGTTGGGAAATCGTCAAAGAGCGTCAACACAAGGCTATACAGTTAAAAGCCAAACCAAGCTTTAGTAACCTTTTGGTTTGGAAGCTGATTTATGAAACGGAAGATAACTACTATGTAGATGCAGTAAGGGTAGGGCGTTCAATAAAAATTTACCCTGGCGAATCAACTCCAAAGTTAAATATAAAAGAGCAATTTCCGTGGCTAAACCCGCAATCGCAACAAGCAAAAGACATCGAACGTTTCCGTTGGTTTTCAAACGGTTTTGTAGCGAAGGATCCGAATAATGAAATGCGAATTGTTGATATGCGTTATTCCATCGTACCAAATCAAATTAATGCGTTATGGGGCATCAATCTATCCCCAAAAGCCAGCGCAGACGCGCACGTTGAATACACTGCTCATCGAGGAAGTACTGCAGAAGATCGCCAAGTTTTTTTCAACATGCTTACGGATTTTGAGTGATGGCTTTACTTTGGATACCGATGCGGTGTCGTAATAACCATTACGTAGACTGAAAGTCCTTTACTAGGGTCGGCTTGCTAGCGAAGAAAATTTTGCCAAACAGGGACTTGTACTTCCAGCCAAGAGACAAAAGTCGTTTAGCTAAGTTCTTGTTTTCAATGATTGCAACCTCAACACCTTGGTAGTGGTATGGATTGCTTTTGATGTAGTCGATAAATGCAGTAAGCACGCCTTGCCCGCGAACGGAGGGTGCAAAGTTGACTGCTACAATAGAAAAGCGTTGGCTACCTGCTGGGCAACGGACTAAACAGTGCCCAAGAGGATGAGTAATAGTCTCAGAAAATTCAGGAAAAGGGCGAGACTCAAGCTCTTGAGAAAGCGCATCGTATCGCTGACATAGATAAGAAAATAGTTGATTCGCTTCGCTGTTCATATCGGTGCCGCTTTTGTGTTGCTTGGTTTAAAGGCATTGATGTCTCGAATATTGTAACCATAGATAGCAACACAAAACGCGGTAAACTTTTTCAGTAATGATTTCCTATTTTTGAAACCTGAATTGTTACAAGTGAAGCTGATTGGGTTTTATATGGTAGTTGTGAACGAGTGTTTCTAGTTGAAGGGAGAATACGCTGGTTACTGGAATTCCTTTGTTAAAAGGCGAGCTGCTTGGTTTAATGCCGCTCGTTTAACTGCGAGTGGCATCTTTTGTATTTCGTCACCTTGTACAGCGACGATGGGACATGATGTGGGATCTTCTATCCTAGCTCTTCATGGTCTAAAATATCTCATTAACCACTCAGAGCGCAGCTATTAGATTCCTAGTCTCGCCAAGGCTCGCTGGACTGACACAAAAACATCGTTAAACTCCTGTTATTAAATTATTTGGGCCGCCTTTGCTTATTTTTGAGCGCTTAACTAGGCGTTACTCCAAGTGCTTAAATTGCAATGCCACAAGTCGCTGATACAACTCACAGCTTTGCATTAATGATTGGTGGTTACCAACATCGACTAATTCGCCATTGTCGAGCACCGCAATTTTATCCGCATGTTGGATAGTCGAAAGACGATGAGCAATGATCAGCGTTGTGCGTCCTTTCATTAGAGCTTCAAGTGCTTGCTGAACGTGATGTTCACTTTCACTATCAAGGGCGCTGGTAGCTTCGTCTAGCAGTAAGATTTTTGGATCTTTTAGAATCGCGCGAGCAATCGCAATGCGCTGCTTTTGTCCGCCCGATAGCCTAACGCCGCGCTCGCCTAAAAAGCTGTGATAGCCTTCGGGAAGCTTCTCAATAAACTCATGGGCATGGGCTTTTTTCGCGGCTTCGATAACTTGTTCATCCGTCGCTTCAGGATTACCGTAGCGAATATTATGAAAAACATCATGGCTAAACAGCGCTGGTTGTTGTGGTACGAGCGCCATTTGACGTCGAAGCTCGTTTGGGTCGAACTGTCGAATATCTTCACCACCAAACAACACTTGCCCTTGCTGTGGGTCATAAAATCGTTGCAGCAGTTCGAATAGTGTTGTTTTACCGGCACCAGAAGGGCCGACCAACGCCAACACTTTTCCTTGATCAGCGGTTAGGTTTAACTCTTTGATAGCTGGTTGATTTGGGCGAGAAGGGTAGTTGAAACTCACCGAATTAAAGTTAACCTCAGCACGCATGTCGGAACGGACAGGCAAATGGTTGCTTGGCGCTTTAATATCACTGTCTACTTGAAGGATCTCAATCAGCCGTTCGGTAGCACCTGCGGCTCTTTGCAATTCACCCATGACTTCGGAAATGGTTGCAGTCGATGAGGCAACCATAATGGCATAAAACACAAATGCGGCTAGGTCTCCCGCAGACATTTTTCCGTGAATCACATCGCTGCCGCCTATCCAAAGCATGCCTGAAATCGCGCTGAACACAATCACAATAACGCCTGATATCAGGATCGCTCGCTGCTTTACTCTCTGTCTGCCTATTTCATACGCTTTTTCCACCTCGACAGCGAAAGCCGCTCGTTCATGCGACTCTGAGCTAAAGCTTTGCACGGTTTTAATATGTTCTATCGCTTCACCTGCGTAGCTGCCAACATCGGCCATTGAGTCCTGACTTTGGCGAGAGAGAGCACGCACGCGTCGTCCATAAAACAAAATCGGAACCAGAACCAAAGGCACAGAAGCAAGCACAATCAGCGTGAGCTTAACGTTGGTAGCGAATAACATAATGATGGCACCAAAGCACATCAAAGCGCTACGCATCGCCATCGAGAACGATGAACCAATAATGCTTTGCAGCAATGTGGTATCGGTAGTCAAGCGCGACATAATGTCGCCACTACTGTTGGTTTCAAAATAGCTCGGATGCAGCGTAATCACATGGTTAAACACCGCAAGGCGAATATCCGCACTAACGCGCTCACCTACGGAAGAGACAAGGTAAAAGCGAAAGAAAGTCCCAATGGCAATACACAATGTGACACCGACAATAAACTGAATCGCATTGGTAAGCTCTTGCAGTGATTGCTGAGCAAAGCCTTGATCGATAAGAATGCGCACGCCGTAGCCGACGGATAGCGTTAGGCTGGCTGTTGCGATTAGGGCAACTAAGGCAGCAGCAACACGCCATTTATAAGGTGAAACAAAGGTGTTGAGTTTAAGAAGAATGCTGAGATTTTTGTTATTTTTTCTGCTCATGAGTGACTCACAAAGCGTTTTAGGTACCTGGCGTAGTAAGCCAGTTTGGTTGGTGAGACCAGCGAACTACCGCTTTCGGATTAGGAAGTTGAGGAGTTTGATAGAGTAAACATTACTCTATCTGTTTACTTTTAAGTAATCACTTAAGTCACATTGACTACTTACGGAATCCCCATGGGATTGAAATTCAAACTTTCTGATGGGGTTGGTGGCTTCGCAGTTTAAATTAGACATATTTACTCTTTCCTTCATACCGATGACATGATGCCTGAAAACTCCTTTCCAAATAACAACCTTTTGATTGGCAACGGTTGTGGTCACTTCTACACTGCATATTGTTTGAAATAGACCGTCGAAAATACTTAGAACTTTATTCCTTTTTCTGAAAACAGGATCAAACTTGAATTCCCCATTTGTATTCGTGGTGAAGCTACGTTCGAAAGAACGATTTTCTGACCGAATGGTAAGTACTACATTTGCATTCTTTATGGGGGTATCGTTCTTCGTAATACGTCCTTTTATGCTTGGTGTAAACTCTTGAGCTTCCTTACCAAAAAATAAAAAGCCAACAGCAAAAACAGAAATCAGTACGAGTATGAGTAAAGCTGCAAACTGTTCTAAGAACAGAAAAACATTGTTGATCATCGCTTACAAATCAGTAGTCAGTGAATACACCTCGAATTGTTGCGTATTGTCTCGAGTGACTATAGCGAGTATCTAAATCGGTGAGACATAATTCACGATTTTTTTAGAAGTTTTGGAGGATAGAGTGACCCAGGCGATCTTTGTTTTGAATAAGAAGCACTGCGATATTGACAGATATAGCCAATATCGCATGTATATCGAAAATCACTTAAACGTCGAAGAGACTAGAATCAGCTTTTAGTTCGGAGGGGGTTACGCACGGCTTTTGGCGAGTAGCAGGTCGACTTTTCCTTTGGCTGTTTTACTGACCGTTTGCATCAACTGAAAACTTGGTTTTTCGACGCCTGAGTTTTCTATCCCTTCGACCATTAAGAGCCAAAGCTTGGCTGTCATTTGCGCATCGGCTAGTGCTCGGTGGAAAACACCGTCGTTGTCGATATTTTTATAGCGAACAAGTTCACCTAGCTTATGTGATGGGGCTTCTTGAATGAGCCGTCTTGCCACTAGTAAGGAGCAAGCAAACTCACCCGAATAACCACAGTTGATTCGTTCAAGCTCCGCATCTAAAAATCGTTTATCGAAGGACGCGTTGTGAGCGATAAGGTTTTCGCCTGCAATGAACTCACTAAATGACGCCATTACCTCTTCGCAGCTTGGTGCCGATCGCAACATATTGTTGGTAATGCCGGTGTAGTTCTCAATGAAAGAACTCACTCTGAAACCGGGATTCATGAGTTGCTGAAAACTATCGACAACCTCGCCATTGACTAACTTTACTGCACCAATTTCTATTGCGCGATCACCTAAAGTAGGAGAGAGACCTGTGGTTTCAAAGTCGAGTACGACCACAGAGTTTGCTTGAGGCATAAAATTTTCCAGCTGAGTAATGTTGCGCAAGAGTATTATCGAAAGCGACAGAAAAAGAAAGGCGAACACAATGGTGAATATCTGTCTATCTTTACTCCACAAAGTCAGTGTTCGTCGTCCACTGTTTATGGACAGGTACGTTCTGGCTTACCCATCGCGGCTTGTGCGGTAGCCTTATATTTCAAATGTTTTTCGGCTTTTCGATTCATTTCAATTAAGCATTAACTTTCGATACAACATACTGATTATAAATTGATTTTATAAATCAACTTCGGCATCATTCACGGCTTGATTTTGAGGATGAATATCATCACAGCAAAAAATTAGAACAACTTATAATGCGAGGCTAGGGAACGATGGAAACAATAAAAAATCACTATTTAGATATACCTGAAGAAAGAAAATTGCGTATTTTTCGTGAAGAAGACGAAAATTTTTACAGCTTCTGGGAAAGAATGCTTGATGAAAATCAATCTTTTTATAAGCACCCTCTGAAAAGAATGAAAGGCGACGCTTGGGATTCGCTTGAGGCATTCTTCACCGCTTCCGAATTCGGACAACATCAGGCCTCGCCAGCTTATATAAAAAGAGCGCTTGAGTTACTGAATAACGTGTACTTGCTGGCCAATCATTCAGACAAAGTGGTTGAATTCTCCGTTGGGCACCGACATTTTTCGGAAGTAGGTAACCGTTCTATTGCAGGGGGAACGATGGATGCTTGGTTGGATGAAATCTGTTTAGCGATGGCCGCGAGAGATTGGCGCTGCGTAGAGCTGATGACCATCATGGATGAGTCGTTAGTGCGTTTAAAAGATCCATTCGATGTTGCGCTAGTCGAGTTCGTTAACGGTGTATTTAGCAATTCATCAGCGTTACCAGAGTTATTGCAAACTGTGATGGAGAAATCCTCCCCGCAATACTTAGAATCAACCAGAGTGCCATATGTACACTCTTTGTTTATTCCATTTGTGAATGTGTTTGTTGCCATTATCGATGGCGATGAGGCGCATTATCAAGAAGCACTGAGGGATGCGTTAGAGGCGCATTACCAGTTCTACATGAATGAAGATGTTCGCTATTCGCCAAAAGGAAATGTTTCTCTGAAACTGACTGGTCTTGCTGCATTGGCATACGATAAGTATGGTTGGACGATTCCAGAAGCCGCATATTTACCGAAATGGCTTGTTTACGGTGAGCATGATCTTCGTTCTGCGTAAATCACTCTTAAGTTAAATCTATGTCCAATCGGAGGTTCAGCATGGAAGCATAAGCAGAAAATGCATCGCGAAAATGCAGTTTACGCCTCCGTTTTAACAAGTTACATTGTTGAAACTTTGATTCAAAGGACAGAACAATGAGTGCCCACCTAAAACAGCTTTGTCATACCCATCTCTCCGGTAATAAAGAAGATTCTCCAGCCGAACACTTTGCGAAAATGGCGAAGTGGTGCGGAGAAAACAACGTTAATCACGATGTCTACGGCGATGGAGAAACGATTCAAGCGTTCGAGCAAAAGGTTGCCGATCTGCTGGGTTACGAGGCAGGGCTTTTTGTTGTAACAGGAACGATGACGCAACCAACGGTGCTTGAAATTGTCACAAGACAAAAGCGTAATCCTATTGTCGCCATGCACGCATCTAGCCATATTCCGGTGCATGAAAAACAAGGTTATCAGCTTCAACATCGCTTTAGTATTTTGCCAGTAGGGAACCCTTATCAAACATGGAAGCTTGAGGATCTCACTGCGTGGCCGGATGAAATCGCAGCCGTTCTTTATGAACTCCCAATGCGAGAAATTGGCGGTCAGCTACCTTCATGGCAAGAACTAGAAGAAATTAAAACGTACTGCGCCGAAAATGACATTCATCTCCACATGGATGGCGCAAGACTATGGGAAACCGCAGCTTACTATCAGAAAGAATACCGCGAGATCGCCGCTAGTTTTGATACGACCTATGTTTCACTTTACAAAGGCATCAACGGCATGGGCGGCTCTATGCTGCTTGGCTCAAAGGCGTTCATTGAACTGGCCTCAATGTGGATGAAGCGCCAAGGTGGCAACCTGTATCACAGAACACCTTATGTGGTGTCTGCGGCGATGCAGTTTGATGAAAGGTTGGCACAAATGCCAGCTCTGTTTGAGCGAACAAAGCAGATCTACAAGATCATTAAAGAGTTCCCAACTTTGGCGGTAAGACCAACCCAGCCTCAAGCAAACATGTTGCACCTTATCCTGCCATTTAGCTGCGAAGAGTTGAAAGAACTCCAATACACGTTTGCCACGGAAAAGGGCATTTGGTTTGGTAACCCGCAAGTCACGGCACATCCAAATCAATCGATCATTGAATGGTATGTTGGTGACTACCTGCTCAATCTTGGTGATGACGAATTAAGGTCGTTTTTCAATCAGTTACTCGGTAATAAGGCATAAACTTATCAATATGCGAGCTTACTAACACGCCATACGTGGCACTTCATGTATTCTTAATTGAAGCGAAGAAGAGGATTTATCAATGTCAAAAAGCTCCAAACTTCACAATGAAGACAAACTGGTTAAGAAGGCACTAGAGATTGGTGGGAAGATGGCGAAGCTACAAGGCTTTGACCTTCCTCAGTCACCACAACCTCTAAGAGTAAAAGCGATTTACCTATTCTTGGTTGATGCCAAACAGATCACCCCATTACCGGAAAGCAAGCTAGACGGCGCAAGCATCAAACACCGACTGGCAGTCTGGATACACAGTGCATTGCCAGACAACGACCCTCTAAAGTAGAAAACCTCATAAGTCATATAGGTCATTAATTAACTAGGCGAGCCAAATGGTTCGCCTTGTTTGATCTTGGCGAGTGCACCGAGGTCTTTTGGCGTGGCGGTATCATTGATTTACAAAACAAAATCAAAAGGACTAAAGATAAATCCCGAGAAGCGCTACAATGCAGGTGTTGCGAGAGTGCAACCAAGATTACTCATTTACAGAAGCCTTGAAGTAACCATACATGTCTAAAGATTTCGAATTCACTACAGAATACATACTCGACAAACCTTTCTTTGCTGAGTGTTATGATCAAACTAGCCAGCCAACGAAGTTCCCACAAGCGTACCTAAAAGGGATGCTGTTTCTTATCTTTGGTGTGGTTTTATTGGAGTTTGAACTGCTACCTAACGGTTATGTCGGTTGGTTCTTTATCGTATTGAGTGTGATTGAAGCGTGTAGCGTTTACTTCAAAAGAACTTGGTGGCTGTGGCGTCAAACCATCAGCTCAAGTCGCGGCAGTAAAGTGGTGTTTGAAGTGAATGCAGATGGCGTGCGCTACAAAAGCGGTAAAGTTGACTGCAGCCTCGCTTGGAATGATATCGACCACCTCGAACAAACTGATTTGGGCTTTATCCTTCACCTTGGTAAACAACGCCAATACATCAGCAAATCTTGCTTAAATGAAGAAGCGATCGCGTTTATGGTAGAGCGGCACGCGGCATCAAAAGCGAGCTAACCAACTCACATCAAGCTGGAATGAGCGATCGAAAAAGTAGGTGATATATGATCGAACATTGTAACAAGTATATGGTCGATTCTGAATCAATTGGGTTTGATGTAGAAAGCTAATAAGGTTTAGAGGTTTCTCTTTCGGACATACTGCTTCGGTGTCATGCGCGCAATCTGCTTACACTCTCTAGTCATGTGTGCTTGATCGGAAAAACCTTGCTCTAGCGCCAACTCCGATAAAGTAAGATCGGGTTGCGCTCGGAGTTGCTCTAAAGTGTGCTTAACTCGTTTAATGCGTTGGTAATGTTTAGGAGTAATCCCCAACCATTTCTGAAAATTGCGCTCTCTCTGGCGCTGACTGATGGTCCCTGTAGGTTGGTCAATAATGTGGCCGACATACCGCGGTTCATATTCGTCAATCAGTGTTTGAACCCAGCGATATAACGTAGAAATCCTTGCATATGGCGAACGCGCTGTTTGCAGAGACTCAAATGTTGCTAGCGCAGAAGAAGCCAAAGGGTGGTCGTCTTGAATCCGCAATAGCTGTTCTAGACGTTTACCAAATAGTTGATAACTAACAGCAGGATGAAAGCGTACGCCAGTCATCACCGCACCTGGCGGTAGGCAGACCTGATGTGCCAGAATGCTTATAGGTAGTAGGACAACCCCTGGCGTTTGCCACTCACCATCCATTTGTACTTCATTCTGTAAAATGAATACCACACCTGTACCAGCATCACTGAGTAATTGTTTACGTACGGTTTGCGTCGTATCAGGTTTGACGGATGCTGACCAAATGGCTTGAACATAGCCAGCTAAAGCCTTTTGAGGTTTTAAAATATCAAATTCTAAGTTCAAATGAATCATCCTATTTAACCTCAACTTAAATGAGAAAGTGATACACATGTACTTTTCATCCTATTAAGTTGAGGTATAAGCAGTGGCTTACAAGTAAGAACCGTCAAATAGAATTATCGAGGTTTATAGACTCCAACCTTTGGCTTAAATGCCTTAACTATTCGGTTCCAACTATTGATCGCGTTGATTGCAATTGTTAGGTTGACCATAGCTTCTTCTCCGAAGGTATTCAAGGTCAGCTGATAGGTATCATCATCTACTGGTAGGCCAGCAGTTAGTAATTCAGCCCAACCTAGTGCAACGTGTTCTGCATCGCTGTAGAATGGCATATCTTTCCATGCACTAAGCCCCCATATGCGTTCCGGCTTTTCACCTAACTTAAGCGCATCTTTACTATGCATGTCGATACAAAATGCACATTGATTGATTTGCGATATGCGTAACTTAACCAGTTCCCATATGATCATGTTCATAGTTTCTGATTGGCTAAATTGTTCATGGAAGTAAGCTTCCTGAGCGTATAGGATTTCTATTGCTTTTGGCGCTACTTCAATATAGTTGAGTCGTTTTTTCATGGTCATTCTCCTTTGTTTTTTACATAGTAAAAAACGCTCTTAGCAAAAGATTGAAGATTTTCGACATGCACTCAATAAAGTTAGATAAAAGAGTGAACGACGAAAGCGAAAAAATGTACCTATTGGAAACCAAGAAAACTTATGCCAATTAACAAAGTATTGCTCTAAATAATGCGACTTAAGGTTGGCTTCTATTTTTACTCCACCACCTTCCGTAAACGAGCAAAAGGTGCTGAGTTACCTATATACACACCAGCCGCAACGATAAAGACGCCTAAAACATTTTCCCATTGAGCCTGCTCACCAGAAATGAACGAAATCAGTAGAGTGAATACCGGCATAATATTAAATAATGGAGACATCTTATCTGGACCAAGAACGATAGCGCCTTTCATCCAAAAGTAATAAGCAATCAAAGTTCCAAACAGGCTCATGTAAGCTATTAATGCTAGGTCTTTAAATGTTATGGCATTTAAGCTACGGCTAAAGTCGCCGTGGTACATCGCTATAGCGACCATTTGAATGGCACCAATACTTAACACCCAACGTAACTGCTGAGTTACTGGGATATGAGATGTTAAACGCTTCGCTAGAATTGTGTATAAACACCCACTAATTAAAGCAAATAACATGTATAGATCACCAATATTACTATTGCTGCTAATAGAATGAATATTTCCCCCTGTAATGACGATTACCACTCCACAAAAACTGATTAGTGCACCTAAAATAGTTTTAACCGAAATGGAAGTCTTGAGAATAACGCCCGACAACAAGATAGTGACAAGTGGTAGGTTTGCCTGAACAACCGCTGCGTTAACTGGGGTAGTAAATCTCATTGCAGAGAAAATAGAGAAGTTTTGGATAGTTACACCCACGGTTGCTATAACAAACAACGACAACATACTTTTTCGTGTGAGTTTGGCTCCATATGGAGAGCGTTTAGTACCTCTTATCAGTAAGAGTATTAAAGCTGCAACGGAAAATCGTAACGTCGCTGAATCCAAAGGAGAGACATCGCTATTAATAGCCTTTATTACGTTAAAGTTACTAGACCAAAAAAAGATAGCGACAACAACACCGCACCAAATTGATAAATGCTTAGACATAGATCTTCCTGATAAAAATTAACTTGACGCGATAATGCTATATATTTCATATTTGATTTTTAATAGCCAAATTTAAGAGGGTTAATCCCAAATATGGAACGTCACTCTTTGGATGACCTTTTGTTATTCGTTTCTGTTGCTCGCTATCAAAGCCTAACACAAGGATCTGAGCGTCTTAATGTCCCGTTAGCCACGCTAAGCCGGAAGTTAAAAAGGCTGGAAACAAACTTAAATTGCAGACTATTTAACCGCAGTGCACACCACTTTGCGTTAACAACTGATGGCGAAAAATATTATCAACTCTGTGAGCCGTTACTTCTTAGCTTAAATAATGTGACATCGAGAATTGCGACTGAGCGTCAGTCTTTAAGCGGAACGATCAAAATATCAGCGCCAATTAACATGACACAGATGTGGTTAAAGCGGTGCGTTTATGAATTTGCAGAGCAACATCCGAAGATATGTATCGATTTAGATGTACAGAATGAAAAAATCAATCTTGTATCTAACCGTGTCGATGTTAGTTTTCGTCTTGGTGATCTTATTGAACAAGACTGGATTGCTCAGAAATTATGGTCGATTCCATTTGCGCTTTGTGCATCACGAAGCTATTTAGAACAACACCAACCGATTACCCATCCAGAACAACTTGTTCATCATCGCCTAATTACGGTAAACAACGACAGCCAATGGAAATTAGTTAATCAAATCACCAATGAAACATTTGATCGTCCGCTAAAGTTTCAATTCACTTCAAATGATGTACTACTAGTTAGAGACGCCGTCATCCATGGTTTAGGAATTGCTTGGATTCCAACCTATTACTTTCATGAGCTAAATCATGATCAACATAACCTGCTGCCTTTGTTGCCAGAATGGCAATGCTCGGGTAAAGAAGTATTCATTATGTATCGAGACCGCGATAAAAGGCCTGCAAGAGTTGATGCATTTATTGAACATGTCTTAAATTGGAAAAATCGCATTCAAATGTTTGCTTGAAAGAGGTTTATCACATTGTGCTGTGCCGGTAACCTCAAGTGAAGCTTCATGACTCTGCTTCAATTGAGTTCATTTATTTAACCTCTAAAAGAATCATGAATACATAGGCAGTTAATGGGATTCGAGTTTACAAGTGATTCGGTCAGCTAAAACTCAAGCTAAGTAGAAAGTATTTGCAGTTGTATTTGCCTCTGAAAATCGTTTAGAGCTTTCTCATCCGCGAGGTTCTATAAGAAATTATTAAGGATATATTTGTGTGTGATTTCGTGAAAAAAATTATTGTAGGTTTACTTTTCAGTGCTTCGTCTTTTGCTTCCTTAAGTCAATATGTTCCAGCAATGAATGATAAGAACGGTTATGTAGAACCATTTCAAATGTTTGATAATGTCTATTATGTAGGAGACAAGTGGGTCTCATCATATGCCATTGCTACAGACGACGGACTCGTTATCATTGATACGCTTGACTTCCCTTACTCTGAGTGGATACCTATCAACCTAGAGAAGCTAGGGCTAAAAGATAAGCCAATAACGCACATATTGGTAACTCATGGGCATTCTGACCACGTTGGGGGCGCCCAGTTACTTCAAGAGAAGTATGGTTCCAAAGTCGTGATGACCAAAAGCGCTCATGAACTATCTATACAGCAATCAAACAAAAGCGAAGGTGAGAACAAGTTCCTTCCTCCAAATTTAGACATAGAGATAAAAAGCGATAGCTCTATGGCTATTGGTGGACATGAGTTTAAGTTCTATCTCACACCTGGCCACACGGAAGGTGATTATTCCTTAGACTTCACTGTTGAAGATAATGGCGAACAATATCGTGCTTTTATCGTTGGTGGGCATAGCGTAAGTAGCAATGATCCAGAAGTTATTGGCCAGTTCCTGACTAGCATGGAGAAAATTCGAAAAATTTCACTACAGGCACCTATTGTGAACGTTAACCTTTCGAACCATCCACATAAAAATTTCCTTTTTGAAAATAGGAAGAAGCTCGGTACAAGCGGTAACCCGTTTATCAGTGAGGCAAACTTCTTCATGTTCCTTAAGCAACAAGAAGATTTAGCTAAGGGAAAACTAGAAGAACTATAATACCGTGGTATACGAGCAGCCTTCGTTATTAGGTTAGAGATTTGCTCTTGAGTTATAGCTAAGGCTTTGATGAGTTGCTCAATCAAGATTCGACACTTGTGGTAGCTGTATTGTTTGTAGGTTCTAGTGGCAAAGGCGCTGTGCGTAAACATTCGTATTGTGTGCCTTAAACATTTGCAAGGCGTTACGTGCTTTCTAGAAAAGTCTCAAAATAGCGTACAATTAGCGTTTTGACACAGCGGAAATCATCATGGCCAAAACTGTTCAGCAGCAAATCGGAAACATTGCTCTAGTCGTTGAAAATTACGACGATGCTATCGAATTCTATACTCAAAAACTTCAATTCACTCTGGTTGAAGATACCAACCTAGGTGGTGGTAAACGCTGGGTTCAAGTTTCTCCTCCAAACTCCAATGGTACAAACCTACTTTTAGCTCAAGCGAGTACACCGGAGCAAACGCATGCAGTAGGAAATCAAACAGGTGGCCGTGTTTTCCTGTTTCTGCAAACTAATGATTTTTGGCGTGACTACGAGTTGATGAAGAAAAATGGTGTTGTATTTAATGAAGAGCCTCGTGTGGAAGAATACGGGACAGTGGTGGTGTTCCAAGATCTCTATGGTAATAAATGGGACTTACTGCAACTGAACTAGAAACTACATAGCACCTGCATAACATAGTGTTCATGAGGAGTTTCCAACAAGCTTTTAAGGCTCTGAGATATTAGTGCTAATTCAAAGGTTCTCAGAAGTCACTGTATTTCTAAATCACTTTTGTGCAAACAATAACTAGCCATCATTCCTTCTCGATGTATCAACAAATGTTAGGGCGGCACACCAAAAACAAAGGCGAACCAAACGGTTCGCCTTTGTCGATTTAGAGACTACAAAAATTAATCTTCGTAGTTATCGATGCTTGGGCATGAACAGATTAGGTTACGGTCGCCGTATACGTTATCTACGCGGTTTACCGTTGGCCAGTACTTCCAAGATTTGGTCGCTTTAGACGGGAAGCAGCCAATCTCGCGAGAGTAAGGGCGGTCCCAATCTTCAGCTGAAAGATCAACTTGAGTGTGTGGCGCGTTAACAAGTGGGTTGTTATCCAGTGGCCATTCACCGTTTTTCACTTTCTCCATTTCTTCGCGGATAGCGATCATCGCATCACAGAAGCGGTCCAGCTCTTCTAGATCTTCCGATTCCGTTGGCTCAACCATTAGCGTGCCCGCTACAGGGAACGACATAGTTGGTGCGTGGAAACCGTAGTCCATTAGACGCTTCGCGATGTCTTCTTCGCTGATACCTGTTTCTTCTTTCAGCGGACGAATGTCGATAATACATTCGTGCGCTACGCGGCCATTTTTGCCACGGTAAAGAACAGGGTAGTGTTGGCGAAGTGTTTCCATCACGTAGTTTGCGTTCAGAATTGCTACTTTTGTTGCATCTGTTAGGCCAGGTTCGCCCATCATTGCGATGTAAGCCCAAGAGATAGGTAGGATAGAAGCGCTACCCATATCTGCTGCTGATACTGCGAAATCTGCGCCTTCTACACCGTCTTCAATATGCCCTGGTAAGAAAGGAGCTAGGTGAGATTTCACACCGATAGGACCCATACCCGGACCGCCACCACCGTGCGGGATGCAGAAGGTTTTGTGTAGGTTTAGGTGAGAAACGTCTGAACCGATGAAGCCTGGTGATGTTAGACCAACCTGCGCGTTCATGTTAGCGCCGTCTAGGTAAACCTGACCGCCAGCGGCATGAACCATTTCACACACTTCTTTCACTTTCTCTTCGTAAACGCCGTGCGTAGAAGGGTAAGTGATCATAATGCTTGATAGGTTGTCTTTGTGTTTCTCGATTTTCGCTGCTAGGTCGTCGATGTCGATGTTGCCTTCTTCATCACACTTAACCACAACCACTTTCATTGACACCATAGATGCTGTCGCAGGGTTAGTACCGTGCGCAGAGCTTGGGATCAAACATACGTTGCGGTGACCTTCGCCACGGCTTTCGTGGTAGCGTTGAATCGCGATAAGGCCTGCGTACTCACCCGATGCACCAGAGTTTGGTTGTAGTGAGAATGCGTCATAGCCAGTGATTTCACATAGCTTTTCTTTAAGGTCTTTTGCGAGTGCTGCGTAACCAGCTGCTTGTTCTGCTGGTGCGAACGGGTGGATCGAACCAAACTCAGGCCAAGTAACTGGGATCATCTCTGCTGCTGCGTTCAGCTTCATCGTACAGCTGCCCAGTGGGATCATGCCGTGCGTGAGTGAGAAGTCTTTGTTCTCTAGCTGTTTTAGGTAACGCATCATCTGTGTTTCGCTGTGGTGCGTGTTAAACACAGGGTGTGTTAGATATTCTGTTGTGCGGCGCAATGCTTCTGGAATGGCTGCAAACTCGTTGCCTGCGATTTCAGTTGATAGTGCTGCGACTTCTTCTTTCACACCGAATACTGCGAATAGGGCTTCTACATCTGCCACGGTTGTGGTTTCGTCGAAGCTCACACCTAGCTGAGTACCCAACTTACGTAGGTTGATGTCTGCGGCTAGTGCTTTCGCGTATAGGTCTTCAGTTTGTGCACCTGTGTTGATAGTGATGGTGTCGAAGAAGCTGTTGTGAGCAAGCTCGAAGCCGCCTTTAGTTAGGCCAGCGGCTAGGATGGCTGTCATGTGGTGCGTACGACGAGCAATCGTGCGTAGACCTTCTGCGCCGTGGTAAACCGCGTAGAAAGACGCCATGTTCGCTAGCAGTGCTTGAGCAGTACAGATGTTTGATGTCGCTTTTTCACGACGGATGTGCTGTTCACGCGTTTGCATTGCCATGCGCAGTGCTTGGTTGCCGTTAGTATCGATAGAAACACCGATAACACGACCTGGCATAGTACGCTTGTGCTTGTCACGTGTTGCCATGAAGGCAGCGTGTGGACCGCCGTAACCCATCGGCACGCCAAAACGTTGTGCTGAACCGATTGCTACGTCTGCGCCCATTTCACCAGCAGGTTTAAGTAGGGTAGAAGCAAGAAGGTCCGTTGCTACAGTCACTAGTGTTTTGTTTGCTTGCGCTTTAGCGATGATGTCCGTTAGGTCACGAACTTCACCTGTTGTACTTGGGTATTGAACTAGTGCGCCGAACACGTCTTGCTCTGGTAGTGATTCTAAAGAACCAACCAAGACTTCAAAGCCGATGAATTTCGCACGAGTTTTTACCACTTCGATGGTTTGTGGGTGAACGTCGTCAGCAACGAAGAATACGTTGCTCTTGCTTTTACCCGCACGCTTACAAAGTGTCATCGCTTCTGCTGCTGCCGTTGCTTCATCGAGCAATGACGCGTTCGCGATTTCCATACCAGTAAGATCCATCACCATTTGTTGGTAGTTTAGAAGTGCTTCTAAACGACCTTGTGAGATTTCTGGTTGGTAAGGGGTGTAAGCAGTGTACCAGCCCGGGTTTTCCATCACGTTGCGTAGAATCACGTTCGGCGTGAAGGTGTTGTAGTAACCCTGACCAATGAATGTACGTTTAACTTGGTTCTGATCGGCGAACTTACGCATTGCTGCCAGCATGTCTGCTTCGCTTTTCGCTTCTGCCAAGCTCATTGGTTGCTCTAGGCGAATTTGTGCTGGTACGGTTTCGTCGATAAGCGAATCTAGGCTAACTGCGTTGATCGCTTCCAACATTTTCTGTTGGTCAGATTTGTTTGGTCCATTGTGGCGAGCAACGAACTCGTTTTGTGTGCTGAGGCTTTGAAGTAATTCAGTCATTGTCCTTTACCTACTCCTTGGTTCGGGTAACGGATTTGCGTTACTGATAAATTAAATTATACGTCCGAACCTAGAAAAAAAGCTGTTCTCTAAACAGGCTAGGGAACAGCTTTCGTCACATCCTAATTACTCTTCTTCGATAGAGTTTAGGTATTCGTCTGCGTCTTTCAGGTTATCTAGTTCAGATACATCAGACATCTTCACTTTTACGATCCAGCCACCTTCGTACGGCTCTTCGTTAATTAGCTCTGGGCTGTCTTCTAGTTCTTCATTGATTTCTACGATTTCACCAGTGATTGGTGCGTAGATGTCTGACGCTGCTTTTACAGATTCAACGAGAGAGAAGCTTTCACCTGCTTCAACTTCGTCTTCTACGTCTGGTAGGTCAACGAATACCACGTCACCTAGCATTTCTTGTGCATGCTCAGAAATACCAATTGTTACTGTGCCGTCACCGTTGTCACGTACCCACTCGTGGCTATCTGCAAACTTCAGTGTTTTGTCCATTGCTTAATCTCCGAATAACTTGTCAGGAATTATTATGATTTCAAAAAAATCGTTTACTGGTATAGAGGAAAGCGACTGCAAAGTTCTTTTACTTCTTTGCGAACGCGTTTTTCAACTTCTGCGTCACCTTCAGGGTTGTTCACTAAACCGTCCAGTACGTCACCAATCCAATTACCGATGAGTTTGAATTCTTCAGCGCCAAAGCCGCGGCTTGTACCCGCAGGCGTTCCTAAACGGATGCCCGATGTAATCATAGGCTTCTCTGTATCGAATGGGATGCCATTTTTGTTACATGTGATCCCAGCACGCTCTAGAGCTTCTTCTGCTTTATTGCCTTTCAACCCTTTCGGACGAAGGTCAACCAGCATTAGGTGCGTGTCTGTGCCACCAGTTACGATGTCGCAACCGCGAGTTTGCAATACTTCCGCTAGGACTTTTGCGTTATTGATCACCGAATCAATATAAGTTTTAAATTCAGGGCCAAGCGCTTCACCAAATGCGACCGCTTTGGCTGCGATAACATGCATCAGTGGGCCACCTTGTAGGCCAGGGAATACGGCTGAGTTGATTTTCTTAATGATGTCTTCGTGGTTAGTAAGAATCATACCGCCGCGAGGGCCACGCAATGTTTTGTGTGTTGTAGTCGTAACAACGTGTGCGTGTGGCAGTGGGCTAGGGTGTGCGCCTGTTGCGATAAGACCAGCGATGTGCGCCATGTCGACCATAAGAATTGCATTTACTTCGTCTGCGATTTCACGGAATTTTGCAAAGTCGATAGTACGTGGAATAGCGCTACCACCTGCGATGATCATTTTAGGTTGGTGCTCAAGTGCTAGCTCACGAACATCTTCGTAGTTAATTTCTAGTGTTTCGCGATCAACACCGTATTGAACTGCATTAAACCATTTACCAGAAAGTGCAGGGCGTGCGCCGTGCGTCAGGTGACCACCTGCGTCTAAAGACATACCAAGAATGGTGTCACCAGGTTGAAGCAGTGCCAGCTTTACTGCGCCGTTTGCTTGTGCGCCTGAGTGTGGTTGAACGTTTGCGTATTCACAATTGAAAAGTTTTTTTGCGCGTTCGATAGCAATGGCTTCCACTGTATCTACGTGCTCACAACCACCATAGTAACGACGACCTGGGTAACCTTCAGCGTATTTGTTTGTTAGGCATGTGCCTTGAGCTTGCATTACCGCTTTAGAAACAATGTTCTCTGAAGCGATAAGTTCGATTTGTTCGTTTTGGCGAGCGGATTCCGCTTGAATTCCAGCAAAGACAGCATCATCTGTCGCAGAGAGGTTGGTAGAGAAAAAGTTTTCCAAGCTGTGGTTAGGGTAACTCTTATTCATGGTAGTTGACCTTCCAAATCTGAAAATGAACCCGCAATAGATGAGTTATGATTTGCGGTTGTGGTTCATTTGTCCTCAAAAACAGCTGAACTGCGTAGCAGAACAGAGTGAACATCCGGCCCTAAATTTGGGCAAAAACTCCGTTGGATTGCGTGTTTCCTTTACCAATCTCTTACGGAAATATGCATCTCTACATCTAACAAGTTGGTAACATAGCGCCTGTGACGGGAACAATCAACCAAAAATTTCCTATAGGAAACAAGATTTCAAAATTTGTTAACAAGAGCACGGTTTAATTCACTTGGTGGACTTCTATCCACTATGTGCTTCATGCACAATGCGAGTAAGACAAAAAATATGGATATCTATAGAGGGATTTATGGCAGAAAGTATTTACGATGAATACCCATCGATGACGTTGGCAAAAGAGCAACATGACCAAAATATCGAGCCGTTAAAACTGGGCCAGCGTATTAAGGATATCCGCTCGAAACTCGGTATCACATTAGAAGAAGCGAGTCAGCGAACCGGGCTTGCTCGATCTACACTGAGCAAAATAGAAAATGAGCAGATCTCCCCGACGTTTCAAGCGATGCAAAAATTGGCACTTGGCTTACAAATTGACATGCCACAACTCTTTGAGCCACCTAGAAAAAAGGTAGCGACAGGGCGCAGGGATGTTACCAAGAAGAATGAAGGTAAACCACACCCAACACAAACCTATGAACACGAACTGCTCGCGACACAACTTTCCAACAAGAAAATGATGCCGTTTAAGAGCCAAATTCGAGCTCGTAGTTTTGATGAATATAAAGACTGGGTTCGTCATGATGGCGAAGAATTTCTGCTTATCTTATCTGGTGAGGTCATGTTCTATTCTGAGTTTTACGAACCTGTTGTTTTAAGCGAGGGAGACAGCGTTTATTACGATGCAAATATGGGACATATGTTGACCAGTGTTAGCGAAGAAGATGCGCTCATTTTGTGGGTGACAGCCAAATAGTGATAAATACTTGTAAATTTCCTATAGTGAAAGCAAACGATTGCTGCTGGTGGTCGTTATGATGAAAAAGCGCTTTTTTGATGAGAACTTGCTCATTAAAGCGCTTTTTTTGTACGATTTGTTGTGATTAAAATGTTAAGAGTCACACTTTTGCAAGTCGATCTACGTCTTGTTCGTGCAAAATAGAATGAGCCATGTTTATTATTGGAAACACATCGAATGCCGATAGCATTCTCGGGTCTATCTAAATGGAGACGAAAATGACTCAAGAACTACTGAAAACACCACTACACGCACTTCACGTTGAAGTTGGTGCCAAAATGGTCCCGTTCGCGGGTTACGATATGCCTGTTCAGTATCCTCTAGGCGTAAAGAAGGAACACTTACATACTCGTGATGCGGCAGGTCTGTTTGATGTTTCTCACATGGGACAGCTTCGCCTAGTTGGTGACGGTGCAGCTGCGTTCCTAGAAACATTAGTCCCAGTGGATATTGTGGATCTTGAGTCTGGTAAACAGCGTTACGCTTTTTTCACTAATGAAGAGGGCGGCATCATGGACGACTTGATGGTGGCTAACCTAGGCGATCATCTGTTTGTGGTTGTGAACGCAGCATGTAAAGCGCAAGATATCGCACACCTACAAGCGCATTTACCATCTGGTGTTGAGCTAGAAACTATCGAAGACCGAGCTCTACTTGCAATCCAAGGCCCTAAAGCGGCGGCTGTATTGGCGCGTTTTGCACCAGAAGTTTCTGAAATGCTGTTCATGGATATTTGTAAAGTCGATGTTTTAGGCACCGAGTGCATTGTTTCTCGTAGTGGTTATACAGGCGAAGACGGTTACGAAATCTCGGTTCCTGCTGACAAAGCGGAAGAGCTAGCACGTAAACTGACTGCGGAAGATGAAGTTGAATGGATTGGCCTTGGTGCTCGTGATTCACTTCGTCTTGAGTGTGGCCTTTGTCTATACGGTCATGACCTAGACACAACAACAACACCTGTTGAAGCGAGCTTGCTATGGGGTATCCAAAAAGTTCGTCGTATTGGTGGTGAACGTGAAGGTGGTTTCCCTGGCGCAGACATTATTCTTAAGCAGATTGAGACTAAAGATGTGGCGCGTAAGCGTGTGGGTCTAGTAGGTCAAACCAAAGCGCCAGTGCGTGAAGGTGTTGAACTGTTTGATGCTGACGGCGTTAAAATTGGCGTTGTAACCAGCGGTACGGCGGGTCCGAATGCAGGTAAGCCAGTCTCAATGGGTTATGTTCGTGCGGATTTGGCGGCGATTGGTACTGAAGTGTTCGCTGAAGTGCGTGGTAAAATGCTACCAATGACAGTTGAAAAAATGCCGTTCGTACCACAACGCTACTACCGTGGTTAAAACGAATTGAAACAAAAATGCCGAGCTTTGTAGCTCGGCATTTTTTATGTCTTCTTTTCGCTTGTTTACTTTTAGTTTACTGCTTCATCAATAGTACAGCACATATCAATAACGATATCTTCAAGCTTTTCCGGATGAATCATCTCTTCTTTTGGGATCCCAAATTGAGAGGCCATAATGGTATTAAACAATTCCCAATGCTTGATCAGCAGTTTTTCGCGATTATCTGCAATATCCGGCCATGTTTCTTGCATCATTGGCGCGAGACTGACAGCACCATGTGCGAAGATCAACATTTGCCACTTTGATTCCCACTGATCAAATTGTGCATTAGGGTTTTCGCTGTTGTACTGCTCGAAAATTCCGGTAAATATCGCAGCGAACTCATCTTTTGACTTTAAGAAATACTGCAGCAGAGCACCGTCATCGCCTTGTCGAATGGCATCGGCGATCATCTGTACTGGGTGAGGATTGACGAGAGCAAATGCTAGCATGCGAACCATAAACAGATAAATTTTTCTATTCGAAGGTGTGTTCTCCGGCATTTCATTGATGAGTTCAGCCATATAGCACTGCATGAACTCGTCCATTGCATCGCTAACCGCTTGCCAGATTTTCTCTTTGCTGCCGAAGTGGTGACGGATCAAACTATGTGAAACACCAGCCTTTTCACTGATATTGCGCAGCGAGACACGCTCGTAACCAAGTTCACAAAACATATCTGCTGCCACTTTAAGGATCAGACACTTAGTTTGTTCTGCTGCTTCAGCACTTCTACGCCCCTGCTTTCTTTCATTCATAGTTCGAATTTTCCCGAATATTAATCACGCGCTTACTTTTACCAGAAACCGAACGCTTTGACTAATTAATTTGCTATCCACCTGGAAAATATGTTGATCAATTTCAAATTCTGCTTATACTGCACGGCTGTGTAATATATAAAACCTACGGAGAAAGCGGGTGCGAAAACAATATTTAAAGCGCACTTTAGTTGGCGCAGTGGTGACATTAAGTCTTTCTGGGATGCTAACTGGGTGTAATAAAGCCATTTCTGAGCCGTCTGAACCTTTAATCAAACCTGTAAAATTACTGGCGGTGAAAGACCTAGAACTTGAAGACTCGCACGCCTTTTTAGCGCGTATTGATGCAACACATCGCGCGCAGCTTTCTTTTCAGGTTGGTGGAGAGGTAGATGAATTACGTGTACGCATGGGTCAAAAAGTCCAAAAAGGTGAAGTGCTCGCAACGTTAGACCCTAAAGATCTTCAGCTTGCGTTAGATGCCGCTCAAGCGCAGTACGCGTTAGCGAAAACACAATGGGACCGCGCGAAAAACCTTTACGGAAAAAAACTCATTAGTACTGATGAGTACGATCAGAAAGAAACTCAATATAAAGCGGCATTGGCGAACTACGAACAAGCTAAAACCGATTTGAGCTATACCAAAATTCACGCACCGTTTGATGGCATTGTGTCATATACCTATGTCAACCCGTTTCAAGTAGTAGCAGAGAAGCAGGAGATCTTGAATCTCATTGATAACACGACGTTGGATGTATCTTTCACCTTGCCAGTAAGTTATGCGGAATCTGTATCACTTGAGTCACTGCAAAACTCCGATATGTGGGTGACGATGGATAGCGAGCCAGGAAAACGTATCCCTGGGCAATTTAAAGAAATCTCGACGCAGCCAAACATCGATACCAATAGTTATGAGGCGATCGTGACCATCACTCGACCAGAAGATCGCAATTTGCTGACAGGTATGACTGGGCAGGTACACATTGCTAAACAACATGTATCGGACGCGATGACGTTACCTCAGTCTGCTTGGGTCAACAAAAATGGGACGCAAGGTGAAGTTTGGGTAATGGACAGAAGCACGCAGCAGGTCAATAAAGTCACTGTGTCACTTGACGCAGCAGGTGGTGTGAAAGCCGGGCTTGATAACAATGATTACGTTGTTATTGCTGGTGTTGAGAGACTGGTTGAAGGACAAGTGGTGAAAGCTTGGGTTCGTGAGGGAGGCATTTAATGAAACGTTCTCTACTTACGATCTCTGCGATTGCACTTGCAGTTTTAACAGGGTGCAAAAATGAAAACCAAGCTATCGTCGAGCAGCCACTTTTTGTGTCGACTATCTCGGTGGATGCACCAGTACAAAGTCAACATCGCGCGTTCAAAGGCATAGTAGTGCCTGCAGAGCAAACGCCAATGGCATTTCGCCGCGCTGGGGAAGTTCAGCACGTATTGGTTAAAGCGGGTGACGTTGTGAATCAGGGGCAAATGATCGCAAAGCTAGATGATAGCAAAGAGAAGCAAGCCGTGAATGACGCAGAAGCACAATACACACTTGCAATTCGTCAGCTTAAACGCGGTGAAGACTTGCATGCACGTCAAATGATTTCAAAAGCGGAACTTGATGAGCTAACCGCCAATAAAGAGCTAGCTGAGGCTACTTTCTATAACGCGACCAATCAATTGAATTACACCCGTTTATTCGCCCCGTTCGCCGGTAAAGTATCCGATGTTTTCAAAGAACGTTTTGAGCGTGTGGCAATTGGTGAACCCGTGTTAAACCTATACCAAAACGATTTGGTTTACGTGCGTATTGAGCTTTCCGACAATGTTTTAGCGATGGTAGACCCAAACTCAGACAGCATGAGCTACAAGCCTAGAGCAACCTTCTCCGGCATCGATGGCAGATTTGCTTTGGACTATTTAGAGCACACAAGTGAACCCAACGCTGAAACTCAAACCTACGAAATGTACTTGACGATGCCACAGCCAAAAACAGAGATATTGCCGGGAACCAGCGTAAGCGTTTTGGTCGATATGGTGAAGGCGGGCATTACCTCTATCGATGGTTACAGTGTGCCTGTCACGGCGCTTCAAGCAGGCAGTGAAGGGAATGAGTTCTTTGTGTGGAAAAAAGAAGGTGACATTGTCACACGGGTGCCTGTCATGATTTCTCAAGTGAATGGCAATGGAGCCATTGTGTCGTCAGGTGTTAGCCAGGGCGATATTCTGATTAATTCAAATCTGCGTAAATTACGCGAAGGTAAACATGTGGATGTTGTGGAGAATAACCAATAATGAACATTGCTGAGTATTCAATAAAAAACAAAGTCATCAGCTGGTTGTTCATTATTATCCTTGCTGTTGGTGGTTTAACGTCATTTTTGGAGCTTGGACGATTAGAAGACCCGGCATTTACGATCAAAGATGCCATGATCATCTCAACATACCCTGGCGCGACGTCAAAAGAAGTTGAAGAAGAGCTGACGTATCCTCTAGAAAAAGAGATTCGAAAACTCCCTTATATCGACAAAATTACCTCTACGTCTTCTAATGGTATGTCTCAAATAACGGTGAGCATGGAAATGGACTATGGTCCTGATGAACTGCCGCAAATTTGGGATGAAATGCGCCGTAAAATTAATGATTTACGACCATCATTGCCTCAAGGTGTTCAGTCTTTACAGATCATTGATGATTTCGGTGACGTTTATGGCGTGATGTTAATGCTCACTGGTGACGATTACGACTATGTAGAGCTGAAACGTTATGCGGATTACCTGACCCGTGAAATCGAGCTTGTTGATGGTGTTGGTAAGGTAGACATCACGGGCGATCAGCAAGAAATGCTATTCGTTGAGATCTCACTTGATCGCCTTGCTGCACTGAACTTAGACATGAATGTGGTTTCGAGCTTGTTGAACCAGCAAAACAATGTGGTTTCAGCAGGGGAAGTGATGGTCAATGGCGAAAGCCTTGTTATTCGCCCAAGCGGCACCTTAAACACTGTAGAAGCACTAGAAAATCTGATCATTCATGGCCGTGACACAGGAAATCTAATTCGTCTAAAAGACGTAGCAACGATTTCTCGCGGTATTCAAGAGAAGCCAGGCAACGTCGTACTCTTTAACGGTCAAAAAGCGATTAATATCGGTATCTCGTTTGCATCGGGTGTGAACGTGGTTGAGGTTGGTGAACGTTTGGATGCGGAGCTCGCGAGCCTTGAGTCTATCAAGCCTGCTGGCATCGATATGAACTACTTTTACAACCAAGCCAATGAGGTGGATGAATCTGTTAAAGCGTTTGTAATTAGTCTAGCGGAGGCAGTGGCGATCGTAATCATTGTGTTGCTGTTTACTATGGGTTTACGCAGTGGTGTCATCATTGGAGTTGTGTTGTTATTGACGGTATTTGGTACCTTCATTTTGATGAATTACAACAACATCGAACTGCATCGTATTTCTCTTGGCGCGTTAATTATTGCCTTAGGTATGCTGGTTGATAACGCGATTGTTGTCGTGGAAGGCATATTGGTTGGCCTAAAGAAAGGGCGTACCAAAGTTCAAGCGGCTGTCGATATTGTAAAGCAAACACAATGGCCTTTGCTGGGCGCGACTGTTATTGCAATTACGGCTTTTGCACCTATCGGCTTGTCGCAAGATGCGACAGGTGAGTTCATGGGCTCTCTATTCTGGGTGCTGTGTTTCTCACTATTTTTAAGCTGGATTACCGCTATTACACTGACGCCTTTCCTTGCCGATCTTTTGTTGAAAGAGGAAAACAAAGAGCAAGGTACTAGCGAAGATGATCCTTATAAAGGCTGGTTGTTTGTCGTATTTGGGGCATCGCTGAAATTTGCATTGCGATTCCGCTGGCTTACCGTTGCTGGCATGGTGGCGCTATTAGTGGGTGCTGTCGTGGCATTTGGTAATGTAAAACAGCAGTTCTTCCCACCATCGAATACGCCGATGTTCTACGTGGATATGTGGATGCCAGAGGGTACTGACATCCGTGAAACGATCAAAAAAGCTGAAGAGGTCGAAAGCTACATTCGTCAGCAAGATGATATTGACTTTGTTTCTGCTTCGATTGGGCAGGGCCTACAGCGTTTTGCTTTAACCTATCAACCAGAAAAAAGTTACGAAGCGTACGCTCAGTTCCAAGTTCGCGCGACTGATCGTGAGAAAATGTTTGGTTTACTGCATAAGTTAGATGAGAATCTGGCGAAAACATTTGATGCGCCTACGTTCCAGTTTAAATTGATGGAATTTGGTCCATCACCAGCGTCTAAGATCGAAGCGCGTATTACTGGCCCTGATCCACAAGTTTTACGTGACTTGGCGGTGCAAGTTGAAGACATCCTTCATACCGATCCTGGTGCCCGAAACATTCGTCACGATTGGCGAGAGCGCACCAAGGAACTTGTACCCGTTTTCAATGAGTCTAAAGCTCGTCGCTTAGGTATTTCGAAAGAAGATCTTTCAAGCACACTGCAAATGGCGTTTGGTGGTAGCACCTTAGGTTACTTGCGTGATGGTACACATACGTTGCCAATTATGACACGCCTTCCTGAAGAAGAACGCGTAGATTTTGAATCACTACAAAACGTGACCATTTGGAGTCCTTCGTTGCAAACGTATATTCCGGTTGATCAAGTGATTGATGGCGTTCAACTGGATTGGAGTGAGCCGCTAATTCAGCGTCGTGACCGTAAGCGTACGTTAACCGTTCTCGCGGACCATGATGTGTTGAGTGACGACACGGCAGCAAGCTTATTTGCTCGTGTACAGCCTAAAGTGATGGCATTACATGTTCCAGAAGGGTACGAAATCACATGGGGTGGTGAGTACGAATCATCCAAAGATGCACAAGAAGGCCTATTCGGTTCATTGCCGATGGGTTACTTGTTGATGTTCATCATTACTATTTTACTGTTTAACTCAATCAAAAAGCCGTTGGTCATTTGGTTCACCGTTCCGTTAGCGATCATTGGCGTTGCTTTTGGTTTGCTTACCACGAACATGCCGTTCAGTTTTACAGCATTCCTTGGTTTGTTAAGCCTAAGTGGCATGATTTTGAAAAACGGTATTGTGTTGCTTGACCAAATTAACCTTGAGTTGGAGTCAGGTAAAGATCCTTACCTCGCGATTGTCGATAGTGCGATAAGCCGCGTTCGTCCGGTAAGTATGGCTGCGCTAACGACTATCTTGGGGATGATTCCACTGGTCTTCGATGCCTTCTTTGGCTCGATGGCAATAACGATTATGGCAGGTCTTGGTTTTGCTACTGTACTGACACTGATAGTGGTGCCAGTGATGTTTGCAATTCTGTTTAGGGTAAAACCGACCACTGCATAGGGACTCCTGGCTATTTGCCAGCTTCCTGCCTAGCCCTGAAGGTTTTCTTCGGGGCTTTTTTGATCTTACTAATATATACCAAACCATTCATTTGCTTGATTCTAATGATTTTCTTACGATTACAATGCAAATCATGCGTATACTGATGTAACGACACATCAAAGATTGAGATTACATGAATAAGCGCATATTAAACGGACTCTTCTTCGTTGGTTCTTTCACCTTGGTTGGCTGCACCGCGACGGATAGCATGCCGACAGAAACCAAACAACCTGCCCCTAAAGTCAACAGTGTTAGTGCTGAAGTCATTTCCAGTTGGATTGATAGTAAGGTTTTAGCCCCTGAAGGGCTGTCGCTCGAGCAAGACAATCTACGTTATCTATCGGGTAGCGCCGACCTAAACAGCGACGGCAAGGCAGAACACATAGTGTTGCTTCAAGATCGCTATTTCTGTGGTAGTGGTGGCTGCTCTGCATATATGTTTGATAATGAGGGAAACGTTATTAATCGAATGTCGGTAACTCGCACGCCTATTGTACTAGCCGACAGTTACAGTAATGGTTGGCAGGACTTTATCGTTTGGAGTAATGGCTCATATCGACTCATGAGTTACAACGGTGAATCTTATCCAAGTAACCCGTCACTAGAGCCAAAGGTGGATCGAGACGCTAACCAGCAGGCGGCAATCGCAAATGTAATGGCGACAGAGCTTTATCAGCAAGATGGCTATGACATTCTGCCCGCAGATTCAAAAACCTTGTGGACGCCAGCTAACGTTTACCACTTTACCTTCAAGCACTACGGTGACCCGCATAGCGCTTATCAAGCAACGGTGGATATGAACAGTGGGGAAGTAGACATTGTAGCCGTTCCGGCTGCGGAATAAAAAACACCTCCCTTAACCGGAATTAAAGGGAGGTGCTAAATGCCAAATTCGAGGGTGGCATTGTTAACCGGAGTCGCTCTAATTAAGCTGCGACTTCTTGTTTCGCTTCTGCTTTGCTTTTTAAGAATGCGTAAGTAAAGCCAGTTACCGCTGTACCTGCTGCAATAGCCACTAAATACATTAATACTGGTGAAATTGCGTTAGGAATTAGCAGCACGAATAGACCGCCGTGTGGTGCCATTAATTTCGCACCGAATAGCATCGATAGGGCACCAGTAAGCGCGCCACCGGCCATACAAGATGGAATCACGCGCATTGGATCTTTCGCAGCAAATGGAATTGCGCCTTCAGAGATGAAACAAAGGCCCAAGACAAATGATGCTTTACCTGCCTCACGTTCATTTTGTTCAAATTTGTTCTTCGCAATGAAGGTCGCTAAACCCATACCTAGCGCAGGAACCATACCTGCGGCCATGATTGCCGCCATTGGCGCGTAAGTTTGTGAAGCCAAAAGGCCAACACCAAATGCGTAAGCGGCTTTGTTTACCGGGCCTCCTAGGTCGAAACACATCATTGCGCCAAGGATAATACCCAGTAGTACTGCACTGTCAGATCCCATGTTGTTTAGGAAGTCAGTCAGGCCGTTCATGATGCCTGAAACTGGGCCGCCTACGATGTAGATCATGACAAGGCCAGTGAACAATGTTGCTACAAATGGAATGATCAGAATCGGTTTAAGCGCCTCCATCGATTGTGGCAGTTTCACCTTATCTGCGAGGAGTTTCGCTGCGTAACCGGCAATGAAGCCAGCTGCGATACCACCTAGGAAACCAGCACCCGTTGAACTTGCTAGCATACCACCAACAAGACCAGGAGCCAGACCAGGACGGTCAGCAATTGAGAACGCGATGTAACCAGCAAGTACAGGAATCATCAATGCGAATGCAGAGCCACCACCAATGTTCATCAAGGCTGCTGCTAGTGTGCCTTCTTCTTTAAATGCTTCAATACCGAACACGAAAGATAGAGCGATGATCAAACCACCTGCAACGACGACAGGAAGCATGTGCGAAACACCCGTCATTAGGTGTTTGTAAGCGCCTTTTTTCTCTTCGGTGGAAGATGAAGAGTTAGCTGAACCAGAATGTTGATACACCGTGGCTTGCTCGAATGCTTTGTCCATCTCTTCGGCTGTTTTCTTCAGAGCTGGACCTGTTTTCGTGCGGTACATCTTTTTGCCGTTAAAGCGATCAAGTGGCACTTCAATATCCGCAGCAATGATCACCAGATCGGCGTCTGCAATTTCTTGCTCAGTCAGTTGGTTTTTAGCGCCAACTGAACCACGAGTTTCCACCTTGATTTGATGGCCACGACGCTTGCCTTCTTCTTCTAAAGCTTCTGCCGCCATAAAGGTATGCGCAACGCCAGTAGGGCATGCCGTGATTGCAACAATCTTCTTTGATGCTGATGTTGTATCTGTAGTGATAGGGGCTGCAAGTGTGGTTGCTTTTTCAAGTAAAGTGGCGTTTTCAACCGCTTGCTGGAGAAACGCAGTTGCGTCTTTTGCTACTTCGCTAATTTCCGCTTGGTAAACCTTTTTTCCTACAAAACGAGAAGTGTCGACGCTAGTATTTGCCGCAATGACAATGACTTCTGCTTGTTCAACGTCAGCTTCCGTCAATAGTGTTGGTTCAACCACACTTGATTGACATTCTATTTTGGCATTCCAGTTTAATTTTGCGGCGGCTTGTTCTAGTAATCCTGCCGCAAGGATGCTATTTGCTACACCGCTCGGACAGGCAGTAATAATGGCAATATTCATACGATAACCTTCTGTTCCTTAGTTTTGTTCTAAGTTTGTAATAGGGTAAAGCGCGCTAACTTCAGTTTGTCGCTTGATATTTTCCAGTTCTTCCTGACTGGTTAGCCCTACGCCAACTTGACTAACTGCCAAAGCAGAAAGTGCTGTAGCGAAGCGCAATAAATCGTTTTTAGGCATCAGTTGCATGTGGCCCCAACACAAGCCAGCGACCAGCGTATCGCCTGCGCCAACGGTGCTCACGACATGCATTCGAGGCGGTTTTGCACTAAGCCATTCGCCTTGGTTGAGCCACATAACACCGTCAGGTCCCATAGAAACCACGATGTTTTCTATGCCTTTGTCGCTCAGTGTTTGCGCTGCAGCTTGGCACTGTTCAGGTGTTGCTAGATGTTCGCCAACAAAATCACCAAGTTCTTCATCGTTAGGTTTAATTAACCATGGGTGAGCATCAATACCTGACTTCAATGCGGCTTTGCTACTGTCGAACAACACCTTTTTGCCTTGTTGATGCAGTGCTTCTATCCATGCAGCGCATTGCTCTGCAGTAACACCGCCCGGTAGGCTGCCTGCCAATACAAAGTAATCGTGTGTTTCAGCAAGGCGGAATAGGGTTTCTTCAAAGCGCGCGATTTCTTCTGCCGTAACTTGAACACCAGGGAAGTTAATGTCACTAACGTTTCCATTAGCCTCAACGAGCTTGACGTTGATACGAGTTGCACCTTGTACTTCTACAAACTCATTCTTAACGCCGATGTCATTGAAAAGCTGATGGAATAGCTCAGGGTTATCTTTACCAAGAAAGCCGGTAACCGTGACATCTGCGCCTAAATCGCTCAACACTTTTGCTACGTTGACACCTTTACCTGCAGCGTGGAGATTGCTTTGCTGTACTAAGCTCACGGAACCAACGTTTAGTTCATTTACTGAACCTGTTAAATCCAATGCCGGGTTGAGCGTAATAGTGACAACCTTATTTGTTTTGTTTGTCATATCGGATCCTTAACCTTCACCAAGGCCAGAAGCGATTGCATTTCCGATAGACTCCAAGGCTTGCGGCGCATCAGGGCCTTCTGCTGTAAATTGAAGTTGGTGACCGTGCTTAACGCCCAGCGCGATGACTTTCATTAGGCTCTTCGCGTTTACTGCTTTTCCATCTCCGTCTAGGTTGGAAACACGTATAGTGGATTCAAACTTTTTCGCTTCTGCGACTAACATTGCCCCCGGACGAGCATGTAGGCCGTGAGAGTTTTTGATTTTAAATACAGCGGTATTGCCTTCTTCTGAAGATGCAGCTGTGACTTCTTCACCTTTGAACAAAGCAAGAATCTGTTCTACTGATGCATCTAAAAGCTTGCCGTGTTCATTGTTAAACACAATATTAGAAAGCGTTTTTAGGATAGGTTGGTGAGCATTGTTACATGCCGCGAACGCGACAAGTGCACGCACTTTTTGACCTTCATATTCGCAGTCGTTTGCCGTCGAGACAAATGACACACCTGTGCGAGTGACATGTTTGTCACTGCCAATTAACCACAGGCCATTACCTAAGTGAGTTGGTTGTTTGGTAACGAGATCTGCAACGAATTCGTTATCAGCACATCCCGTATTTTTCAACAGACCACCAGCAACAGCACTCATCTGTAGCATGTCGCTCGCAGGGAACATCAGTTGAATTAAAGAAGCGTCAAAGTCTGCTTCAAGCTGAACATCACCGTGCAGTAGGGCGATGATTTCGTCTTCATTTTTTGCATTACGCAGACGTTCTTCTACGCCATCTGCGCCTAGCACTTTGGTGAGCTGTTTAAGAATGCCAAGGTGCTCATCAGATTTAGCTGCGATACCGATAGCGACGAACACAGTATTGCCATCACCCCAGTCGACACCTTGTGGGAAGTGGTGCACAGCAACACCCGTTGTTTTCACCATTGCACGAGTGTCGGTTGTACCGTGCGGTATGGCAATACCGTTCCCCAAAAACGTAGAGTTTTGGTTTTCACGGTTTAGCATGCCTTCAACGTAACCTTGCTCAACTAGGCCTTTATCAGTAAGGCTATGAGCAATACTCTTTATTGCTTCAAACTTATCTGTCGCTGATTGCGAGAGGGTAATGTCGTTCTTATTTAGCTTAAGCATGGTGCTTCTCCAGCCTTAAGGTATCAATTTAAAAATGTATTCTGTGTGAGAAGTTGAACGCCGCTTCTTCTGAGCGCTTATCACTCCTCAAACCTTTTATATTTCAAGCTAAATCGATTCAGCTTGTTGGTAAATTTTTTAAAAGACTCAGAAAAACTGTTTTAAAAACTGACGTTAACAAACGAGCCTTTGCCGCTATCCTATAGCCTAGCTCACAAATTGGTTTGTTGCGTGTTCGGGTGATTTACGTCAATTTTTAAGTTTTGCTGAATCCTTTCAGCTTTTATACTGAATCGGTTCAGCTTATAATTCAACTTATCGAAAGATCGTTGATGTATTAATATGATCGCGCGCACAGAATAAGGTTTAGAATATGACACTGGATGAAATAGCCAAATTAGCGGGTGTTTCTAAGACAACTGCAAGCTATGTGATTAACGGAAAAGCGCAGAAATACCGCATCAGCGAGAAGACTCAGAAAAAGGTGATGGCCGTTGTAGAAGAGTACAATTATAAGCCAGATCATGCGGCGTCTTCCTTGCGGGCAGGTAATTCACGCTCATTTGGGCTTATCATCCCAGACTTAGAGAACACCAGTTATGCGCGTCTTGCAAAGCTGATAGAGCAAAACTCTCGGAAAGCGGGATACCAAATTTTGATTGGCTGCTCTGATGATGATCCTGATACAGAGCAAAAGGTGGCGGAAGCATTAGTCAGTCGTCGTATTGATGCGTTGTTTGTGGCAAGTGGTATGCCCACTGCAAACGAGTATTATCTTAAGTTGCAAAATTCTGGTACGCCAGTTATCGCGCTAGACCGTCCAATGGATGATGAGCACTTTTGTTGTGTCATCAGCGAAGATTTTGATGCCGCACTTGAACTCACTCAGTCAGTACTGTCAGAGGATATTAAGTCCATTGGCTTAATCGGTGCATTGCAAGATCTTCAAGTCTCAAAAGAGCGTGAGCTCGGTTTTCTATCTGCTTCTCAACAAGGTGGTAAAACGGCAACAGTGGGTTATGGACAACACTTCTCCCGGGAAGAAGGGAAGAAAGTCTTAGAGAGATGGTTAACAGAGAACGCATTGCCAGATGCCATTGTTACAACGTCATATACACTGTTAGAAGGTGTGTTGGATGTAATGCTAGAAAAACCAGAACTGATGGGAAAGGTGCGTTTAGCAACATTCGGTGATAATCGACTGCTGGACTTCTTGCCTGTGAAAATCAACTCTTTGCCTCAACAGTTTGAGTTGATCGCGGACAGCGCAATAGAGTTAGCACTCAACGCTTCCGCTAAGCGTTACAAGCCTGGCGTAGAACTTATCCCGCGTAAAATTGTGAAACGTCACTAAGTAACTAAATAGGTTGCTCAAAGCTTTACTTCAGCCGTCAGCGCTACAAATGCGTGGTCGCTGGCGTTTTTATCTCTGTCATAAATCGGGTTGATCAGATGTTGGTTAGACACGTGATAGTCAACAACCTCGGCAACCGATATATCTGATAAGGCATCAAACTCTTGTGAGAGCAAGATATAGTCGAGTACATTCCCAGTGGAAAAATGATAGTGCGTGGCTGGGCGTTCATCCTTCAGGGGGGCACTTTGCAATAACCAACCATCTTTGAGTTGTAATTCAGTGACGCTGTCACCAGTATTGGATACCAATGCGCTGTTAACGCTGATAGGAGTGATAGGTTGATTCATATCGCCCATTAACACTGTCGGCATTGGTTCTTTTCGATACCTCTTTTGCATCGCGTCTCTTAACATCGCTGCTTCCCAGCCTCTTTGCTGGGTGGATAACCAGCGCCCAATAATCGTGCTAGACGTTTCTGGCTGTTCTGAGTCGGCCGGGCGTTGAGATTTCAGGTGAGTTACGTAAACGGCGATATGACCAAGTACAGGATGTATTACTTGGGCATAGATGGGTTTGCGACTGAACTCTGGAGCAACACTTACTCCAAAAGGTTCAAGCGTTGCTAAGTCAAACTCTACCGCTTGTACTTTTTCTATTGGAAACCGAGATGCGATTGCCACAACAGGGCTTGAGTAAATGTACTCATCCTCAACATGTGGAGTGTCAACGGTCGCAAAGTAGGGGTAGCCGATGGTTGAAAAGAATGCCTGGGTCTTCTCGATACTGAATACTTCTTGTAAGCCAATCACGTCGCCTTCCAGTTTTTCAACTTGACGTTGCGTCCACGAAAGTTTGTCTCGCCATTGCTCTAACGAGTATATGTTCTCGAAATCATAGTAGGCGTTAGGCGGTGCGACAAAATTAAACAAGTTCGCAGTGACAAAGGTAATTCTACTTGGTTGAGACAAAGTATTCGCTCTTTTCAACAATAACTTAGAGAGTATATACCTTCAGGTTGCGTAATTGCAGCTTCGTTTGAGCTACGCATCGGTATACAAGCTAACGAGCGACAAGTTAAATGGGTTAAGAGGTGCTCAAATGCCAAGGCGAATCGGTGATTGAACATCGCCAGAGGTTTCTATTTTTAAGCATTGCGTTTAAACTTCAGGGCATCAAATAGTAAGAGTAAGTAACATGACCCAAGATTACGACCACGAAGAGTATTTTGAAGGCGAAGAGATTGAGATCGAAGCGATTGGCATCGATGTTGATGCGCATCCAATCGAACTGTACAAGCTTTTTAAAATCGCAAACTTGGTCAGCGGTGGCGGCGAAGCAAAACATATCATCGAGGAAGGCTACGTCGCGGTGAATGGTGAACTAGAAACACGTAAGCGCCGCAAGATGTATGATGGTGACTTTTTTGAGTTTAACCAGGAATATTATGTTGTGGTTTGCGATGCGCCAGTAACCGAACCTGAAACGGCAGAGCAAAAAGCAGAAAAGAAAGCGAAAAAAGAAGCGCAGTCTTCTCGTAAAGATAAGTCTCGTCAAAGTAAGTCACCTAAAGCTTCTGGGCCTAAATCAACAGGCCGTAAAGCGGCACATAAAGAGCGTAAAGCGCAGAAAGAAGCGTTGTCTCAGTCTGCTAAGAAAGGCAAAAAAGAAGACAAACCGCAAGCCACTCGTGATCCGAAGAGCGGACGTAATTCTATTGATTTTTTCTAGGGAAATGAACGCTTAACTAAATAAGTGACATCTGAGTAAAACTAAAAAGCGCCGAGCATATTATATCGGCGCTTTTTTGGTTTCACTGTGCTGTAAGTGGGCAGTGTTAATGCACTGTCGTCTCGATGTTTAGGCTATCTGTCCAGTGATGAATGGCGCAAGGCTTTCCTAAGTAAAAGCCTTGGTAATAATCCAAATTAAGTTGATACATAGCTTGTAGCTGCCCGTCTTCTTCAACCCCTTCTATAATGACTTTTGCTCCCATATGATCCGCTAGATCAACAGCGCTATGTATGGAAAAGGTTTCTCCGGCGCAGTAGTCTAGCAAATAGGAACGATCGATTTTGATGATGTCAGGGCAGAGCTGCTGAACACGTGCGATATCAGAATGTTGGGCGCCAAAATCATCGATAGCAAAGATAAAACCATTCGCTTTCATTAACTGTACGGCTTTGATTAACAAATCCGTATCTCCGCATGACTCTTCGACTACTTCAAAAACTACGTCTGTTGGGCTCATACCAAGTTCGGAAAGGCGTTTGTAAAGCAGGCCGTTATCTTTAAAGCCCATGTCTTTGGTTAGTGTGAGTAGCGTTTGAGGCATGACGTTAAGAAACAGTTTGATCGGCGTCCCCGCGAAATAGCGTGCAAAATTTCGAATGTGCATTGCTCTGGATAAAAACTCTACACATAAGCGAAAGTAGGGATCAAGACCATTATTGGCCAGAAACACGTCAGGACGAATTAGGGAACCATCAATGCCACGAATACGCAGTAAGGCTTCCATACCAATAATACGTTGGCGTCTATCAAAAATTGGCTGATAAACACTGTGAAAAGTGAATTGATTGAGAACTACGTAATATTCACCAAGATTATCTTGTTTTATGTATCGCTCGTAGTCGGATTGATTCTTTAACTCCATGAAAAACGCCGAAAATTTAGCATCTTGCCAATGTAACAGGGTGCAATTCTGATTTGAAGAATCAAATGTGCCTAATTACATATGTGGTTGAGTTAATTTGAAATGGCTTCCGATTTTGCTTCAATATGGCGAAAAATAAGTGACAGACCAAAACAAATTAAGAAGTAAGCAAGGCCGACAATCAACCAAATTTCAAATATATACCCTGATGAATTTGCCATCTCTGTCCCAACAAACGTCATTTCTTGTATCGAAATCAGTGAAACAATAGAGGTGTCTTTCACCAAAGAGATGGTTTGACCGGCAAGTGCAGGTGTTATTGATTTAAGCACCTGTGGCGCGATAACAAATCGGTATTTCACCCACCGAGACAAGCCCAATGAGTCAGCCGCCTCCCACTGACCTTGGTCGATACTTTGTAAACCACCGCGCACAACTTCTGCAATGTAGGCAGAAGAGAGTAAGCCGACACATAACACGCCAGAGGCAAGGTTTTCCCAAAGGTTCGAAGGCCCAAACAGAAAGTGCTGTAGCGCATTTGGTTCGCCGTTGTAGTTTCGTAGAAGATCTTCCAAGCCAAGTAACGGGATCAATTGGTTAGAAATGAAAAAGTAGAAAATAAAAACAAATACCAACGGAGGGATGTTTCTCACTAACTGGATAAATGCATTGGCAGGTGTGCGCAACCAAACGGCACGAGAGAAGCGTGCTAAGCCTAACAAAGTGCCAAACGCTAATGCGAAGCTTATGCCCCAAACACTGAGCCTTAACGTCGAAATCAAACCTTGGAAGAAGTAGGGCAAACCACCATCTGCTCTAGGCGTGAAAAGTAATTCAAGCGCCTCTTTCCACTGCCACAAATAATGCACACCAATAGTGGACCGATGGTACAGCCAAACACCACCGATACCGCACATGACAAGTAGTGCCCAGTCTAGTGTGTTTAATTGCGGTAAAAGGTAGCCTGTGCTGGATTTCGCGGGTGCTGTGCGAGTGGTAGTGTGTTCGCCCAAAAATTTGACTCCGATAAGTTATGGAAAAGTAAAATGGATGATTGGAGAGTATAGGCTCGCGGCGTCCACGAGCCATTTAGATTACTGGCCTTGTGCGACTTGATCTTGCCAATCTAATGTTGAGAACCAGTATTCATAACGTTGTTTTAACCATCCATCTTGGGTTCTTGCTTCAATCCATTTATTGAAAAAGGCCTTTTTATCTTCTTCCCCCAAGCGAACTGCAAAGGCTTCGTTACCTTTTGATAGTCGCTCAGAGAATGGAAGGAATAGTTTGTCGCTGTGTTTCACTGTCTCATGTTCTGGTTTTGGGCTAGAAGCAATGACCGCGTGGGCGTTACCATTCAGCACCTCTTGGAACGCTTGCGCGTCGTCATCAAATTGCAGGATCTTCGCTTTCGGGAAGGTTTCTCTGGCTACTTGAACGGTGAATGCGCCGCGACGAGCCGCAATTTTTACGCGTCGTGAGTCAAAATCCGAAAATTCGCTAAAACCAGAGGCGAGTTCTTTGTTTGCTGCTACTTGAACGCCTGAGTGCGAGTAGGGCGCAGTAAACAAGACGCTTTTGGAACGTTCAGGCGTAACAGACATGCCACCAATGATCACGTCGAACTTTTTCGCCAGTAGTGCGGGAATAATGCCATCCCACGCAGTCGGTACGAATTCCACTTTCAAACCTGAATCTTGTGCTAAGCGTTTGGCAACATCGATTTCAAAACCGATTAACTCACCTTGCTTGTTACGCATTGCCCAAGGTACAAATGTTGACATACCAACGCGCAAAGTTCCTCGTTCTTTGATTTGATCTACATTGGGTGTGGCGACATCTTCTTTCGCGATTGTAGGCATAGCTATGGCTAGCCCTAATAATGCAGTAATGGTCGCTTTGAATAACTTCATGTTATCTCCTTATAATTTGCGCCAACTGGCTCCGAGTTTGTGTTCTAGCCATGCAGACAAGCCAGAAAGTGACAGAGTGAGAGCAAGATAAATTGCTGCCACGGTAAACCAAATTTCGAACGGCATCGCCGTCTCTGAGACGATGTTGCGTGCCTGTGTTGTTAAATCAAAAATCGCCATCACGCTACAATGGAAGAGTTTTTGATCAAAGAAACCACTTCATTGGTCAATGGCGGTAATGTGCGCTGTAAAACCTGGGGCAAAATTACGTCTTTGTAAGTGTAAAACGGTGATAACCCGAGTGTTTGTGCTGCTTCGAATTGCCCTTTAGGAATACTGTTTAAACCTGCGCGGAATATTTCTGCAGTGTAAGCACCTTGGAAAAGGGACAATGCCAAAACGGCGGTACTGAATCGGTCCAAACCAATCACGGGGCCAAACACGAAGTAGAGCAAATAGATTTGCACCAACAACGGCGTGTTGCGTATTACCTCGACATAAGTGGTGCCAATAACATTGCCGACTTTCGAATCGCTAAGCCTTAGTAACGCGGTGACCAACCCCAACACTAAGGTGAAGAATAGACTAATACCCGAGATGTTTAGCGTGACCAATAACCCATCGATAAGTTCTGCTGGCCACCATTCCCCATCTTCATAAAAAGCGATGTAATCAGGTACGCGTTCCCATTGCCATTGATAGCCCATAGCAGCGGCACCAGAGTCCAACACCCACACAATCGCGATGAAGAGGAGCATCATTTACAGCAAAGCTTGAAGGACGGGTTTGATTACGCGAACTATCATCAGTAACTTAAAATTTGGTTCAAAAATGCTTGGGTTCGTGGATGCTGTGGTGTTTCAAATAAGGCGATCGGTGAGTTCATTTCCACGATTTGGCCTTCATCCATAAATACCACGCGGTTCGCTACTTTTTTGGCAAATCCCATTTCGTGCGTGACGCAAATCATCGTCATTCCACTTTGAGCCAGTTCAACCATGACATCCAACACTTCGTTGATCATTTCCGGGTCAAGCGCCGAAGTCGGTTCGTCAAAAAGGAGTAAGTCCGGTTCCATACATAAGGAACGGGCAATCGCGACGCGCTGCTGCTGACCGCCGGAAAGCTGGATGGGGTATTTGCTCGCTTGTTCTTCAATATTGACGCGCTTGAGGTAATGCCGTGCGCGTTTTTCAGCTTCTTGTTTTGACAATTTGAGTGTGCGAATCGGCGCTAAGGTAAGGTTTTCCAGTACAGTTAAATGAGGAAAAAGGTGGAAGTGCTGGAACACCATGCCGATTTTGCCGGGCTTAAGGGATTTTGCATGAGAAGGCTGGTCGAACACATGAAGTTGGCCTTCTTGAATCGATTCAAGATGGTTGATGCAACGAATGAGCGTTGACTTTCCTGAACCAGAAGGGCCACACACCACGACGATCTCGCCAGAATGCACGGAGAAGTTGATATCTTTTAGAGCGTGGTAATCGCCATACCACTTGTTTACGTCGCTAAACTCAACGACGGGAGTATTCTCTTTCAAAGGGGCACGCTATAACGGAAAAATATCCTTTTACAATAGCAAGTTGTGCGCATAATTTCATTAAGAATAAGCTAATGTTTAGGCGATGATTTTAAGACTCTATTCAGATCGATTACAAGATACATCCATGTTTCTTTAATGTTGGTGCAGTCTAGAGTATGACTAACTCAGTTCAACGAGATACGGATAACGAACAACAATCGCAACAACAGACATAACCATTAGTGTCTGTGCAGAATAGTAGGTCACCATGACAACTTGTCGTGAAAATATTGACCGTCCTCCAAAGCGTTCGAAAGCCAATACGATGCCAGAGATAATAAAGATAAAGCTTCCGAGCACTGCAAAAGAGGAGGATTGTGTTTTCCCACTCAAATAATACTCGATCGAAGCCCAGCACATAGTCATCAGTACCAATATATAACTAGCAACTGGCCGTTTTTCTTTACCGAGATCCGGTCGGAACAACCAGTAGACGCATATACCGAGTCCGAACAAGGCAATTGGGAGCCAAGGTGTAAAATGCCACGCTGACATGATGGCAAAACCATAACTATAGGAGAGATGGGCAGAGCAAAAGAGCACTAATCCTGTAATGAACTTGTCTCTAGGGAGCATTAATAACACGTCACCAAGCAACGAGAGCGATAAGCCAATCAAAATCCAATGCGCATATGGCATTGGGTAAGCCGGGGACTGAATTAAAATACCAAGCATACAGAGCACTGGTAATGGTTTAGAAACGTAAAAGAGCCATTTAGAGCCTTTACGGATACTGATGATATGTATGAATGCTAATACGACAACAACTAGCCACATAAAGTGTTTTCTCGAACAGACAAAATTATGTAGTACATCACTACAACAAATCAAAACTTAATTAACGAGTTAACTCGTTCTTTGATCTCAATTATTTTTATTTGTGTAAAGCTGGACAGTTGTCTCTTTACTAACCAACACGGCCGATTTTTTGTCTGGAGGGAATCGTTGTTTTTAGAAGCCTCCTCGTTTTGAACGTGATGTGGCTTACAAAATAGCATAAAAAAACGGTATTGTGACTGTTAAGTCACAATACCGTTAAACCCTAGGAAGGGCAGTGAAGAATTGTTGCAGTTATGAGACAGCTAACTCTAAGATTTCTCGGCTACGTTCAAGTGTGATCGCCTGGTTTTCACCTAAAACAGTCATGCCGTGTTTGTTTAGTTGATCAATGATGGCATCGATAGCTTGTTCACGGCTCTCACCATAGTTTTCGAGCTTAGTTGCGACATCAAGTTGATGATAAAACGCTTCGATAGATTCGATTGTGCGCTCTGCTAAATCCTCACCTGCTTCAAGACCAAATACGTTGCGACCCATTTGTTCTAACTTAGGGCGCTTAAACTGCATTTGGTTACGAAGTAACGACGGTTGGACAATTGCAAGAGAACGCGCATGATCAACGCCCCATAGAGCCGTTAATTCATGGCCGATCATATGTGTCGCCCAGTCTTGTGGAACGCCACTACCAATTAACCCATTCAATGCTTGGTTAGCAGACCACATTAAGTTTGCGCGCCACATATCGTCGTCTCGTTCCGCAAACTGTTCTCCGAGTGTTTTTAAAGTTTTCAGCAGTGTTTCTGCGTAACCATCTTGAACCATTGCACCGGTAGGAAGCGTCAAGTATTGCTCACATACGTGCACCCATGCGTCAACAATGCCGTTGATAAGCTGGCGTTCTGGCAGTGTTTTCATTACATCTGGGTCTAACACGGCAAATTTTGGCTGCACTGCTGGAGACATGAACGGAAGTTTGTCTTGAGTTTCTTTTTTAGTGATAACTGCGCCCATGTTTGACTCTGAGCCTGTTGCTGGCAATGTCAGAATTGCAGCTAGAGGCGTCGCTTCAGTGACTTGGTGCTTACCAATCATGATATCCCAACCATCACCATCATACTTTGATGCCGCTGCTACGTATTTGGAGCCATCGATGACTGAACCACCACCTACCGCTAAAATAAAGTCAACGCCATGCTCTTTTACCATTGCGACTGCTTTATCGAGTGTTTCTTTGGTTGGGTTTGGTTCAACACCTGAAAACTCTAGCCATTCATGTGCCTCAAGAGCTTCTGCTACTTGGTCGTACACGCCATTTTTTTTGATGGAGCCACCACCGTATACCACTAAAACTTTTTGGTCGGATGGGATAGCTTCTTTGATTGCAGCGATTTGTTTTTGACCAAAGAAAATCTTGGTTGGGTTTACATAAGAAAAGTTCATTATTAGCCCTCTTGCTTCCAGTGAAGGAGATTGAATACATGCATATTAGTCCTGATTAACGATCGTTAACAGGTCGATTTCTGCAAATAATTTGCCTATTTCTACAAAATTAATGCTCTTGAGCTAGAAAGTTAATGTCGAGAGGAAGTATAGTGCTCGAAACGATAATAGAGACCAAACTCGTTGGTCATTGATGGAGCGCTCTAATGCACACTCTCGCAGATATCATGCAGCAATATGTTGAAAAGCAGGGGCTGCATGACCTAGAAGGTATGAAGAAAACAGCGATAGATGGCGTATGGTTTTATCGCAGTAGCAAAGGGAATCATCGCCAGCCGTTTGTCTATCAGTCCGGCATCATCGTATTGGGTCAAGGGCATAAGAACATTCATATTGGTGATACACCAGTGCAATATGGGCCCGAAGATTACCTTGTTGTCGGGGTTCCCATGCCACTAGAGTGCGAAGCGTTTGCGACAAACAATGAGCCTTTACTTGGCATTTCGATAGATATTTCGCCAACGCTTCTTCATAAACTCGTTAAAAAATTAGAGGCTGAGAAATTCAGTAATAAGTGTCTGGATGCAACCCGTTGCGGCCTTAAGTCGGTACGTATGAATGAAGGTATGTTGGATGCGTGCAAGCGGTTAATGAAAGCAATGTGTAACGAGCTTGATGTCATCATGCTTGGCGAGCTGCTTCTTGAGGAAATTGTGTATCGTACTTTGGTGAGCAAAGAGGGGTATGTTTTATTTGACCTAGCACATCAAGAAGGTTCTTACGCGAGGGTCGCTAAAGCACTAAATCGTGTACATCAAGCGTATCATGAACAGTTGAACGTACAAGCATTGGCTGAAGAAGCCAACATGAGTGTGTCTGCTTTCCATCAAGCATTTCGCAATGTCACGCTTGAATCTCCGCTGCAATATATTAAGAAAGTTCGACTTAACAAAGCGCGCGAATTGATCCAGTTAGAGGGGCGACGTGTTAATGATGCAGCGAGAATGGTCGGGTACACGAGCCCATCACAGTTTAGTCGCGAGTACAAGCGGCATTTTAATGAAACGCCAAGGTCAACAAAGGCTTAGTGATCTTTATTTCAAAATGGCGACTTTTTTTACCTTTTTTATTAATTTGCGAGTGACATATTTATTTGAGTTATAAAATTAGTTACTGGTGCCAAATAATAGGTACGTTGTTGCAATCATTTAGTGGATTGTTGCGAGGCGGTGTGGAAAACTCGTAAATAGATAGTGTGAAATCACCAACTTGTACTTAAGTTATTTTACGTCGAAATGAAAGTATAGATGCGCTTCGTTTAGCGCATTTAGTATTGTTTTAACAATAACTTAAGGAAGAGCGATTATGCACCTTAAAAACGGCAACGCAGTGAAAAACGTGTTCACACTAAGCACACTCACCGCTTCTTGTCTTATGGCCTTCAATAGCTACGCAGCAGTTGACTGTGCCCCTCTAGAAACTTGGCAATCATCAAAAGTTTATAACGGTGGCGACCAAGTTCAGCATGAAGGTAATGCTTATAAAGCGCGTTACTGGACGCAAAACAACAATCCAGCGCAATCTGGTGAGTGGGGCGAGTGGGAAACACTTGGCGCTTGTGATGGCGCTGGACCGGTTGATCCACCTCAGAATGAAGTCCCGACGGTTACTCTGACATCGCCTTCTGCGTCGGCTTCTGTGACTGCGGGTGATGTTGTTAACCTAGCTGCAGATGCGGCAGATACTGATGGGACTGTTAGCAAAGTAGAGTTCTTTGTTGATGGTATATTAGTTGGTCAGGCAACGTCTGCGCCGTATGCTGCATCGTGGACAGCAACTGAAGGACAGCACGAGTTCTCTACCAAGGCCTATGACGATGCAGGTGCCGTTAGTACGGCAAGTGTTGTGACGTTAACTGTGGCATCAGCGCAACCTGGTAACGAAGCGCCGACAGTGGATGTCGCGCTTTCTGCGACCTCTATTGACCTGGGTGGTTCCGTCACACTGACTGCAAATGCTACGGATGCGGATGGTACCGTTTCTAAAGTTGATTTTTATGTTGCAGGTGTACTTGCTGGCACTGCTACAGCAGCGCCATACACGCTGGATGTAACCCCTTCACAAGCTGGCTCATTAAGTGTTTATGCGAGAGCTACCGATGATGCTGGAGCAACAGCAGATTCTGCACTTGCGACGTTAACGGTAAACGGCGGCGCAGTGACATCTAATTGTCGTCCTGATGGTCTTTATCAAACAACGGGTGTAGATGTTCCTTACTGTTCTATTTATGACGAAGAAGGCCGTGAGAAAATGGGGGCTGATCACCCACGTCGTGTAATCGGCTACTTCACCAGTTGGCGAGCAGGTGACGACCCACAATCGACTTACCTTGTTAAAGACATTCCTTGGGAACAACTTACTCACATTAACTACGCGTTTGTGAGCATTGGTTCTGACGGCAAAGTAAACGTTGGCGACGTTAATGATCCTAACAACCCTGCTACAGGTAAAACTTGGCCAGGCGTTGAGGTAGATCCTGCTCTTGGTTTTAAAGGTCATTTTGGTGCACTAGCAACTTACAAGCAAAAACATGATGTTAAAACGCTAATCTCGATTGGTGGTTGGGCTGAAACGGGCGGTCACTTCGATACGAACGGCGATCGTGTAGCTGATGGTGGCTTCTACACCATGACGACGAATGCGGACGGTTCTATTAATCATGCTGGTATTGAGAAGTTCGCAACTTCAGCCGTTGAAATGATGCGTCAGTACAAGTTCGATGGCCTGGATATCGACTATGAATACCCGACGTCAATGGCTGGTGCTGGTAACCCTTACGACAAAGACTTCATGGAACCACGTCGTCAGTATTTATGGGCGTCTTACCAAGAGCTGATGAAAGTATTGCGTGAGAAACTTGATGCGGCATCCGCGCAAGATGGTATTCATTATATGCTGACTATCGCAGCACCATCTTCAGGTTACTTGCTACGTGGGATGGAAACCTTCGATGTAACTAAGTACCTAGACTACGTAAACATCATGTCTTACGACTTGCATGGGGCTTGGAATGATCACGTTGGTCATAACGCGGCTTTATTCGATACAGGTAAAGACTCTGAGCTAGCGCAGTGGAACGTATACGGCACTGCTGCATACGGTGGTATCGGTTACTTGAACACAGACTGGGCTTACCATTACTTCCGTGGTTCTATGCCAGCAGGTCGTATTAACATTGGTGTTCCTTACTACACCCGTGGTTGGCAAGGTGTTACTGGTGGTGAAAATGGCCTTTGGGGCCGAGCGGCACTACCAAACCAAGCAGAGTGCCAACCGGGCACAGGTGAAGGTGAGAAGAACAACTGTGGTCACGGCGCTATTGGTATCGACAACATGTGGCATGATACCGACCCTAAAGGAAACGAAATGGGCGCTGGTTCTAACCCAATGTGGCATGCTAAGAACCTAGAAAACGGTATATGGGGCTCTTACGCAGCTGCTTACGGTCTTGACCCAGTCAACGATCCTTCAGATAAGTTTGTTGGTACTTATACTCGTCATTACGATAGCGTTGCTGTAGCACCTTGGTTGTGGAACGCGGAGAAGAGCGTATTCCTATCTACGGAAGATAAAGCTTCTATCGAGGTGAAAGCCGATTACGTTATCGATAAAGAGATCGGCGGTATCATGTTCTGGGAACTAGCCGGTGACTACAACTGTTACGTACTGGATGCAAATGGTAATCGTACGGCAGTAGATGCAACTGAACAAGCTTGTGCGGCGGGTAATGGTGAATACCACATGGGTAACACTATGACCAAAGCTATCTACGACAAGTTTAAGTCTGCGACGCCTTACGGTAATAAAGTAGCGACTGGTCCAACACCAACTGAAGCAGTAGACATTACTGTTAGTGTTGGCGGCTTCAAAGTTGGCGATCAAAACTACCCAATTAACCCGAAAATCACGTTTACGAACAACACTGGTCAAGCGATCCCTGGCGGTACTGAATTCCAATTCGATATCCCAGTATCTGCGCCGGACAACGCGAAAGACCAATCAGGTGGTGGTTTGAAAGTAATTGCTTCTGGACATACTCGAGCAAACAACATTGGTGGCTTAGATGGCGTAATGCACCGTGTGTCGTTCTCTCTACCAGCATGGAAAGACTTGCCGGCGGGCGGCACTTACGAGCTTGATATGGTTTACTACCTACCAATCTCTGGTCCGGCTAACTACTCAGTGATTTCTGGTGGTAAAGAGTTTGCGTTTAAGTTTGAACAGCCAGCTCTACCAATTGGTGATCTCAATGCGGGCACGGGTGGTGGTACCACTGAACCAGGTACGTGTGATACGACAGGTTTAGTGACATACCCAGCTCTGCCACAAACGGATTGGGCAGGTAATCCAAGCCACGCTAACCAAGGTGATAAGATCATCCACAACGGTGTGGTTTACCAAGCGAACTGGTGGACAGCGGCTGAACCGGGTACAGATGGTAGCTGGTCAACGGTATGTAACATCTAATTATTATGGATTATTTGTTATAGCCTAATGTTTACAGGTACTTAAACAAAAGCGCACGATGATTATCGTGCGCTTTTTTGTTGTGATAGTTTGTCGTTTAATCGAATTGGTAACTTTCAGGTATGACGACAATACCTTTGTCTGAGATTTTAAATCGCTTCGCATCTTCAAGTTTGTTGATGCCAATTTGAGTATGTGGCGGAATACGAACATGTTTATCAACTATGCAGTTGACCAACTGACTTCCTTCACCGACTTCCACGTCATCAAAAATGATAGAATCGACTACCGTTGCACTGTCTTGGATACGTACATTAGAAGAAATAATGGAGTGCTGTACTGAGCCGCCGGAATTGATGACACCGGTAGCAATGATGGAGTTAATAAAAATACCTTCATTACCCGTAGCCGACGATACAGTACGAGCTGGTGGAAACTGCGGCTCGTAAGTACGAATCGCCCAATTAGACTGATAAAGGTTCATTGGCGGCACAGGTTCTAGTAGATCCATATTCGCTTCATAGAAGGAATCAATGGTACCTACGTCGCGCCAATAGCAATCTTTATCGACGCGCCCTTTACTACCACAGAATTGATAAGCGTAAACGGATTCCGTATCAATCAGCTTAGGTATGATGTCTTTTCCGAAGTCATGGCTTGATGAATCGAGTTTTGAGTCTTCTTCAAGCGCTTCTTTCAAAACATCCATATCAAAGATATATATTCCCATAGAAACAAGGCTTCTGGTCGCGCTTCCAGGAAGGGTAGGTGGGGTTTCAGGTTTCTCTATAAACGAAGTAACGAGCCCGTTTTCTGCGGTGCCCATTACACCGAATGCTGAAGCATCCTCTACGGGAACATCCATACAGGCAACGGTGAGCTTAGCACCTTTCTCTTTATGCTCTTCAAGCATTGCAGCGTAGTCCATTCGATAGATATGATCGCCGGATAACACAACCACATACTTTGCATCATTTCGCGATAGCAACCACATGTTGTGATAAATCGCATCGGCGGTTCCTTCATACCATGCACCACCTTTGCGCATTTGTGGTGGAACAGCAGTAATGTACTCGCCTAGCTCTGGATTGAATATCGACCAGCCGTCTCGTAAGTGTTTTTGAAGTGAATGAGATTTATATTGGGTTAAAACAAGGATCTTGCGTAAACCCGAATGTAAACAATTGGTTAGTGTGAAATCTATAATTCTATATTTTCCGCCAAAAGGTACGGCTGGCTTGGTTCTGTCATCGGTGAGTGGGCTGAGTCTAGACCCCATCCCTCCTGCTAAAATTACGGCGAGTGCGTCTTCCATAGTATTCCCTTTCCCTTTTCTGACATGCATCAAAACGGTGCTAACCTGAAGGAGGTGGTATGCAACGCAGAGGTTTTGAAAAGCATGTGCTAATGTGCTTATTAGTGAAAAGTCTACTACAAGAATCGAGCCATAGAATATCTCCTTAAAAATCAAGGAGGTTAAAATTTCACTGTAAGACAACTGCACCATATTAGTGAAACGCTAAATAGCCCGTGCATCAAATTGGCGCAAAATTGTAGAAAGGAGAAGTCAACAAGTATGGATTTACAATGTAAAGTGGCGACAAAACAAGAAGATAAATAGGGTTTTCTAGCTTAATAACTATGGCCAAACAAGGCTTAGGGTTAGCGTCTTAACTCTAAAGGTCTAAAACAGGCGCGTTGATGTAAGGCAGGAGAGCTTTGTATCAACGATTCAAGAGTAGAAGGCCTGAGACAACTCTTTTCACAGTTGTTGAGAGTGAGTGGATAGGTAAGTAGACCACTCACTCAATGAATATGCTCACTTCACTGATAGCGATACGTTATCACTGCACTAAGAGAGACCGACGATATTTCCTTCATCATCAAGATCTAAGTTCATAAATGCGGGTTTATCAGGTAAGCCTGGCATCGTCATCACGGTACCAGATAATGCATAAACGAATCCTGCGCCCGCACACAAGCGCAGCTCGCGGATTGGGACGGTAAAACCAGTTGGTGCGCCTTTGACTGCGGAGTCTGTGGTTATCGATAATGGTGTCTTCGCGATGCAAACCGCTAAGTTGTTAAAACCTAGATTTTCAAAATGGTTGAGCTGTTCAGTCGCGATAGGAGTCATTTCTATATTGGTTGCGCCATAGCCCGCTTCACATACTGCCATGAGCTTTTCGAGTAATGATTGCTCTTTGTTGTATAACGGACAAAACTCTACAGGCGTGGTACACGCATCAATAACATGTTGAGCTAGTTCCGTTGCGCCTTGTCCGCCTTGCGAAAAAGCGGTGCTGATGGCTACTTTAACTTCGGGATTAAATTGGTGAATCAGATCTTCAAGAGCTTTAAGCTCTTTCACACAATCTTGTGGAAACTGATTAATGGCAACGACAGCAGGTAAACCGTATTTATGAACGTTATTTATGTGCCATTTTAAATTTTCAAACCCAGCCTCCAATGCTGCTTGGTCCGGATTAAAAATGGAATCTGGAATAGCCATACCTGGTCGTAAATCGTAGTGTCCGGAATTCGCTTTGAGACCGCGTAATGTTGCTACGATCACTACACAGTCCGGGGCTTTGTTGGCGGCAGCAGCTTTAATGTTACACGCTTTCTCAAATCCCATATCCGAACCAAAACCGGCTTCAGTTACCGTGTAACCTGACAGTTTTAGCGCAATATCGTCCGCGATAATGGATGAATTTCCATGGGCGATGTTTGCAAATGGACCTGCATGGATCAACGTAGGAACACCTTCTAGAGTTTGCATCAGTGTTGGTGCAATCGCCTCTTTTAGTGTTACTGCCATTGCTCCTGCAACTTGTAGATCTTCCGTGGTGACCGGGTTTCCGTTCAAATCGTACGCTACGACAATTTTCCCGATACGTTGGCGTAAATCTTTTAAATCATTGGCTAGTGCAATGATAGCCATTAACTCAGAAGCGGCTGAAATATCGAACCCTTCGTCACGCTCGAAACCATTGATGGTTTTTCCTGCATCATTGAGGCCAATTTTGACTTTACGTAGTGCACGATCATTATGGTCCATCACTCGTTTCCAAGTAATACTTGCCGTGTCGATTTTAAGTGCTCTTAACCCGGTGCGTGATTCAAAGGCATCATAACCCTCGCGTTGCTCATGGAACAAGCGAGCGTCAAGAGCGGCTGAAGCAAGGTTGTGCGCCGCTGTCACTGCGTGAATGTCACCAGTAAGGTGTAAGTTTAACTCTTCCATTGGAGCTACTTGAGAATAACCACCGCCCGCTGCGCCACCTTTAATACCGAAGACGGGTCCCATCGAAGGTTGCCTTATACATGCAATAACAGATTGATTAAGCTTTGCTAAACCTTGCGCCAGTCCTATCGTCGTAACGGTTTTTCCTTCGCCAAGAGGAGTCGGCGTGATCGCAGTGACGAGTACAAGTTTACCGTCATCATTTACTTTGAGTCGTTCCAAACATTTTGGGTGGACTTTGGCTTTGTGCTTCCCGTGAGTGTCATACTCTTCGGGCAATAGTCCTACTTTTTCCGCGATAACATCAATAGAAGAAAGTGGTGTTTTTCGGCAAATTTCGATATCTGACTGCATGGAGAATCCCCAAAGTGGCACACAGGTAGCGTTGAAAAACTACCTGAGTTATAACGAGTATTATTGTGAGGCAAAGGTCTGCTTGGTGATGGTACTGTTTCGGTTAGGCTTGTAAAGAGTTTACTGCTTCGTATTGTGCGACATACTAACGAAATCTACTCGTTATAGTGCTAGATAAAAACAAAAAGGCCACCAAATGGTGACCTTGATATATTTTTAGCTTTAAAGCTGTCGTTTTAACGATCCCAATAAGTCTCTTCTAAGCTATCTTCTCGTTCAGGAAGCGCTCGCGATAGGCGAGGAGAGTGCTGCGTCAACACTTCATAGCTTACTCGGTTTGCGTATTTACAGATCTGAGAAAGCGAGGAGTAGGTTAAGCATCGTACTTCGTGCTTTTCTGAGTTAGGCACTTCTTTTTGGTGGAAAGAGTTTGCTGCCATGTCATGCAGTAAGGCTGAAAGGGCTGCATCACCTGCACCGTTAGTGTTCTTAATCTCTAGTGGTCCACCAAGGTAAGGGCCGATGTGAGAGTAGACCTTCATTGGGTTTTGACAGTCTTCTTTACGCATCGCACGACTAAACTCGTACTGGTTAAAGGCTTCGAGGGAGCTTTCAAGGATGTCGTGTGTGGTTTCTCGTTTTACTTTCTCGTCGGTGTAACCAGCCATGTACAGACCATTTGGTCCTGCTGTACAAAGTACGAGATCAACCCACTCAAGTGCTTTATCAGCAGCTGCTAGCGGCTCTGTTTCACCTGTTAGCGCCGCACCTTCTTCTTCATTCATAGCGACAACAGAAATGTTTTCGCGAATGTATTCTTGCCACCACTGTGCGTTACCTTCGATAACGTACTTTGTCCCTAACGTAAGTACAACAGGGACATCGTGCTTCTTAGCAAAGTCGATCGCTCTTTGTACCGCTTTAGGCATTGGATCTTCTTCTTTACCACGCATTAGGTAAGAAGAAACAACCAGGGCTGATGCTTTCTCAAAGATCTCTTCAGGAATGCTTTCCGGAAGTAGTTGATTCATATGACCTTCGTTGATAGCAAATGTACGCTCACCGTCTTGAGAAATTAGGGTGTAGCAGCGACCAATAGGGCCATCTACCGTTTGTAAATGGTTAAGGTTCATGCGTGAAGACGTACGGCAAAGGTAGCGATAAGCAAAAGAACCGACTTGAATGTTCTTAGACATCACACCGAGCAAAACGGATTTGCTATCGGCTAAAACTGAGTAGTTGTGAAGAGTATTGCCAATCGTGTCACCTGGGTATTGGTGTGTGATCAGGCCTTGCTCAACCAGTTCTTCGTAAAGTGCATCTGCTTTGCTTTCTTCAAGAACGAGCGAATGTCCTTTACTCAGGTTGTATTTCTCTAAAAACGCGTCATCTACACGTGCTTCGATATCTACAATGGTTTGACCGACACCAACAATAGTTGGGCGATATAGCTTAGGTGCCTGTCGGATTTGGTTTACTAATGGATCTCGAGCGTGAGTTGGGAAGTAGTGTTTAGATTTACGCTGACCAGGAAACTTCATGCTTGTTCTTGAGTGAGAAAAAAAAGAGGCGGGATTGTATCACAAAAAAATGAAAATCGTGGCGATTTATTACAAAGAAGTCTGCTCGCTGAAAAAATCAGCGAGCTGAGTAAATAGCAACCAAAGCAGCTGCAATTTATGAGGCTTGTCGTATTGCAATGGGTTGTTTTTTAAACTTGTTGCTCAGCAGCGCCCGGAAAGAGCCTGCTCCGCGCTAACTAAATTTACCCGCGTTACTTTTTCACTTCAGTTGGCTCAACGTAAGCCTTGGTACCCCAAAGTGGGACTGTCGAAAGGCTATGCTTAAAACTACCATCGGTCTCTTTTGTTGTATAAGACAAGTAGAGTAAGGTTTGGTTATCGGCATCATAAATACGGCGAACCTTCATTGTTTTGAAGAAAATGCTTTTTGACTTCTTAAATACAATTTCACCGGACTTACTCTTATCTATTTTTGCAATCATTTCCGGTGTGATTTCGCCAGTCTGACGACATGATATTGAGCTATCACTTGGATCTGCTAAGCTGAAATCCGCTTCGATAGAGGCGATGTGACATGTGACACCTGTTACCACCTCGTCTTTCAACTCACCGACTTTGATGTCTTTCAAAGTAAACCAACCGAGCCCCACGTCAGCAACATCGTTATCTGAACAACCAACTAGAGTAGTAGCAAGCAATGCACTTAACAGCATCTTTTTCATTATTTTTGTCCTTAACTAGGAAAGATATTGATGAAATCTATCAGAGGTTTGCACCTAAAACAAAATTTAGCCACGGAAAGGTCTATGTGCGCTAGGTTTGTTGCGGGCTTCATGCTAATGTACTGCTCTAAACGAAGGTATCAAGATGAATGAACAACAGTTAGCCAGTATCGAGCGTAAAAATACATGGCTGTATGATCTGGTCGAAGTTGAATTTCCGACACCAGAGAGTTTGAAAGGGCGCGATGTCTATTTCAAAACGCTAGAAAAAGCAACGTATCAAGTAGTCGACAAAGACACATTACTGGAAAGTGACTCTGAATTTAACCCCGACGATATTTTTCTGGTCGATTTTCATCGACTGACCATTATGTTCTCTATCTTGCAATCTCAGCGCTGGGAACAGCAGTATGATAAAGATATGATCATTGAATATCTGACACAGATTATCCTCACGCCAGATTTTGAATTATATGTTGGTTTTAAATCTGGAGTCCCAATTGGTGCTGCTATTGTTAGCCATCTCGAAGGAAATACACTCATCTCTGATGTTGCTGTTTCTGAATCAAAATACAAAAGCTCGTTTGTGGCTGATCTGGCTAAAAGACTAAGCACCGAGCAAAAACTGTTAGACTCAGTGGTTATCGAAGACTAACTTACACATCAATGTGCATAAAAAGTAAAGCAAGATGACGTTGGGTGATCTTGCTTAGAAAAACTGTAATTGCTCCCTTCTATTTCCATGAAATGCCAAGCTCGTCGTTTCAACAATCCCAAACTCAAATAAGATTAATCCAAACATTCTTAAAATCAGCTTGGGCTTGAGCCTTTAAGACGTCTGGAGATGGCTATGGCAATTACCAATATTAAGTGCGTGATATTTGACTGTGATGGTACGTTGGTCGACAGCGAAAGACTGTGTTGCCAAGCGCTCGTCAATGTATTTAACCAGCATGGGGCTGAGTTAACGATGGAAGAGTGCGTTTCTCACTTTAAAGGAGGAAAGCTCGCTGACATCCTTTTAGATACTAAAGAATTGAAAGATATCAAAGTCCCAATTGATGTTTTAGAGCCGCAATACCGAGAAGAAGTCCAGTCTCTTTTTGTGCGTCACTTACAGCCAATGGATGGCGCAAAACGATTAATTCAGTTTTTGGATTCGCATAATATCGAATATTGTGTGGCGTCTAATGGACCTAAAGATAAAATTGAATACGCTTTGGAGTTAACCGGTTTACTCGATGCTTTCCGAGGCAAAGTGTTCTCGGCATTCGATGCGAATAGTTGGAAGCCTGAGCCCGATTTAATCATGTACAGTGCTATGAGCATGGGCTTTTTACCAAGTGACTGTCTTTATATTGATGACACGCCTAAAGGAGTTGAGGCGGGACTAAACGCCGGTATCAAAACGATACAGTTATTTAATGGTGAAGCTATCAATCTTGTTGAGGACGAGCGTGTAATTCGCATCCATCATTTAGATGAATTAAAAGAGCAGCTGTGTGGCTGCTCTGTTTGACCTACTAATGGCAAACCGGACTCAAGCTGTGGATGTGCTTAAGTTTAGACTGTAGGTAAGGCGTTTGATGTAGACATTGGATAGATGAGAAGTTTTTTGTATGAAATCCGCAAGCAGCGCATGTGAATTTCTCGCCATCCGATGAAATGAGATATTCATCTCCTTGGCAGAGTGGGCAATTCAGGTTCTCTATGTCTTTTGTGTCTTTGTAATTATTCATATTGTTTTCCAGCAGCAAATTGGAATTGGCAAGATCAAGCATAGCGGAACGCTCTGTTTAAGAACATTATTTCATCGGGTACAGCGAGAACTTGAGATTCACTTCAAATATCCACTTGGATGTCGTAGAAAATATCGAAGGTAATAGTTGAACACGGTTTAAAGAAAAGGGCTCCCTAAGGAGCCCTTGTTGATCATAAGTTCCACAACGTTATGCGGTGCGGTAGCGTTGTAATATCTCACCAAGAGAAACGGAGGCTTGCGTGAGATTAGCGACGCCAGCGGTAGATTGCTCCGCCACTTCTCTGATTGTGCTTGATTGACTACGAATTTCTGAAAGTTCCGATGCAATATCGTTAGCAACTGCGCTTTGTTCTTCAGCAGATGTGGAAATCTGAATGCTCATGTCCATTAATGAGCGTGCTGACTCGGCAATAGAGGTAACATCATGGCCGATTTCATCAATAAGCTGGCTGCTGGTTTGAGCTTGCTGAACGGTTCGGTTGGTGATTGAAGCAATGTTCTGGCTCTCAATTTGAAGCTTCTCAATCATGGCTTGGATCTCTACTGTTGCCTGTTGAGTTCTGCTTGCTAATGTACGTACTTCATCGGCAACCACTGCAAATCCACGACCTTGTTCACCAGCACGGGCTGCTTCGATTGCTGCGTTTAGTGCCAACAGATTAGTTTGTTCTGAAATGGCGTTAATCGTTGTGATCACGTCATTAATCTGCGTCGTATTCTCGTTTAAATTGGTTACTGACGTAGAGGCTTGTTCAATATAGCTAGATAACGTCTCTATCTCGCCAATCACGTTTTGTACACGGCTTCTGCTTAGTTCGATCTTCTGGGCATCTTGGTCTGACTGCGTCGTTGCTTGTTGAGAAATACTTGATACCTCCTTTGCAGAGGCTGTCATTTCTTCCATTGCCGTCGCGACTGAATCAAGCGTTTGATATTGATGAGATATCTGGGTTTCACTCAACTGCATATCTTTTTCGAATGCAGAAGATGTCTCGCTCAACATCGTTGCATTATTTTTAACACTATTAACCAGTTCACTTAAGGTATCCATAGACTTGTCTAGCGCACAGCCGATGGTACCGAATTCATCTCGACCTGGATGGAAACCAAGGCGAGAGGTTAAGTCACCGTCACCAATTTTTTCGGTTGTTGTATATAAAACCCACAGAGCTCCTCCGATAAACGTTGCCACCCAGTAAGAGAATAGGGCAAAAGGAATAACCCATAAGAAGCTGAGTAATAGTGACGATAGAGCTGATGATTTTAACGATTCGTATTGTGTGGACACATTTTGAGTCAGCTTAATCACTTCTCCAGAATGCAACTTGGCATAAGCGGTCACAGACCCATCGACAAAAGAACTCTCGCTTACGCGGTTCGATTTCGATACGCCGTCAATTTCTGTAGCGCGGTTTGATTGAGCATCAACGATACCAGAAAGCTTCGCTTCGCTCGCCGAGATGGCTTGCTGCTCAAATTGTTGTATTTCATTGAAGTAGCGGCTTCCAGCCACTGAAGTGAGGGCTACTAAAAACAGTAGGAATATAACCCACATTTTGTCGTTGATAGACATCTTGATAAACAGCCTGTCTATCGTTCTAAACTCAACTTCTCTCATTTAAAGCTCCATTAGAGATAAAAGATATTGACCAAATCTATTGCTATATCGAAACAAAATATGCGAAGTTAATCAGCAAAATATGTAACGAATACTAAATTTAGTTTAAGAAATGAGATCTAAGGACGCCTATAACAGTATGTTATATCTTTAAATTGACATGAATGTTGATAAAAGAGTCATTTCTCTAAAGTGTTAAGCGGATATGAAACTTAATTGCAATCGTTTACTTTTGATTGTGCTCATAGGTTTTTAAATCTTTACTTCTCGCTGTCATGAATGTGTCATATAAAGACTATAAAAAGGAGTTGCTGATGTGGATATGTGTCAGCAAGTAAAAGCAAGAGAGCTTAAAATAAAGGAGGTCACAATGAGCGACCAATACCAAAACGATGAGAGCCTAGAGCTGCTAGATGCGCTTGAAATTGGCATTATCTTGTCGGAATACGTTGGCTCAGACAACGAAGCCGAATAGCGGAACACACTCATCTCGTCGTAATTGACGTTATACTAGGTTCATGTCACACCAAGCCCTAGAGGCCAAAACTGGCGTCGAATGAACTTTCTAGCCCACCTGCATATCGCAGAACACAGTAACAGCCATTTATTGGGAAACTTGCTTGGAGACTTCGTAAAAGGAGATCCAAGCAAGCTGTATGATCGCGATATCTCAAATGGCATCAGATTACATAGATTTGTTGACCGTATTACTGACCATCATCCAATCGTCAACGAATGTAAGCCTCATTTCACTGGTGTTGCGCGACGTTTTGCACCTATCGCTTTGGATATGTTTTGGGATCATTGCCTCGCAAAACACTGGAACGACTTTCATTCCGTGCCTCTCGAACACTTTGTCCAAACGGCATACGAGAGAGTAAACCGAGAGGTTCATGAACATTTGCCGCCACGTTTTTTGGTGCTCCATAGCAGAATGTGGCATGGCCGATGGCTTCAATCCTATCAAGATCTAGACAATATAGAATTTGCACTACATCGGATGTCGCAAAGAAGTCCTAGAATGGCAGACTTAACCACAACATTTAAAGTGATTGAAAGTGATTATACCGAATTAGAAGAGAAGTTCTCGTCACTTTATCGAGATGTTTTGCGCCAGTCGTATGATTTTCAGCAACAGCTTAATGACTCAACTCAATGAGATAGAAAAGTAGTATGGCTTTAGGGGCTCTGGTAAACTCTGCGCTCCAAAAATAATGAGGTTACACATGTCTGTTAATTTTGCTGATTTAGGCATCGAACAAAAGCTAATCGAGACGCTAGGCAATCTAAATATCGTGACGCCAACACCAGTGCAAGAAAAGTCAATTCCACACGTCCTTGCAGGAAAAAACTTACTTGCTGCTGCACAAACTGGTACGGGAAAAACGGCTGCGTTTGGTTTACCTATCATACAAACCGTTCAGCAAAAGAAACTTAACGGCACACCTCAAGCATTGATTTTGGTTCCAACACGCGAGCTTGCACAGCAGGTATTTGATAATTTGAATCAGTACTCGGCAGAAACAGAACTTCGCATCGTGTGTGTTTATGGTGGTACAAGCATTGGCGTACAAAAGAGAAAGTTAGAAGAGGGCGCTGATATTTTGATTGCCACGCCAGGCCGCCTTTTGGATCACCTGTTTAATGGTAACGTAAACATCTCTAAAACCGGTATGCTCGTGTTAGACGAAGCCGACCGTATGTTAGATATGGGATTTTGGCCTGACTTGCAGCGCATCTTCCGACGTTTGCCTGCTGAGAAACAGATCCTATTGTTCTCTGCGACATTTGAGAAGCGAATCAAAACTATAGCGTATAAACTCATGGAATCGCCAGTTGAAGTCGAAGTTTCACCAGCAAATACGACTGCTGAAACGGTAACACAAATGGTTTATCCAGTGGATAAAAAACGGAAACGTGAATTGCTAGCGTACTTAATTGGCTCGCGGAATTGGCAGCAAGTGCTTGTATTTACAAAAACGAAGCAAGGCAGTGATGAGTTAGCGAAAGAGCTCAAGTTAGATGGCATCAAAGCGGTTTCTATCAACGGCGATAAATCACAGGGTGCCCGCCAAAGAGCTTTGGATGAATTTAAACAAGGTAAGGTACGTGCTTTGATTGCAACCGATGTGGCAGCACGAGGGTTAGATATTCAAGAGCTAGAACAAGTCGTGAACTTTGATATGCCATTCAAAGCAGAAGATTATGTCCATCGAATTGGCCGCACTGGAAGAGCAGGAAAGTCAGGTTTGGCGGTTTCTCTGATGAGTAGAGATGAGGAGTACTTGTTGCAAGCTATCGAGAACCTGCTTGATCAACGCTTACCCCAAGAATGGCTGGTAGGTTTCGAACCAAGTCTTGTAGAAGAAATTGAGCCTGAACAAAATGGGGGTGGGCGTCGTCGTAGTCGTTCATCTGAGAAGCGTAAGCTAAAAGCAAAATTGGCGATTCATAAGAATCGTGGTAAATCACGTAGCTCTCGCTAAACCGCGCAAACTTTTGTTCTTACATAGTCAGGCTGTTTTTGCCTCTTCATAGACGTCTAACGTTTGGGGGATAGCAAGTAGGTACCCTTGATACATATCGAAACCGAGCTTTTTCATTAAGCGAAGTTGATGCTCGGTTTCAATTCCTTCGATAACGGTTTTAGAGCATAACGCTTTTGCGAGCGATAATGCATCGTTAAGCGCTTTAAAATCACCGTTTTCATACCTTAGCAATAAAGAGCGATCCATCTTGATTATATCTGGGCAAACGCTTCTCACTCGCTCAGTTGTCGATGCATTGACGCCATAATCGTCAATCGCTAATTTAAATCCTTCAAGACTTAACTCCCGAGCAGCTTGAGACAAAGAGAGTTCATCCTCCACCTTCAATTCAAGTAACTCCATGACGATTTGTTCATTCATCAAATGCGATTCATAAATGGTTTGTTTTAGCAGTCGGTTATAAGTGATGTCTTTAACTAGTATCTCTGCCGCTACCGGTAATACATTGAGAAACAATTGTTTTGTGTGAAAGCGAGACTGAGAGAAATTTTTGATATGGATTAGGCGACTTAAGCGTTCAACATTGAGCAAATCTTGAGTGGGAGTCGCTTTGGATTGGAAAAACTGATCTGGCCTAACCATGGTGCCATTGGCATTGCTAATTCTTACCAGTGCTTCAAGGCCAACGATGGAAATATCGTTCTTATATATGGGTTGAAAGACACTGCGGAGAGTGAAGTTCGCGTATTTCGCAATATACTGCCCGTCGGCTTGTTTCCGGATGCAACTAAGTAGTTGCGAGATGCTCATCATTGTTACCACAACCTAAATCAATGTCTCAACATCAGCGTTATCGCGCTAATTTTTCTATTTCATTGGCAATGAATCTAAGTGTGCTCATTAACTCAAGCAAGAACGATGGTAATGGATGGGTAGGTTTGTCGAGTGACATCAAACAAATTGATGAAATAATTGATAATCTCAGCACTTCAATTTGATGCTACCATTGCAGTACGGCATACAACTGCAAATATTTTCTGACTAACTGCTGTTTGTTCGAACGCCGTAAAGGATGCCCAAACTTAATGTAACAAGGGCTAATACCGAATCGAGTGTCCAACGATTGCGTGAGTTGCGACTCGCTGGTGTACAGTGTGATTCCTTGTTCTGTGTATTCGTTGATCTGATCGGGTAGTTCACCCATCCACCAATGAAGCAATTCTCGGCTCGTTTTGCTGCGACTTATCCAATGATCGCAAACCAAAAAGAGTAGGTCATTAGGCTGTAAGGCATAGCCATATTCACTCTGCCATTCCGTAATTGATGAGAGTAAGTTTTCCCGGCAAGATTTTCCGGCACTGACCATATGGTGACTCAGAACCCAGACAGTGCCAATGTCGGATGAAATTCGATAGTGATGGGGAAGGTCTGGAGAATCCAACACTTCGATTGGCTTTATCACGCAGTTGTATCCAAAGTGACGAAAAGTATGTTCCATCCTTCTTGAAAACGCGAGACCAAGATGATGCTCACTCATGCCTTGGTTATGCACCGCAGGGTAATGCTTTTCACACAGCTTAAGACAGTCGTCTTGAAAATCATTAACACTTTGAATAACTAGGTCGAGTAGCAAAGAATATCCCTTAATAATTACAAAACGAACTGCAAAAGGTTAGCATAGTCTTTTGAGAATAGACTAATTTACTTCGGCAACTTCTTGATCTAAACACCAAATTTCTCACAAATGACCGTGTCTAATCTTTAATAGAGCAATACGAAAGAAGCAGAAGTTGAACAAAAATTTGAAAGGGAAAAAATGATAAAGCTAGAACGCGCACAAAAAGAGGCGTTGGCCACCGCCATTCAAGATTACATGCAAGACGAGCTAGATGTTGAAATTGGCCAGTTCGATAGTGAGTTTCTAATTGATTTTATTACAGAAAAACTAGGACCAATTTATTATAACAAGGGTGTTGAAGATGCTAAGTTACTGGTTGAACGCAGAATGTTAGAAGTTTCCGAAGAGCTGTATGAGATAGAACAAGAAATTAAGCTGTAAGTTTCAGTTTTACAAACGATTTAAAGTTCCTTCAAAAAATTCGAACAACTTGATAGATACGGCACCATTGGCTGGATGTAAATGATGGTAAATAATCTGTTTCATATGACGTAAATAGGTTAATGTAGTGTTTCTTGCTCAGCATTAACTTAGGAATATATCTAGGAACTTGAGATGGATACACTGGTAAAGAATTACAACCTTACTGCACGCGTGATGCATTGGTTATCAGCGCTGTGCATTATTGGTCTATTTGCAGTGGGTTTGTGGATGGTCGACCTTAGCTATTACAGCGAATGGTATCGAACTGCGCCGCATTACCATCGCTCTGTCGGTATTTTACTCGCTATTTTAACTTTGGCACGCATCGTATGGAAACATGTGACGGCGTCACCAAAGGTAGAAGGCAAACGTTACGAAGTGCTTGCTGCTAAAGCAGCGCATGGTGTCATGTACCTACTATTGGTCACCATCTTTGTTTCAGGTTACCTCATTTCAACGTCTGATGGACGCGGCATCGAAGTGTTTAATTGGTTCACCGTGCCAGGAGCGGGAGAGTTATTCCCAGGCCAATCAGATATTGCAGGTGAGATTCACTTCTATGCAGCTTGGGCAGTCATCCTGATTGCAGGTTTACATGCTATTGCTGCACTAAAACACCACTTTATCGATAAAGACAACACATTAAGAAAAATGTTAGGAGCTTCAAAATGAAAAAGTCACTTTTCGCTACAGGATTAGCTATCGCTATGGCACTGCCATTTGGTGCGCAAGCTGCAGATTATGTCATCGATACCAAAGGTGCTCACGCTTCAATCAACTTTAAAGTTAGCCACTTGGGTTACAGTTTCATCAAAGGTCGTTTCAATACATTTTCTGGTGACTTTTCTTTTGATGAAAACAACATTGCTGGCTCAAAAGTAAATGTTGTTGTTGATACAACCAGCCTAGATTCAAACCATGCTGAACGTGACAAACACATTCGTAGTGGTGACTTCATCGATGCTGGTAAATACAGTGAAGCAACCTTTACGAGCACAAAAGTGGTTGATAAAGGCAATGGCAAACTAGATGTAACTGGTGATCTAACGCTACACGGTGTTACTAAGCCTATTACTATTGAGGCTGAATTCGTTGGTGCTGGCAGTGACCCATGGGGCGGCGAGCGCGCTGGCTTTGTTGGCAACACTCGCCTAGAGCTTGCTGACTTTGACATCCCAGTAATGGGTGCTTCAAGCTACGTCGATATGGAACTTCATATCGAAGGTATTAAGAAGTAATTAGTTCCTTTTAGATACACTAAAAGCGCTCTTCACTTGAAGAGCGCTTTTTTATTATCTTAATCACATCACTAACATCGATAAACCCGTCAGTGATAGCGATTGAAAGCCAATAGACGTTGTAAATGTTTAGCGAATTACGCTGTTTCTAACTCGCTTTTTTCCACTAGGTTTAAACGCTCACCAAAAATCGGGCGTAGTGCTTTTAATACTTCAGTACGAGTAACCACCCCGACCATCTGCCCATTTTCAAGCACAGGAAGCACTTGTGGCTTACTTACTTTGATACTTTTAGCGCGTTCTTCGAGAGACAAAGACGTCAAGCGAGTGGCAATACCCATACTGCTCGCTGGGTACAACTGCTCTTTATCGATACATAGGAATTCCACAACATCAACGAGGCGATCACCAGCGTCAATTGCGACCACATCTCGGCTCATGATGTCGACGACTTTTTGGTCTTTCACCGGAATGTAGTCCTCACACCATAGTTCTACCATCACATCGTGAGCAGAGAAGAAGCCAACTAATCGATTTTGTACGTCTACAACAGGTGCGCTAGTTACGTTGTTATCAAGTAACACATCCAGCGCGGCTGCAATTGGCGTTTCTGCACGAATGGTGACTGGTTTTTGGTTCATAATGTCTTTAACAAAAGAGGCATTTTTCATGGTGAAATCCTTAACTGACGACAGTGTTGTAGTTGTAGTGATAGAAGAAATATTCGCTGCTTTTAGTTCTGGTCGGCGAAAAATACACCAGTTTGAAAGGCCAACTAATACCGCTCCGCCGACGATGTTGCCAAGCGTGACAGGAATTAAGTTAGCGGTAATAAAGTGGCTAATGTTTAGGTCTGTGTATTGTGACGCGGGCACACCGACAGATGCCCAAAAAGATTCAGGTGCAAAATTCGCGATAACAATACCAAGTGGAACCATAAACATGTTCGCAACACAGTGCTCAAAACCGCTGCTGACAAACATTGCCACAGGCAAAATTGTCATTGCTGCTTTTGTCATTGCATTTGCAGAACTAAATGTCAGCCAAATCGCTAGGCAGACCAACAGGTTACAGAGAATACCGAGTGCAAACGCTTGAATGAGAGTGTGGTGAAGTTTGTGTTGTGCGATGTTAAGCGCATTTAATCCCCATTGACCGCCATCCATCTGATAAAGACCAGCAGCAGTAACCAACGCAAGTAGGAACATCGCACCAATAAAGTTACCAACGTAAACTTTGCCCCAGATCGAAAGCATCTTACCGAACGAGATTTGCTTATTGGCCCAAGAAATACTGGATAGGACGGAGCTGGTAAATAATTCACCACCGCAGATCACGATGAGGATCAATCCCATGCTAAATGCGAGTCCACCAGCTAGGCGGCTCAAGCCCCAACCAGCGCCCGTACTGCCGGTGGTCACCGTGATGTAAAACAAGAATGCTAACCCGATGAACGCGCCGGCCATAATGGCGAGGCTTAATGTCATACTGCTGGTTTTGTTTGCCTTACTTAACGCAAATTTTTCCGCTTCAACCATCATCTCTTTTGGAGAAAAATACTGGTGATTTTGAGAACTGGTCACCGCCATATTGACTCCTTAATTTGTAATCGCATAAAAAATCCTTGGTTATTAACTCAAAAATGAAATTGTTGTTTTTATTAAGAGCCTCAATGACTTCGGTTTCAAAACCATTGAGGCTTGCGGTGTTCCCGAACCGCGTACTCAGAATAGGGAGAACGGTTAGTAAGGTAAAATTGATAATATTTAGAAACCTCATCAAATTAATTGATAACTTTACGGGGCTAGGTAAAATGAACTCTATTGCTTATTGGGGCATGCTTTAACAATTGTGGGAATTGGGAAATACCCACTAATAATGGAGGACACTTTGCGCTACTCACTTAAGCAATTAGCGGTTTTCGACGCAGTTGCAGATACCGGCAGTGTAAGCCAAGCCGCAGAAAAATTGGCTTTAACACAATCAGCGACGAGTATGTCGCTTGCGCAATTAGAGAAGATGCTTGGCAGGCCGTTGTTTGAGAGGCAAGGCAAGCAAATGGCGTTAACCCATTGGGGGATGTGGTTACGACCAAAAGCAAAACGCTTGCTACAAGATGCATTGCAGATTGAAATGGGCTTCTATGAGCAACATTTATTGAGTGGTGAGATTCGCATGGGAGCGAGTCAAACCCCAGCAGAGCACTTAGTTCCCGACCTTATCAGTATCATTGATAATGACTTTCCAGAAATGCGTATTTCCCTCGGTGTACAAAGTACAAAAGGGGTGATTGATGGGGTATTAGATTACAAGTATGACTTAGGGATTATTGAAGGGCGCTGTGATGATAACCGTTTACACCAAGAAGTATGGTGTCGTGATCATCTTACTGTTGTCGCAGCTTCTCATCATCCTTTTGCACGTAATCAGTCTGTTAGCCTTGCGCAGTTAGAGCAAGCGAAGTGGGTACTAAGAGAGCATGGCTCTGGCACACGAAAAACATTTGATAGTTCCATTCACCACCTTATTGAAGATTTGGATGTGTGGCGCGAGTACGAACACGTTCCGGTGTTACGTAGTTTAGTTGCTAATGGTCAGTACCTTACTTGCTTACCGTATTTAGATGTAGAGCGATATATAGAAGCAGGTCACCTTGTGGCATTAAATGTACCTGAGTTAAAAATGGAAAGGACGCTTTCATTTATATGGCGTTCAGATATGGCAGAAAACCCATTAGTCGACTGCATTAAAAGAGAGGGGCTGCGAATGATGAAAGGGAAGCCTTCAGTTCTTTAAAGGTTGATTAAATATGCCTACGAGATGAGTTGGTTTATTCCCTAAATCTGTTGATTTATCGGTTGCGTCAAACTTTTAATGTAAATTGTGAAAATAATAATATCTTATTGTGATCAATATCACCGATAAGCTGAGCTGATGTATCTAACATGTGTCCTTGATTTCAATGTATGAAGGCAGTTATTGAACCATATAGGTACGATAATAGCCGAGTAGGTATGACTACCATGACGACACTTTTAGCTATTTCTATTACTACTGGAATTTTATCTGGCGTATGGGGTTGGATCGCCATCTCTTTAGGTTTGCTTTCTTGGGCTGGTTTTTTAGGTTGCACGAGCTACTTTGCAGCGCCAACGAGCGGATTGAAAGGACTAGGCATCAGCTTAATCACCAATATGACAGGCGTATTCTGGGCAATGGTAATTATTCACGGTTCCACTTACGTGGGGTTGGAAATTATTGGCTATGTGATTACCGCTATTGTGGCATTCTTCATGTGTATTCAAGCTAAACAGGCTTGGCTCGCGTACATCCCTGGTACTTTTATTGGTTCATGCGCAACATTTGCGGCTGACGGAAACTGGCAACTTGTCATTCCATCGTTGTTGCTAGGTGGTGTGTTTGGCTATCTAATGAAAGCGACAGGGCTATGGTTGCATACGAAATCAACCGCTACTTCTTCTTCGCTTGCTGAGCAAGCACAGTAGTGAACCCCCGATCTTATTGGTATCCACTGTGTATTGAGTTTTATCCCTCTCAATACCCTTAATCAAAATTAATGATGTTTGATACAAGCACACCAAATTGGTGTGCTTTTTTTGTATTACAAGACAATACGCTGAGTGTAAAATACGTCTAACTCATGTATTGCCGTTGGCCATGGTAACAACGCGTTTAAGTGTCCAGCGCAGAAGAACAGGAATACACTCCATGCCTTTCTCTTCACAATGAGAAACAATAGCCAAAGCTAAGTCCGGTTTTGCATGTTTTTTCAAAACACGATTTACGACTTTTTTAGCAGGGATAGGGTGGTCATGAGGAACTTTGATGATGTCCTTAAAGAAAAGTTCAAAACCATTGTTGTACAGAAAGTGCTCGATGTCTCGGTCGGGTAACTCCGTAAGTCGATGCCTTTCCTGATCATGGTCGAGCTGTGCTCGCACTGCATGCGCGTACTTTTTCCCTGCTGGGTCGCCATCGGTAACGACATGCCAATCAATACCAAACTCTTTTGCTACTTTGATGAGTGATTTTAGACCTGATTGAGCAAACTCAACGATTTGAACCCCTTCGGCAGCCAAGTCATACCCGCATTGACGAGCCAGTTCATGAAAAAGCCAAACTTCGGTTTCGCCCTCAACAAGTAACCAGCACCGTGCAAATAATGCTCCTGAACGATGAAAACGAATATGGAAACCAATTCGGCGCAACTCATCTCGACCAAACTTTGTTGAGTTTAAACTCTTAGCGATGGTTCTGTCTGATAGCCGAATTAAACGTCGAATTGAATACAGTGGAACAGAACCGAGTAACGTGCCACTGTTGGTGGTTAATATCTTTTGCATTGGCAACAATTGCAATAAGGACCACGCTCTCGCTAGATGAGTTGGATGCAGTCGACCTTCTGGATCTTCAATGATCAGTATTGGTCTCGCACAGCGCCTTAAATCGGTGGGACCCTTAGCTTGAAGATAGGCATTGAGTAACCCCATTAAAAGCAAGCGGCTTTGTTTGTCATTGGTTTCTTTCAAGAACTGACTCAAGCCTTTATCAGAGGAAGGGCTTGTATAGAAAAGACCATCACGAGGTTTGCGTGGGTTGCCTTTACTGACACTTCTGAACGCGAAATAGTGTTCAACAAGCGTTTGCATTGAGTCGAGGCTACTACGAATCTCACCTTTATTCACATGGCCAGGCATAGCCAATAAGCGTCGACAGGTGTTGTTGATTCGTTTTTCAATCCGAGCATTTTTACCATCGCCGTTGACATGGTTTAAATCTGGGAAGCGTCGGGAGTCACGTAGTCGGATTACAGGATGAAGTGTCATTAACTCAATAGCGAGTTTCTCTGAGTGGTGAAGTTTTTTGGGTTTGCCGTTATGATCCAAAAACGCGTACTTTGTATTAATGCCGTGCTCATCGCGAGACGCACTAATACGGTAGTAAATGACTTGCTCACCATCTTCGTTGGTGCACCATGTAGGCTTTATGCGTCTGTAGCGTCCCGCTTTTACTTCGTTTTTATCCTGTGCTTTAAAACAAACAATGATCTGTAAGTGTTGTGTTTGTGGATGAGAAATTGAGTAGTCAACGTGAAAATCTTTCAGTTTGAATTGATACAATGAGCCATTGGCAGGTAGTGCGATGGAAAGGGCATCGAGCAATGATGATTTGCCCCACGTGTTTTCACCGATGAGCGTGGTGAGTTCGTCAAAAGAGAGTGAAAGGCGTTTGATGCCTCTAAACCCGGAGATTTCGATGCGTTCTAGTCTCATCTCAATCCTCCTTGCAATTATTTGAATTATCGAGAGTTATTTTGCTACTCCTAAGCATATATGAATTCGGAATTTTTGAGTTAAGCTCAGTTCACAAAATTACGAGAGCCTCTTACTGAATAGAGACCGTTACAAGCGAGGCTTGCTTTCAAAGCCGGGGGACAGCATCGTGATCACTTAAACATGAAATCCTAAATCGCAGTTTCATAAAATTCATGATTCTGTCATGATTCACTTCTTATTATTATAAGGAATGAAAAAAGAGAAGATGAAGATGAATAACAATCATAAGCCAGTGAGAATCAAACTGGCACACATCAATGACACACATTCCTACTTTGAACCAACGTCATTACAGTTAAAGCTTAAGATAAACAATGAACTCACGCTAGAACCCTATGTCAGTGCTGGCGGCTTTTCTCGTATCGCAACCAGAGTCGAGCAGTTAAGAGATGATGCTCAGCGCCAAGGTCATGGGATGTTGTTCCTCCATGCCGGAGATTGCTTCCAAGGCACGCTGTATTTCTCACTATTTAAAGGCAAAGCCAATGCCGACTTATTGAACGCATTAAAGATTGATGCAATGGCGTTAGGTAACCATGAATTAGATATGGGGAATGAGCCAGTTGCATTGTTTTGCCAACGTACTCAGTTCCCATTGCTTGCTGGCAACTGGGATTTATCCAATGAATCACTTAAAAAACCTCACCGTATCAGTGATTGCAAGGATGTATATAGTTACCAACCGGATACACAGAGCGCTCAATACATTGTTAAAGAATTCCATGGTGAGCGGGTCGCGATTTTCGGATTATCCATAGATAAAATGAGCGACATCGCAAACCCTGATGCAGACACGCCTTTTCACTCAGCAATTGAAACCGCCAAGGCGACCGTAAAACAAATCCATTCATCAGGTATAAAAAATATTATTCTTCTGAGCCACTTAGGTTATGAAGGTGATTTAGAGTTAGCTGAGCAAGTCGCAGGTATTGGTATAATTGTTGGTGGACACAGCCACCGGTTGCAAGGTGATTTTTCATCAATAGGGTTAGGACAAGACGATCCCTACGGTATCAAAATTAATGATACCTATGTGGTGCAAGCGGGTTTCCATGCTTTGACAATGGGGCACTGCGTCATTGAGTTTGATGAACACGGTAAAGCAACGATGTTGAGTGGACAAAATGAACTGTTGCTTGGTCGACGTATTTTTTGGGACTCGACGCTAAACCAACAGCTCGACCAAGGTGTATTCGAAACCGCGTGCGACTTCATCCATGGTCAACCGAATGTCGTGGTTTGTAAGAAACACCCGGAAACTCAAGCGATCCTGAGCGATAAATATATTCCTCAGGTCAGGCAGTTACAGTCACAAGTCATTGCTAGTGTTGACACCAAAAAGCGTCATGTGAGAATTCCCGATGAATTTGGTGAGAGTGAGTTGGCTTCCTCCGTTGCCCGATCATTTCTGCACTGTTTAAACAAACGTGGATATGACGTTCAATTTGCAATTCATAATGCGGGTGGCGTGCGAACCTCTTTGAACCCTGGCAACATTACAGTGGCAGACATTGCCGGACGGCTGTTGCCTTTTGCCGTTCCTATCGGCTTTTACGATGTAAAAGGCAGCGCTATTCGCCGTGCACTTGAAGGCGCGATAAATAATGCACTCAACAATGGCGTAGAAGGCACTGGATCTGGCAGTTATCCGTACACTTACAATTTAAACTTCGAGTACCACGCAGATGCCCCAAAAGGTGAAAGAGTTCAATCATTAGTGATTTTTGATGGCAAACAATGGGTTGGTGTTCAAGATGATGTTTGGTATCGAGGGACTTCTTCTGCCTATACGATGAAAGGGAAAGAGGGGTACGACGCATTGCAGGAGATGAAAGGAGAAGGACGTGTGACCAGTTTGTCCATGGCTGATTGTTTTATTGAACTCCTGACCGATGAGCCAAACTGTTTGAATCAAAGTCACAAACTTTACACAAAGCGACGTCGATAATAGATACTGGTATTGATTTTGCTGCTCTCCACTTACTACATGGGTTGATGAGGATGGCAGTATGTGGAATAAAGATTGGGCAGATACGGCAGTCGTGGTTGCCTGGATCGCAATTTGGTCAACACTGGTCTACTTTGTGCCTCTAAGCGGCTTTTGAATTGCTAAGAATGTGGATGTTACAAAAGGGAGCAGTAATGCTCCTTTTTTGTATCTATCTTCCCCGTTAGGGCTCTAACCAATGAAGAGTTTGTCTTGATCCATTTGCTGCTTTTTGTCTGTTTACTAAAGTTCAGGTGGTTGAATCCATTTCTTTCTTTTTATAGTGCTTCCTGATTTTTGATAAGAATTTTATTTCGATAAGACAAGGCTTTTTTGTTGGAAAGCCTGACGCTCGGCGTTATTATGTCGGCGTTTGGGGAGTAGTTAGCGCAAGTTTACTTATCGTCATCTCGTTAAGCATCAGCTTATCCGGTAAGTAAAGGTGTTACGTGGTTCATTCACGTCAACACTTCAACGAGACCAACGCATTCATTGACTAGCAGCACATAATCGATATGTGGCTGTTGGTTGTTATTGTCTGCGGAAGGTCACCAAACGAAGTCCTTCCGCCATGGGAGGAAATATGTCTCTTATCGAAAATACCACCCAATTGAGCCAATCGGTGCCTCTTCAAGAATCATTAGCGATGTATGGTGCTTTTGGTTTATTTACCCTTGTTCTTGTTACGCTTGATATCTATCAAACACGTGGTGGCGCTATCACGATGAAAAAAGCCATCGTTTGGAGTGTTTTTTGGTTCTTGCTTGCCTTTGTTTTTGCAGGTTCTATTTATTTATTCTGGGACTTTTACACGCCACACAGCGCTTATACGAACGACAAAGCAACGATTTCATTCTTAACTGGTTACTTACTAGAGAAGTCGTTAAGCGTGGATAACTTGTTTGTGTTTGCCATCATCTTTGCACAATACAGTGTGCCGGAGCATTTGCGTCCGAGAGCATTGCTTTGGGGGGTGATAGGTGCGCTAGTTTTACGCGCTGTCATGATTGCGGTTGGTGCTCAGTTACTTGCACAGTATCACTGGGTATTGTACTTATTTGCTGCTTTCCTTATTTGGACAGGTGTTAAGCTAGCTCGCGACAAAGGCGAAGCAGAAGAGGTTAATCCATATCCGGAGCAGTTGATTCGAAAGGTATTGCCAGTTACAGATGACTACCAAGGAAATCACTTAATCTTAAAGCAAGCTGGTAAGTGGGTGGCAACACCGATGCTGATCGTTGTTGGTGTCATTGCAGTAATGGACGTTATGTTTGCGTTGGATTCTATACCAGCTATATTCGCGGTAACGCGAGAGCCATTTTTAGTCTTAGCCGCGAACGTATTTGCATTATTGGGTTTGCGATCGCTGTACTTTGTTCTTCAAGCAATGTTAGACAAGTTTGTATACTTAAAACCAGCATTATCAGTAATCATGATGTTTATCGGGGTAAAAATGCTATTGGTTGGAACAGAATATGAGATTCCTACAACATGGTCTCTCACATTTTTAGTTGTTGTGATGACATCGGCAGTGGTGGCATCACTCCTAAAAAATAAAGCGAAGCGTCAAACTAGCGTTAATATTACTAATCAAAAAATATAAAGTAAGCACAAAAATCAAAAGAAACAACGAAAAATATTGTTAAATATATGTTGTGAGCTAAGGGGCGATTATGCAGGTAATGTTCAGTTATTCAATGTAATTACAGCAATTGTGATTATTTATGCCGTTATTATTCATTTGTATTTTTGAGTTTTGTAATGAGTTTGTTTTATTAGAAATTCTAATTTGAATGGGTAAAATTTGTCATTTCTTAAACAATAAGAAACTGACTAATATACAACCAACTAAACAGACTACTGCTTTTAAAGAGAGGCAATCATGGCACAAGCAATGCAAATGACAAATGTAGCTTTACCAACCTCTATGGATAAGAAAACCTACGCGGTTAACTTCAAAGGACTGATTGCTCACTTACTGGACATTCTATTTGTAGATAACACTGCGCCACGCAGTTACTACGCAGAAGACTTGTCAGCACATATTCAAAAAGACATCGGTATGTACCGTTGATATTGAAATAGTGTAAGAAATACCGGCCTATGAGCCGGTATTTTTTTTATTTGTAAAACATGCCTACTCAACCTACGCCCTAGAAAAGAAACACTCTAGAGGAGGTAGACATGATAGTAGATTAAGTGTTGTATAGAAAAACGGGGCACCATTGGTGCCCCGTTTTGACATGACTGAAGTGCGATATTACTTCTTGCGGCAGTATTCTGCGATCACGTACATCGACTGACCACCATTTGCCTTACCCGAAACTAGCTTTGGATCATCGCCAAGGCTAATACCACGAATCACTGTACCTTGTTTGATTACTTGGTTAGTGCCTTTTACTGGTAGGTCTTTAATTACTGTTACATCGTCACCTTTCTTAAGTTCAGTGCCGTTACAGTCAACCGTTTTATCGTCAGCAGACATCCCTTTCATTGCCCAGTTCATTTGCTCTTCTTCCATGTACATCATGTCAAGAGCATCTTGAGCCCAGCTTTCTGTGTTTAGGCGAGTGAGTTGGCGCCATGCAGTCACTTGTACAGCAGGAACCTGGCTCCACATGCTTTCGTTTAGACAACGCCAGTGGTTAATGTCTTTTGGCTCATCGATCTCACCCAGACACTTATCACAAACCATGATGGCAGTATCAACCGTCACATTACCGTGAGGTGGGACAGCGTATGCAGTTAGTTGAGATTCAGAAGAACACAGTTCACATTTTGACTCGCAGCGCGCAAGCAGAGTAGCTTCAATAGACATAAGGACTCACCTTAGTAATGTTATTTTGTGGCGGTATTATCCACTTTATCCTGAGAAATAAAAGGGTGTTAGCGAATTAAAGATTAGATTTTACAATACTCCAACCTGATTAAGGTGAAGATGTAAAATATTCGCTAAATAAATAATACGGAAGTATAAAAGACACTATTAATTGTTTTGGTTTATGAATTGGTTGTGTCAATTTCTACAACGATTACAAACCTAAAAGAGGTAAATGTAGAGAGAGGGTGGCTAGAACATAGCCCTCTAATTTACAGAGGGCCTGTCGTTAACGTTCGACAATCTGGACAATTTGCTCTTTTGAAATACTCATTTCTTTACCATCCATGTCTTCATACTCGTACATACCCGTTTCCTCGTTCAGGTCTGGTTTACCGTAAGAGGTAATAATTTTCCCTTCATTTGTCGACATCAGATATTGGCTACTTCCGCATGCAGCAAGAAGTAATACAGTGGCAATAACAGTCAATACGCGCATAGAGTTTTCCTTTTAAACAAGTGAGTTAGGCAAAGACATCGTTTTAACTATAGCAGAGGAAATATGAGTGGGTTTGAATACAATTGAAATGAAAAAGCCCAGTAGAAACTGGGCTTTGGTAGGAACGGCGTTGCGATTACTTCAAAACAGAAGTGTTAGTGACACCTGTTAGTGCGTCATCCATTAAGAAGTCAGTGTTTTCCATCTGCATCTCTACATGATGATCAATATCAGACAGAGTGCCATTTGGCGAAGCAAAAGTACTGTGCGATGCAGTAGCATTAAACTGTACAAAGCTCGCAGTTGCATTCACAGTAGTGTCCGTACTGTTCACAGTCTTCAACCCTAGCTTATTAGCAAGCGGTTCAGTACCCGCGAATGGTGCATTTGGAACGCTGTTTGGTACTGTGCTATCGCCATCCACTTCTGTCATAAAGAATGGTGTCGTTAGCGAACCAGATGCCACTAAATCTGAAGCGTTTGTGAACGGATCGACAGTGTCTAGTGTAGTCTGTGCTGCATAGATAAATTGTGAGAAACCTGCTTCTAGCGCTGCTACTTGAGCTTCCGTTGCCGCAGCCTCAAATGCTTCGTAACATGTTTTATCTTCTAGATCCGCACATGATGCATCAGCGTAATTCGCATAGTCTTTTGATGCTGCATAAGCGAGGTTATGTTTGATCTGAGGGCCGTAATTGTCTGAACCCAGTAACAAATTACCAATTTGTCCACCAGAGTTCTGTACTGATGCAGAACTAAAGGTGTACAGTGCATCCGCAGTAGAGCTGCCCAATGTATTGTTTGCTGCTGCGACGGCAGATGTAGCGACAATACCGCCAAGTGAATGACCTAGCATTTTGACTTTTGAACCCGTCATTGGGTTGAAGCCTTGCAGAGGACCTCCAGCTAAAAGACCGCCTTGAGCAGATACTACCAAGCTAGCGCGCAAACCTAACACATCCAGAACACTTTGACGTAGGTTGTCACGCGCAACGGCTAAGTTGGAAAGATTTAGATAAGCCAGTACATTCGCATTTGCGGAACGTTGTTCATCTAAGCTGCGCGTACCATGAATAGGTAAGTCAATAGCGATAACTGCCACACCTGCTTTTACCATATTGAACGCGAACGCGTACGCATTCTCTTTCGCAGAGGTGATGCCGTGTTGATAAATCACAACGTCTGTCGCGACGCCAGATTTAGGTGTGAAGACCAGTACTTCGACATCTTCAACCGATTTCACTACGGGAACAGGCGAGTAGCGAGTAATAATACGCTCACTATCAAGCTGGGTACCATCGGTAAGAGTAAGCTTAGCTCCAACAAGTTTTAGCTGCTCTGTAGGATCTGTAGCAAGCTTTGTCACATCAACAGGATCATTTGCAAAAACGCCTGTTGATAGCTGCTGAACCATGTTTGCTTGCTCGTTCGGATCCGCTAATGCTGCGCTTAGCTTCGCTAGGCTTGGCATCGCAGATACCATTGGTTGCATGTTCCAGCTTGCGCCTTTTTCCAAGTAATGAGGCAGTCTTACCACACCTTGTGTCACGCTTACATCGGCACCTGATTGCATGTAAAGGCCTTTAATTGCCGTTTTAGCTGCGTCTAGATCGCTAATGTATTTACTAAAGTCATCGTCAGAGTCTAGCGCAGTGCTAAAGTCTTGGGTTTCACCGAGCGTTATTGTGTAGGCCGTTGATAAGTCTACTGAACCTTCGTTTGAGTCATTTTTGTAAACGGTATTTAGTGTGTTTGCGCCAGTAGAAAAACCAGTAGCGGTTACTCCTTTGACTGCCGCTAACGTATCACCTACAGACTGGGTACTGAACCATGAGGAGTAAACGATGTCGTTAGGGTCAACTTGAGCTAGACCAAAAATGCCTTCAACCGCCTGAGTGACTGCTTGAACAGAAGCAAGGTCGCCAGTTTCATAAACGATTTCTTTCGATTTAACTGTCGCATAACTTGCTGATGTACCAATTGGCTCACCATTCACGTCAGTAACATCTTGTGTAACCGCAAAAATGTACTCGCTTGACTCATCAAGTGCAGCCAAGAACTGGATGTATAGAGAGCTACCTTTTGCTTGAACTACGTAGTCCTGATTCTGAACGAGTACCTCTTCGATTGGGTTAGATTTACCGTCCCACTCGGTTAAGCGTTGGTTAATCTTGATGACTTTAACACCAGACGACAGCATGCCCGTTGCAAAACCGTCGCCGTTGAAGTTAAGAACGATTGGCATAGACGTTGACCATCCATCCATCGTGTTCATTGAGGCTCTAGGGTTGGTTAAAGCATCATCGCCATCAGTTGGCAGACCAAGCGTACCATCGCTTGTGTCCATTAATAAGTAAGACGGTGCCGGTACATCTGCGTTCGCTCCTTGAAGCGTAAAACTGATGGATGTTTCGCGATCAAGCAATGCTTGGACTTCATCTTCAAATTGAACTTTGTCGGAAGTACCAGAGCTGGAGGTATCATCACCACAACCAGCAAGAAGGATTGCAGAACAAAGCATTGATAATTTAAACGTGTGTTTCATTGGTTTACTCCGTAATCCCATTATTTGAAGGTGTAGTTCATCTGTACCGCGCTGATGTAAGCAGTACCTTCTGAGTCAAACTTAATCTCTTCACCCAGAGCATTTGTCTCAGTGAAAGAGCCTGATTTACTCTTAACAAGTGCAAAGCCTGCATCGAAAGTTAAATTCTCACTCATTGCGTAAGTTAGGCCCGCGCTGTACCAAAAACGGTCACTGTCAGGGATACTCAATGTCGCTTCACCTGCTTGTTCGTCGTACGCAAAGCCTGCACGGAATGTCCAGTCTGTATTAAGTATGTAAGTTGCACCAACGGAGTAGCGATTGTTGTCTTCATATTTCTCAGGTTTAAAGAAACATACTCCGTCATTACATTCGTTACTGGTCGCTTTTAGTTCTTTAAATGTGCTCCAGTCGGTTTGTTGCCAGCCGTAATGTACAGCCCATTGTTCATTCAGTTGATGGAAAGCCGATAATTCGATAATTGAAGGGAGAGAGATTTTTAAACGGCCATCAACTTTTGGTGATGAAGCTCGACCAGAGTCGTAACTACTAAACTCACCGTCATCAAAATCTAGATCAACCTTAGAGCGGTAGCCAAAGCCAAAACGGTTGTTTTCATTTAGCTCAAATAAAGCGCCGACATTCCAACCCCAAGCGAAAGTTTCACCTTCCATGCCGACAAGGTTATCGGACTTATTACCACCTAAAATACCGGCGAGTGCGCCTTTGTGACGAGTCAGCTCTGCTTCAGCGTATACTAGGTTGATACCACCACCGACACTGAAAGACTCGTTGATACGGTAAGCGACATTAGGGTTGATGTTTACTGAAAGTAGGGAAGTGTCACCCGCCATATCACCTGCGGAAATATCATTTGGATAGTCAGTGGCAACACCGTATGTTGTGAACATACCGATGCCCCAGGCCCAGTTATCATTGATAGGGCTGATGTAATAACCTGCTGGCACGATCTGTAAAGGGGCGACATCTTTCGCGTGTTCATTGTTTACAGTGTCGTACACATCGACTTCAGGGTCGATGATAGATAACGCGCCCGAAAATTGAGCTTCTTTGAAAAGTGTCATTGCTGCAGGGTTACGAGCAAGGACGCTGGCATTATCTGCAACAGCCCCTTCACCTGAAAATGCTCGACCAAGACCAGATGCCGAATGTTCAGCTACCTGGAAGCCCGCTGAGTGGGCATTACACGCAAACAATATTGAAATTGTAAGCAGAGAGCAGTGCTTCTTGTTCATCCTTGACCCTCCTAGGGTGTCATAATGCTGGACCGAAGTCCTTGTAATTGTTGTGTGGTACTTACACCAATTGTTAATACGCGAAATACAACGATGATGTAAATGTAATGTTAATTGTATGTTTAATAACTTGTCAAAGTTTGAGCGTATTTTGCGTTTTAAATATGATGCATAGGTCAAACGATGGCTTGTAAGGGCATGTATTATCGTTATATTTTTGAAGAGAATGGTACGACCAGAATTGTTTTGCGAGCTTTATAGTTAAATAACGATCAAATCAAGAGATAGCTCGCTTTGCTGTTTCTTCACTTCACAGGCATAATTCGCGCTCGCTATGTAGTTATTCAATAGACGCAATAGGAACCGCATTGGAATTACTGAATGTTGAATTTTTAGGTCGTTCGCTAAGGCTCGAAGGATCGATGGCTGGGTGGCAGCAGTTATATTGGGATAATACGTTGGTGTCTCAAATCGATGCCAGTGACAATACCGCAGAGACTTGTCTACACCAGTTTAGGCTCTCTGCGGGTGAGGAAATCCTGAACTGTCATTTAGAGTGTTCTTTAACATGGCAACCGTTTGAATTGAGTTACAAGGTCACAATTAACGGTGAGCTCGTCAACGAAGGTTGTCGAAATGAAAAAGACATCGAGCGCCAAGTGCCAGAAGTTACGCCACCATCCGAAAAGCGTTTAAGTATAATAGGTCTCGTATCTCTTGGGATGAAAGCACTTAAAAGTGCGAAAGTTATTAAAGTGGCGTTAGCGTCTGCAAGTCTCGCTGCATATTCTTGGCTATTTTCCATCGAGTTCGCGCTAGCGTTGATCGCTTGTTTGGTTTTTCATGAATATGGTCACATTAGAGCGATGAAGTATTTTGGAATGAAGACCAAAGGAATCTATTTGATTCCATTCCTAGGTGGTTTGGCGCTAAGTGACGAAAAGATAAACACGCGCTGGCAGGATGTGGTTATCTCAATCATGGGACCATTTTTCGGTTTAGTACTTAGTATTGTTTTTACTTTGCTTTATTGGATGACTGGTGAGGTGATCTTCGCTGGGCTTGCTGTGTTTAACGCCTTGCTAAACCTATTTAATCTGCTGCCTATTTTACCATTAGATGGTGGCCATGTGCTCAAAAGTATTACCTTCTCAATGAACACTTGGGTCGGGTTAGTTGGCAGTATTGCGACCGCTTTATTAGGCATTTTTATCAGTTACTATTTCGGTCTGACGTTGCTAGGGTTTTTATTGTTAATGGGAATGTTGGAAGTGGTGATGGAATGGAGAGCTCGACATCAAAGCCATTTATTGCCATTAACCCGTTATGGGCAACTATTTTCACTTGCTTGGTACTTGGTCTCTGTCGGAGGTTTTGTTTCTATCATCTGGTATTTTGCCACTCTCGGAGATAGTTTGTTAAGTTTGCCGCTACAGATATTGGGCACTTGATTAGAATCATTAAAAAGCTCCCTAGGGAGCTTTTTTATTTGGCAAGCTTAAGTAGTAGACGATAGTAGCAAGTAGCAATGAATTAGCCACATCTTGGTGCTTTCGCGTTATACGCAGGTAGCTTATTTATGGTTGCTTGTAAATCTTTAATGCGCGTACTGTGCGATGGGTGGGTTGAGAAGAATTCAGGTGGTTGAGAACCACCTGATGCAGCACTCATATTTTTCCATAAATCGACACTTTGACGTGGGTCGAAACCTGCTTTTGCCATGAATTCCAGCCCGACAATATCAGCCTCGGATTCCTGAGTACGACCGTATGGCAAGATAACACCGTATTGAACACCGACACCAAGTGCCGCCATCGTCATTTGTTGATACTGTTTGTACTCGGAAGCTCCAATGGCAACGTTTGCTAGAGACAACCCGGCATTTGCTAACTGACTTTGTGAGAGACGTTCATTACTGTGGTCAGCGAGGACGTGAGCGACTTCGTGACCAATGACTGTTGCCAACTGATCTTGGTTTTTCGCGACATCTAAAAGCCCGGTATACACGCCGATCTTCCCACCTGGTAGAGCAAACGCATTGACTTGTTCACTATCAAAAACAACGACTTCCCAGTCTTTAAATCCAGATTGAGCGGGAATGGTGTCAGTGATGTGTTTGGCAACGCATTGAACGTAGGCATTCGTTTTGCGATCTTTGCTGATTGGGATATCTTTCTTCATTTGTTCGAAAGATTTAGCGCCAAGCGATGACATTTCCTGATCTGAAAACATCAGGATCTGGTTGCGACCCGTCGGTGATGCGCTACACGCTGTTAAACCCGCGATAGTTAAAAGAGCAGAGGCTTTCATCCATACCTTCATAACAGGCTCCATTTAATTTTTTGTTTTGAAGCAATAGTATATACCCAAATAGTAACATGATGCATGGATCAAGTTATTCATCTGATTAATAAAGAAGGTGAGATGTTACGTCTTGAAGTTATGCCCAAGTAGCGTCTATGCTAGCTTCCTAGCACATCGTTACAACCTAACAAACCAGTTTGTGAAACTAAGAGTAAAACAATGAGTATATGGAAAAAGCCCGTAAGCATAGAGATTCTGAATGCCACGTCAAAAAATACCCTGATCGAGCACCTACAAATTAAATATACAGATTTCACTGACGACTCCCTGACAGCAACCATGCCCGTATGCAGCTTTACTCATCAACCTTTAGGAATGCTTCACGGTGGTGCATCAGTCGTGCTCGCAGAAACATTAGGCTCATTGGCTGCAAACTTCTCTGTCGATGAGGGCAGCTACTGCGTCGGTTTAGATATTAACGCGAACCATGTGCGAGCCATGCGAAGTGGTCATGTGATTGGTACGGCAAAACCGCTTCATCTGGGTATTTCAACGCAAGTGTGGCAAATCGATATCACTGATGAGCGAGGCCGTTTAGTGTGTACCAGTCGCTTGACCATCGCTGTGAAACAACACAAAACAAAGTCGGTATAAACTAAGATGGTGATTGAGTTTTCATTAGGAAAAATCATTGCAACCCAGCGTGAAATAGTGATTAAGCTCTCCGGCAGTGCAATGGTAACCTTGCAAGCGCAAACCGATGCAATTCAGTTGCTGGGTAGAGGAGCGAACGTTGTTTTATCTCATGGAGCAGAGTGCAAATGGTCTATCAAGCTGGACAACGAGGTACAACTGGCTGAACTTTCGCGAGAAATTGGTATCGATATTCAATAATTTATAGTGTGATGTTTGCACTTTTTGGAAAAAATGAGGAAACTTAGCTTATCGACAACAAGATAAGAATTTCCTCTTTATGAGTAGCCCTCGTTTACGTGTTCAGTTCGAAACACTGTTTGAAAAATTTTCCGGTCACGATACGGACGTTCAGCTCGAAGACATCACCGAAGCGTTGTTTTGTACACGTCGTAATGCTCGTATTGTTCTAAATAAACTTGAAGAAGAGGGCTGGATTGAGTGGCATCCGGCAGCGGGTCGAGGAAAACTTTCGAAACTCGTTTTTAAACGTAATCGAAGCGACGTCAGCGAAAACCTCGCCAGGCGTTATCTCGATGAAGGGAAAATCGGTCAGGCTCTAGATGCGCTTGATAACGATGCGGCACGATTGACGCAAGTTATCCAAGGTTATTTAGGGCTTCAGCATCGACAGGGCGAGCAGGTCGTGCGTTTGCCTTATTATCGACCATTGTCAATGTTAAACCCGCAGAAACCGATGCGGCGTTCTGAACAGCACATCGCCAGACAAATTTTTAGCGGACTCACTCGCCTTGATGAAAATGAACAACTTCAACCAGATTTAGCCCACACGTGGGAAGCAATTTCTGATACACATTGGCGTTTTTATCTTCGTCGTGGAGTACGCTTTCATAATGGTGAACCGTTAACAACCAGTTGTGTTCTTGAGAGTGTGCTTGCGTTAAATGGCTTGAACTTGTTTTCTCACATAAAGCGGGTGTCTTCACCACAAGAGTGGACCGTTGATATTGAGCTCGTCCGTCCTGATCGCTACCTTCCTCTGGCTCTGAGTGAGTCGCAAGCAAAAATTTTGCTACCGAGTGCTTTGCGTTCTGAAAGCTTCGATAGACAACCGATAGGGACAGGGCCGTTCCAAGTTAAAATGAATGATGATAAGCGTCTTATTTTGACTGCTTTTGATGGCTACTTTGGTTTTCGCCCTTTACTTGACCAAGTGGAGGTGTGGGTAATCGATGAAGCCTATTCTTCAATGGTTTATCCAAGCCTGTCAAAGCCGAAGATGGATAAACAAGGTTCATCCGATGAAGTAGAGCTAGACCCTGGCTGTACATTCCTATTACTAAACAAAAACACCGGAATTGCAAAAGATCCACGTTGGGCAGAGTTCCTCTCGCAAACCCTCAACAGTCACCAGATTTACGCGCATGTTCCACAAGATAAAGTGATGGAACTGGGAGTATTGCAAGCCTTTGGCCTTAAGCCCGGTTGGATTGACCTCAGGCCAGCGGAAGCGGGCAGCGTACCACAGGCTAATAAGGTAATTTCCGTAGCGTATCAGAAAAAGCATCCGATGTTTCCAGTAGTTGCCAAGGCCATCAAGACACTCTTAAAACCGCACGGTATAGAGGTTGAGTTTATTCGTTATGATTCTCAACCGCCCGCGCCTGAGGAAGTGGATATCTGGGTGAAAGCTATGGGCATTGCAACGAACCGAAATGACGCGTTGGCGGGCTGGCTCCTGGATTACAGTGATATTGAGAAGTTCAGTTCAGGTTACGATTTTAGTGAATGGGCTAAACTTGTCGATCAATGGCGTGCCGGCATGCACACAGACTTTCCTGCGCGTGAGCTAGGACGACAGTTAGTAAAAAGCTGTCAGGTGATTCCTATGTTTCACTGCTGGCTAGGCGTGAATAAAGACCACAGCGGTGCGTTACAAAATGCAAAGTGTAATGCCTTAGGTTGGTTTGATTTTAATAATGTATGGGTCAAACCGGATATAGAAAGTAACCATGGCGAAACCGAATAAAAAACAACCGACGAAAACCGTCGATATCTTTTGCTCTAAATGTAAAACTCAACTATTTAAGTACCGTAAAGGCGGGAAAGGCGCACTGGTTAAATGCTTCAAAGAGCGCATTGTTGACGATTTCACACAAACCCCATGTATTTGCCCCGCTTGCGGACAAGAGTTTGCAAGAGATACTTTAGTAAGAGGAACCCCCGCTTACAAAATGATTGGCGGCAAAGTGACGATGAAATAATAAAGGGCTAGAAAATGAGTATGAAACATGACTATTGCATGGTTTTAAGTACAACCAGTAATGAAAAAAATCGAGATCAGATCATTAAAGGTTTGCTAGATGCTCAATTAGCCGCGTGTATTCAAACGATGCCTATTGAAAGTCACTATGTGTGGAAAGGGGAGATTTGTACTGACAACGAATGGTTGCTGGTGATCAAAACTCGTCGAGAACTTTATGAATTGGTGGAAGAGAAAATAGAAAACCTGCACGAATACGAGGTAGCTCAAATCGTACAGGTTCCAATTGTTGATGGGTTTAACCCTTATTTAGAATGGTTGAGAGAATCGACGTTGAGCCGACATTAAGAATAACGACAACACTGCACCAACGGTATCGCACAACATATCTTTCTGGGCGTCCCATATGTCACCTTGCGAGCCCAGAAAGGCAATTCCCTCATCGCCACCAGCCAACTCCGCATACCACCATTCGATAATCTCATAGCCAGCAGCAAGTGACATGATAGCAAACAAAGCAAACCAGCAAGAGAACGCTTTGTTGAACCGTTTTTTGTTTATCAAGTATTCAGCGATCGGATATGCGTAAAGGCCAATTGAAAAGTGCGCAACGCGATCAAAATTATTTCGCTCTGAACCAATCATGTCGTTAAACCAGTCAAATGGCACTTCGGAGAACGTATATTTCGCACCGATAGTGTGCAAACAGAGCCAGATGAACATTAAAAAGTAAGCCGTATTACTGAACTGATAGCGAATCGAAATCGCCCAAATAGCAACAAGAATACCAATCGCCGGGATAATCTCCGCAAACCAAACTGCGCGTGAGTTAGGTTCCAACGCAGAAAATAAAAACACGATGGCATAAAAAATCGTTAATCCTAAGAGTGTCGAGGTGCTTTTCATAGAGTTACTTGATCCTTCAATTTATCTTACAGTGGGACTCCATAGATTGTGTTAATGATTGCACTTAATTGAACGCTGTGCAATTGATATTTTAATGGGTTTTTTGATCACTGAAAATGTTGATTTATTGGCAAACTGCTCAACATTAAAACGTTTGCGCGTGCAGTTTTCATTAAAGTTTGATTTACAACATGCCCATCCATAGAATCCATGATTCAGTCTAATAAAAAAGAAGTAAAGCCATGAAACTGGAAACTGTCGATTATCTTGCTGACGATGCTGCTCAACAGTTCGTTACCTCTCTACGCGAAACGGGGTTCGGTGTGTTGAAAAACCACCCGATTCCACAAGAGCTTGTAGAGTCAATTTACAAAAACTGGCATGAGTTTTTCTGTTCAGATCAAAAGAATGATTTTCACTTTAACGTAGACACCCAAGATGGCTACTTCCCACCTTCAGTGTCTGAAGTGGCGAAAGGGCACAAAGTGAAAGACATCAAAGAGTACTTTCATGTTTACCCTTGGGGGCAGATCCCAGAGCAGCTTAAAGCTGAAATCTTAGAGTACTACGAGCGTGCCAATGCATTTGCTCAAGAGCTATTAGGTTGGGTTGAAGCGTACGCACCTAAGGACGTTCAAGAGAAGTTCTCTATCGCGTTGTCAGAAATGATCAATAACAGCGACAAAACATTACTACGCGTGCTTCACTACCCACCGATGACAGGCGAAGAAGAGCCCGGCGCTATTCGCGCTGCTGCGCATGAAGACATTAACCTGCTAACGGTTTTGCCTGCTGCCAATGAGCCTGGACTGCAAGTAAAGAGTAAAGAGGGTGATTGGATCGATGTACCATGTGACTTCGGAAACTTAATCATCAACATTGGTGATATGCTTCAAGAAGCGTCAGGTGGTTATTTCCCTTCAACGACTCACCGTGTAATCAACCCTACGGGTGGCCGTCAAGAAAAGTCACGTATCTCATTACCGTTGTTCCTGCATCCAAAGCCGGAAGTGGTGTTATCTGAGCGCTACACTGCACATAGCTACCTTATGGAACGTTTACGTGAGCTAGGGGTTATTTAACCTTTACGTGATCTCCTTACAAAGGCCGATGGTGAATGACTATCGGCCTTTTTGCATTTATGCTACAAAGTGGAAACTATGTTTTTTGTGCCGTGAATGGGGCCCTAAACTCGTGTCAGAGAGGATGAATGGAAGGACAACGTACTGTCAATAGTATTGAGCCTCATGCAATAGAAAATCCGCTGCTTTGGCCAATGCTAGAAATTCTGAGAAAACAGCCCTCTAATTGGAAAGTGCACACCTTGGCAAGCTCGTTGGGTGAACAAGGTTATATTTCAAAGCTGGACGACTCTCCCGATAAGGATTTATTCAAAAGAAATTTCCTGATCATGAATGCATTATATCAACTGCAAGACACTCTGTATCCGGATAGTTGGCTTCAAGTCGAAGCCATGGATATTCAGCTCATGTCTTCGATGGAAGCTTTGAGGCATAAGATCGATATTCATGATCCTTTGCGTGAGTATTACTTAGATTGGCGCAATTACGAAGCGGACGAAGATGAAGTGCGTCGACTGTTGAATGAATTTTGGACAACTTATCAAAAGTTCATCGGTGGTTCGTCAGTAGCCAGCGTAGATAAGACAAAGGCACTGTCACTATTTGAACTTAACACTGACGCTACGCCTGCGGAAATTAGAAAACAATGGCGAAAACTCGCGCTTCGTTGGCATCCTGATCGAGAAAATGGCGATGCAGAAAGATTTAGAGTTCTTTGTGAAGCGTGGAATGTACTGAGAAACGAATGATTCGCTAAGAATAAAGATAAAGGAAGGCAGCTAACTATAGCTGCCTTTTGATTGAACTGTCTCTGTCAGCGTATCAAAACTAGCATGATGACTTAAACTGAGATTTTCGCATGCGGTTGAGGGCAGCCATAACGTCTAGTGTGCGTGGTTTGGCTAAGTCGCCTTGCTTAGGAAGAGCGGCATGCCACTCACCAGACAGCATTTCTTCAATCTCCTTCGCCGGATGATTACACCAACCTGGAAGTTGAGCAATTTGGAACCATAACCAGCCAATTGTGTTGACTTCATCGGCTGACTCTATCTGTTCCAAAGCGCTAAGATCAGTAAACTCTTTACCAAATCGAAGTGACTCTTTGCCTTTCGCATTCACACGGAACTTGCCGTCAGTCAGAATATTCATCAACGCAACGCGGTTCAGTGCTCGAGGTGGGAAGGTCTGTAAACGTTCTTCTGACTCGTTATGGCGTTGAGTAGGATGCTGAGCGATAACTTCTTTCGCTTTTTCAGTCACATCAACGGCTTGGTAGTCGTGCATTTGAATGACGGTATCGGCAACGTCTAAGTAGTCGCCCGACCCACCCATAACGATAATGGTAGAGATATCAAGATCATCTCGTAATTGACCAATGCGGTCGACGAGAGGAGTAATTGGCTCATCACCTTTTGCCACCAATGCCTGCATACGCTCATCTCTAATCATGAAGTTGGTAGCAGAAGTATCTTCATCAATCAATAATGTGCTTGAACCCGCTTCAATAGACTCTTGAAGCCAAGCGGCTTGCGACGTTGAGCCTGATGCGTCTTGAGTAGAAAAGTCCGCCGTATCTTTACCCATTGGTAAATGGTTGATGTAGTTCGACAGGTTCAAGTGGTGTACGCATCGGCCATCTTCGGCACGAATCTTCATAGCCTTGTTATCGGCAACAATGTATTCGCGACCATCTCCTGGAATATGATCGTAAATTGAACGCTCTATTGCATTTAATAAGGTAGATTTACCGTGGAAGCCACCACCTACAATCAGTGTGATACCTTTTGGAATTCCTAATCCTGTGACATGGCCCTTGTTTGGCGCATGTAAAGTGACTTGTAGAGATTCAGGGGCTTTAAACTCAACGGCTTCTTTCATTGGAAGGTCGCAATTACCTGCAATTCGAGGAAGAATACTGCCGTTTGCGACAAACGCGACTAAGTTATTGGCCTCTAACTGTTCTCGTAGGGCATCTTGGTCTTCAACAACTTGGCAGTGCTTAATTAAAGCGGCTTTGTCGAGTTCACGCTCTAAAGTTGCTCGACGGATAAACTTAGGCAGGTGGAAAGTCAGTATGTTGTTGGCTTTTTTCCCCAATACTGAACGACCTTCCGCTGGTAAGTTAACTCGAAAACGCAGTTCAATACCTTCTTCAGTAAACAACACCGCGGTGCTATCCAATACAGTTTGGCCTGTCAGTGAAATTGATACTGAGTTTTCTTGTTTAGCAAACTGTTCAAAACTACGCGCAATAAAATCACGTGCAGCTCTTTGAAATGCAGGAGACTCGTCTCTTAGCCACTCAAGACCAGTCAAAGACCATGCGCGAGTCGCACGAAAACGTGACGCCGATGCATAAGGGTCACCCTGTACATGATCGATAAACAAAGTGAAATCAGTGAAGTCGTATCGACCTTTGATTTGCTGATAAGCTCGGTAGTTCTGCTTTTCAATTTTCTTAAGCGTGGCAGTCAACTGATCCATGAAGATATTGGCCTTTTAATAGAAGCGGGCGGCGATTATAGAAACCACCGCCCTCATAGTAAAGAGAATGCTTAGGAAGAGTAGGCGTATTGCCCGCCAGAAAGGCGCTGATTAAACAAACTTTGCTCAAATTCATTACAAGGCATAGGTTTACCATAAAGAAAACCTTGTCCGATATCACAACCCTCACCAATAAGAAACTGCTCTTGTTGGTGGGATTCAATGCCCTCGATCACTACTTGGAGTTCCAGTTTTTTTGCAATGTGTATGATTGAACAAATGATCTCGCGATCATCATCTGACTTTTCCATTTGCTGGACGAAGCTTTTATCAATTTTGATGGCATCAAACGGATATTTCTTTAAATAGCTGAACGAGGCATATCCTGTACCAAAATCATCAAGTGACAATGTCACACCTAGTTTGTGCAACTTATTTAACGTTGTGCGTGCTACTATTTCATCGGCAATTAGAGCGCTCTCGGTTACTTCGAGTTCGAGAAAGTGTGCTGGCAAATGGAAAGTGTCGAGTAGGTGTTGCACTTGTTCTGCAAAATTTACGTTTTGTAATTGAATGGGAGAAACGTTGACGGCAATTTTGAAGTTATCGATTAACTCAGACCATTGTTTCGCTTTGTCTATCGCGGTACGCAGAACAAAAGAGCCAACTTCAAAGATAAGCCCGTTTTGTTCGGCCATATGTATCAATGCTTCGTTGGAAACGTCGCCAAGTATTGGATGTCTCCAACGAAGCAAGGCTTCTGCGCCAATCCATTTACGTGTTTTGGAGTCTACTTGAGGTTGAAAGTACAACACTAAATCGTCGTTACGCACTGCTTGTAAAAGGTAACTTTCCAGTTCATTGTGACTATTGAGATCCGCCGAATGATTTTCTCTAAAATAACTAAAAGGTTCGCCGGATTCTTTACATAGAAGCATCGCGTAACATGCATGTTGAAGGATACGCTTAGCATTGCTGCAATCTTTGTAAGCTTGAACTATACCGATATACGTGTGCAAATGTATTTCTGTTTTGTTGAAGACAAATCCATCTACGCTAATTTTAGTGATATCATCTAATAGTTGATTTAACCGAGCTTCAATATCCTCTCCCCAAATCAATAAAACCATGTCATTCGAACTTGGTCTACCAGTGATAAATCCGCTAGCACCGTGTCTGGTTAATCTGGAGTGAAATTCTTTTAAAATGTTGTCAAAGACCTCGAACCCGTGCCTGGTCTGAATACTGCGAGCGTTACTAAAACCAATGTTGATGACCACAAGCGATTGCTGATCACTATCAAGGGACTGTAAGGTGTATTGGACAATGTTCTCAAGTGCAGAACGATTTAGAAATCCAGTTCCCTGATCATGTGTTTTTTGGTAGCTCACTTGTTTTTCCGCGGCTTTACGGCGATCAATTTCTTGTGTTAAGGAGTAACTTAACTGGGCTAAATCCGTGGTACGATTTTCAATTCGACTCTTTAGCTCGGTGTTAAGTCGCTGAAGTTTATGTTGTTGGTACACAACTGAAAGCTGTGCTTCGATTGAATCTTTGAAAGTTTCAAGCAACTGACGGTAACTATCGTTGTACTCGTTTCTCTCAGAGTCAAGCATACAGATTGTTCCAAATGACTCCCCATTTGGCCAGAATAGCGGTAAGCCGCAATAAGAAATCATGCCTAGTTTGATGTCTGGGTTATTTTGCCATTCTTCATCTTCAAGCGCATTGGGGATTACAAGCTCGCCTTTCTGTTCTATAACTTGCTCGCAATACAAACCGTTACCAAGCTGCTCTGCATCGCCAGTACGATAAGGATTACCTAGAGTTTCGCTAGATGTATTTACTTCTATGCGATCCGGATGGATACGCATAATTAATGTGGTGGGTACGTGTGTTATTTGAGCCAGTAAGTTGACGATTTCTTGCCAACTTCTTCGCATAGACTCAGGGATTTCGTAGTCTAATGTTTGCAATCTCCCCATATAGGTCATCCTTTACGTGGTTTCACTTCCTGTGAATTTAAAAATGCAGACTGCTCTATTTTGTTCTCGCTTTTTAATTAAGTATAGGGTGGCTAGGGCTCGAAACAAAAAAAAGTCCTGAAAAGTGTTCAGGACTAGGAATAGTTGTCACATATCTCATCCTTGAAACAGGTAACAAGCATCAAGGCTTAAGCGACATTAACGATTCAATAGAAATGTCTTGCGAATAGTCGACATCTTCAAAGTTAAAGCCATTGAGCTTCATAAACTCATCTTTAAAACCTTTGTAATCACCAATCTCTTTAAAGTTATCAGCATTCATCTGTTCTAAAAGAGCGTGGACTTCTTGTTGAACTTGCGGTTCAAGTTCCAAGTCATCTATTCGAATCAAGCGTTCACCGTCAACTGGCACTTTCTCTTGATCGTATAACTTCGTAGTAAACAGTCGCTGCATTTGTTCAATACAGCGTTCGTGAGTACCTTTTTCCTTCATCACTCTATAAAGCGCTAACAGGTAGGGACTTAGCGCAGGGATGAATACACTGGCTTTCGTCACCAACGCCTTACACACGGTTGCGTAAGCACCGCCGTCAAAGTTGGCGAGTTTGAGGTTTAATGAATGACTGGTTTGGTGTAAATCGATTTTCGCTCGACCTAACGTACCATCGAGATAAATTGGGTGCGTAATGTCAGGGCCCATGTAAGAAAAGGCGATGGTTTTGCAGCCGTTTGCAATAGAGTCGTTATTGATGAGTGTGTCAATCCAGCTTTCCCAGTCTTCGCCGCCCATTACTTTAATGGTGGCATTGGCTTCCTCTTCTGTTGCAGGCGTTAAGGTGGTTTCTATCCACTTATCGTTCTCCAGCATGATAGAAGCGCCAGTGACAGGTTCACCAATCGGTTTAATGACACTGCGCCAAAACTCATCAGATTCAGGTTTAGGTCGAACACCGGTTGCCAAGCTATAGATGACTAAGTCAACTTCACCCTCAAAGTACGTTTCAATGGCTTCAATCACTTGATTGCGCACCGAACCAGAGAATGCATCGCCAACAATATTTATTGCGGTACGCCCGGCTTGATTTGCTTCCTTCTTAAAAAAGACGTTGTTATACCAACCCGCACTCCCAACCCCTTTCTCTGAAGGGCCACGCTCAAATGAGACGCCAATGGTATCGGCGTTAGCGCCACCGAACGTTAGGGCTATTCGGGCCGCTAGGCCGAAACCAGAGGAGGCACCAATAATCAAAACCCGTTTTGGGCCTTTTTTGATCTGTGGGGCGCGTTTTACGTATTCAATTTGCTCTTTAATAGATGCATGACACCCTTTGGGGTGCGCAGAGCGAGCAACAACACCTTGAATTAACGGTTCTATTCGCATGTTGTTATCTATCCTCGATGAGTGGAATTGAAAATAGATTAACGTAAAGTTACGTAAAACTTATTGAGCTAGACCATTAAAATTAGAGATGTTTAATTAATTCTTGAGCAACGAAATCAGCGATCCAAGGTTGTGCATCTGGTTTTGGGTGAAGGCCATCATCCATCATCCATTCTGGTTTGGTGACAACATGCTCTAAGAAGAATGGCATCAAGGCAACTTGTTGATGCTGTGCAAGCTTAGGGTAGATATCGTAAAACATATCGCTATAGCGCTTACCATAATTAGGTGGAACCCGAATTTGCATCATGACAACGTCCGCACCAGAATCTTTTATCATGGTAATCATTTTTGAAAGATTCGACGTAATAAGTTTAGGAGGGAAACCTCTTAGGCCATCGTTGGCACCTAACTCAATAAGTACCATGTCAGGGCTATGCTGAGTTAGCAACTGAGGTAACCGTGCTAAGCCATTGCCGGTTGTATCGCCAGAAATGCTGGCATTAATAACTGTTACATCTTGACCATGTTCTGACAACGCATCAGGGAGTAAGCTAGGCCAACTCTCTTCGATCGGCATCTGATAGCCTGCACTCAAGCTATCACCCAAGACAAGTAGCTTTTCGCTCGCATGTGCAGTAGCGGAAAAACAAAAAAATAGAACTAAGGAAAGTATACGAATCATGCAAACACCTGTACTTAATGCACCTATTGTTCAAGCCAATTTGGTTTCTAAACAAGTCTCTACTAATCAAGAACAATTAACAATCCTCAAAGACGTAAATGTTGACATCCGAAAAGGAGAAAAAATCGCCATCGTCGGAACTTCCGGTGCAGGTAAGTCAACATTGATGACGTTGCTAGCTGGTCTTGATACGCCGACATCAGGCGAAATTACTTTATTAGGTCATGAATTATCAAAACTGGACGATGAAGCACGTGCGAAAATTCGGGCTGACTCTTTAGGTTTCGTTTTCCAAAGTTTCTTGTTAATCCCGAGTTTGAGTGCATTACGTAATGTCACGCTTCCTTGTCTTTTACGTGGTGAAGCCGAAGATGAAGCAAGAGCAGCGGAATTATTAGCTGCTGTTGGATTGGAAAAACGTGTCGACCATTTACCAAGCCAGTTATCTGGTGGTGAACAACAGCGAGTTGCGCTAGCGCGTGCATTTATGACACAGCCTGAGCTGTTGTTCGCAGACGAGCCTACCGGCAATCTTGACCATCAAACCGCAGACAAAGTGATTGAGCTGCTATTCGATCTTAATGAACAGCACGGGACAACTCTGATTTTAGTAACACACGATGGTCATCTAGCAAGCCGATGTGACCGTATCTATCGTATGGAGGCGGGTGAGCTTAAGGAGGAGATATAATGTCTGCAGTATCATCAAGTGAAGCAACATCCACAGAGCAAAACAGTACAACACAGCACTCGTCGAATAAAAGTTTGATACGCTGGAGTTTCGGCGAAATAAGGCAGGGGAATCTTTGGCCTATTAGCGTTGCTCTTATTCTCGTGATTGCGAGTATCTTTGCGCTTTCTGCATTAGCAGAACGAATGGAGCAGGTGATCGTCAAGCAGGGGAAGGACGCATTAACGGCAGACGCGGTGTTTGTGTCTGCTAATCCCATTCCGGACACGTTGTTAGCCTCGACTGAAAGCCTTGAACGTTCGACGATGACACGCTTTGCCACTATGGCATTTAGCGATAATGGTATGCAGCTTATTTCTGTAAGGGCGGTGGATGATAATTACCCTTTAATGGGAGAGCTCGTTCTTGAAAATAATCCAGCCGGTCGCGTTAAAGAGAACCAACTCTGGCTTGATGAGCGGATTATGACTCAACTAAGCGTAAAGTCAGGTGACAGTGTCACGATAGGCGATGCCGAGTTTACTGTATCAGGCGCAGTATTGATGGAACCAGGCTTGAGCTTTAATCCATTTCAACAAATGCCTTCTGCATACATTCATCAAAGTGACGTAGATAAAACAGGAGCAATTCAAGTTGGGAGCCGAGTTCAATACCGTCTGTTTTTACAAGCCGATGATAAAACACTAAAGAGCTTACAAGATGATACGCAGCTTTCTCCGAGCGATCGCTGGCGCACGCAAGATACTGCCAGTCGTAGTAATGAGTTTTTTGAACGCACGACGCAGTACCTGTCTTTGACCGTAGCGATTGTCATCATTATGGCGGCGACAACATTGGTTCTTACTTGTCAAAATTACGTGAACAGCCGGACACAAACTATCGCGATGTTGAAAAGTCTTGGTGCGAGCCGCCGATGGATTGAAAAGTGGTTATTTATTCAAGTCACAATCCTTCTCATTAGTGCCAGTGTCGTCGGTCTATTGTTAGGGAGCGGGCTGGAATATTTATTACGCATTCCACTCAAAGACTTATTACCCGATCCACTCCCTAGTTACGGTGTCACACCATTTTTGGTGGCATTTATCTCAGCAGTCTTGATTACGGTGCCTGCTCTCGGTATACCATTGTTAGGCTTGATTAAAACTCCCGCGTTAGAAGTGCTACAGCAGGGTAAAGCGCAACGTTCTTGGAAGCGAATGTTACTTGTTCTAGTTCCCGTTGTTCCACTGCTTTTACTGTATGCAGATAACACCTTAGTTTGGATCGTGCTCACTGGTATAGCGGTACTGTTTGTGGTACTCGCAGCAGTTAGCGTCACACTCACAAAGCTGTTTGCACGTGTGTCAACCCATCCTGCAATGAAGCTTGCGTTGAGTCGTATCAACCGGACGCCAGTAACCAGCGGTCTACAGTTTGGTGCTTTGGCATTATCTTTGATGTTGCTGTCTATCATTTGGCTTGTGCGCAGCGATATTCTCGCTGATTGGGAGAGAACCTTACCTGCAGACGCGCCAAATGTGTTCGCTTTAAACATTGGTGATTATGAGCTCGATAGCTACCTAGAAACCCTAGATAAAAATGGAGTTACGCGGTCACAAGCTTATCCAATAATTCGTGGACGACTAACAGAGATCAACGGTCAAAACGTCAAAGAGGTTGAGTACGAAGGAGAAGGTTCTGACGCGATACGTCGAGAGCTAAACCTGACATGGGGAGATAGCCTACCAGAATATAATGATGTGCTTTCGGGTGAATGGACAAACAAAGGGAGTGTATCCGTAGAAGCGGATGTAGCAAATGACTTAGGCATCAAACTCGGTGATACGCTGCGCTTTGTAATAAACAGTCAGAATTACGATGCAGTAGTAGATACCATCCGTTATGTCGAATGGCGTGACATGAAGCCTAACTTTTATTTTATTTTCTCATCTGACGTGATGGCTAATTTACCTGGTTCTTACCTCATCAGTTATAGGATTGAAGAAGGAAATGAAGCGTTGTTGACGTCAATGTCACGTGCTCACCCAACGGTCTCTGTTTTAGATATCCGAACTATGGGCGAGAAAATTCAGGTTTTGATTCAGCAAATCGTATCAGCAATCACCATCCTTGCTCTTTTAGGCGTTGTTGCTGGTCTGCTGCTCATCTTTACGCTACTGAGGTTAAGCTTGTCCCAACGTCAACAAGAGATTCGTTTGTATCGCACATTAGGTTCAAGTAAGAAACGGATCAACACAACCCTGTGGGCCGAGTACGGAATTATGGCGTTGATTGCTAGTGGTGTTGCGGTATTCGCTGCGGAAATTTGTGTGGCCGCAGTCATGACATATGGGTTCGATCTCAATGCACAAATTCACCCCGAATTGTGGATAGCTTTACCGCTTGCAACATTTGTTACGTTGGCACTTGTAGTGATGAGTTTGTTGAAAAGATTGTTAACGCCAGTAAACACTTAATCGCAGCGAGTGTTATCAAATTTGGAACACTCCATGACACTTTTATTTTAGTTATCCACAAAAACAGTGGATAACTTTTGGGATAACTAAATGGTGTAAAAAGTGGGGTGTTTCTGCAGGCTTTGCGCCATGGGTCTTACAGTGAAATTCTTATTCACATAGACACAAAAAAGTGTCTTCTTAACCATGTCGTCAAGTACTTTTTCGCAAATTTTTTCTACTTTAATGCACTTTACAGGCGCTGTTGGATATTTCGCAAACCCATGAACTTTTTGTGATTTTAATCAAGTCCAAACACGAGTAGAATCCATCGTTAGTAAAGAATTTTCCTTATAAAATTTTTAGTGAAGCAATGAAGTCTGAGTTTCCAAGTTATAAAGATAAGCATATCGCTGTTGTTGGTGGCGGTGTAGCAGGTGCAACAGCAGCAATTCATTTTGCGGAGCTGGGTTTTAAAGTTTCCGTAATAGAGAAGGGCGTATCACTAGTAAATGGTCCACCCATTTGTCATTTGCATGCTGGTGGTAATTTATATCGAGAGATTTCCCAGCAACAATGCTTAGACTTGTTAGCACAATCTATTGATACTGTTCGCCTGTATCCGCTTTCACTGAATATTCGTCCGACAATCATCGCGGTTCCTCATTCCGATGGTGGAGACCCATCCACACTAATTCCGCGATTAGAGGTTGTGAAAAGTGCTTATCAGACGCTCGTTGATAAAGATCAGAGTAATAAAGTGCTCGGCGAACCAAGCGAATACTACAAACTGTATTCAAAAGCGGAGCTAGAAGCTCTCGCGCAACGTACTCAACCAAGTCATCCTACAAACTTCGATGAGTGGTGTATTCCTTTTGCTCAACATGCTGATCTTGAAGCGCTAAAGTATCCTGTTGTCGCAGTTCAAGAATATGGTTGGAGTGTTTTTCGCCTCGCTGCAATTGCCAACTTAACACTAGATACGCTTCCTAATGCTTCAGTCTTCACACAAGCAACGTTCAAGCAAGCCGATTGGATGGGGGAACACTGGCAACTTGGCTATGAACGTGAAGGTATCGATTACCTGATGACATGCGACTACTTGGTTAACGCGTGTGGCTTTGAAACAGGCTCAATTGACAACACAGTTGGTGCCAAGCGAGACAGGTTGGTGGAGTTTAAAGCCGCTTACGTTACGAGGTGGGCAGACTGTCAACAACAATGGCCAGAAGTTATTTTTCATGGCCCGCGTGGAACCGATAAAGGAATGGCTCAATTGACGCCTTATGGCGATGGTTACTTTCAACTTCATGGTATGACAAAAGGAATCACGCTGTTTGAAGATGGTTTAGTGGAGAGCACGAACTCATCTGCTCAACCTGAACTGCCTATGCCTTTACTCTCGAAGATCCGTAACGGCTGGAGAGAAGAAGTGTTAGAAGAGCGAACGAACAACGCCATCAAACACATGGCGCAGTTTATTCCCGACTATCACTCTGCTGTAAAAGGAGGAAAAGCATTATTTGGCGCTCAGCAAATTCCCGGAACAGATCCAGTACTCAGAGCGGCAGATGTGACTTTTGAAGATAACCACTACGCGAGAATAGAGGTGGTAAAAGCGTCATCGACACTACTCGCAGCGCAAAAAATGCTTCAATTCTGGTTTGACATCGATCCTAACCAAAATGTGGAAACACAGCATCCGGTCGCTGTAAAGTGGTCTGAACAAGAGGTCGAGCAGTACGCGATTAAACTCACTCAAGAGCGAGGCTATCCACAAGCTTTAGCAGTGCGTTATGGTATGCCTGCATAATCGGCTGTGTTTGGGCTCAGTGGTTGTATTAATACCCAAAAAACTGAGCCCATTGGCACCATACTTCTTGCAAGCCTAGTCTATCTCCTTTCACAAAATTGACTTTTTGTCCGGGTTTCGCCTGTGCCAGTCTAGGTAAGTCAATACGAGCTACGCAGCCAAATTTAGGATACCCGCCAATAGTCTGGTGATCGTTGAGCAGCACAATAGGGTTACCATCGCTAGGTACTTGAATTGAACCTAATGCAATTCCCTCTGATAGGACGCCTTCGTAAGGTGGACGAATGTTATTGCCCTCAAGACGGTAGCCCATGCGATTCGAATTGGGGGAGATGATGAATGCTTTGTTATAAAATGCTTGGCGAGCCTCTTCATCAAAGTCCTCGTTCTGATAGCCTTCAATCACTCTCAACTTAATAGGTAAGTTGTAATCTGGCTTAAAACGAAACGTCATTTGCCTTGGTTTACGTTTCGGTAAGTTATGAGGGACAAAGGGAAGAATATCGCCAGCTTTCAAAGCGCCACCATTTGAATCATAACCACCTAGAGATTCTCGCGAGACGGTCGATGCGCTTCCTAAGTGCTGAGCAACATTGAATCCACCTTTAACCGCTAGGTAGGAGCGAAGTCCATTCCTTGCGACTCCGAACTGAAGCTTCTGTCCTTTTTTCAACGTAAAGTCAGACCAATTTGAAATAGGTTCACCATCTATTTTTGCATTTAAATCACCGCCACATATAGCAAGGTGGCAGTTATGCAAGGCAATAAAACAAGCGTTACCCAAAGTAATTTCAATCGCAACGCAATTGACTACGTTACCAAGCAAATGGTTGGCCCAGCTGTAAGCATAGTCGTCGACCGGCCCACCTTGAGTCACACCGACATGCGCTAAGCCAAAACGACCAAAGTCTTGAACTAAAGAGAGCGGTCCTGGCTTTTCCACCAGTAATCCACCGTAACTCATAGTACGCCTCCTAAATCGATAAACTCTTGTTTTGAAATAGCATTAAAGGTGACCTTGTCACCCACTTCAAACGGTATAAAAGGAGGATAGTCGGAGAAGAGCGCAAGCGGGCTTTTACCAATAATGTTCCATCCGCCAGGACTATCTGATGGATAGACGGCCGTTTTAGAGTCTGCGATTCCTACACTTCCGGCCGGCACTTGAGTTCTTGGTGTGGCAAGCCTTGCCATGTGCAATTGAGTATCAACGTCAGAGAGAAATGCAAAGCCTGGAGCAAAGCCAATTGCAGAAACCGCGTACTCGGTTTTCGTATGCAGGGTAATAAGATCGTCTAATGACAGACCTCGCTTTTGAAAACGAGATAGATCTAACGCGGTTTCTTCAGAGTAATATACAGGGATAGTAATGTGATTCGGCTGGGAAAGCTTAAGTGATTGAGTATCAAACTGGCTCACGATTTGTTGCAGCTCATTGACTAAGTTTTTTTCGTTGATTCGAAAAGGTAAGTAATCAATGAGAATAGTTTGATAGGAGGGGACAACGTTCATAACAATTGAAGCGAAAGTTTCTCTTATGCTGCGAGCAAGCTCTCCGACTGCATTTTCAGAAATACTCTCATCAAACTTAATGAAAATACTGCACTCGGAGATCAAAGAGATATTAAATTTCTCTTTATGCATTAATTTCCTCCAGCGTATAGGCTTTGGCGGATCTTTTGGATCAGCGCGATCGACTCTTCATTGTCACCATGAACACAAATTGTGTCGGCTTCCAATAATATGTAACCGCCTGAAGCGGTTTTGACACGCCCAGAGTCAGCTAAGGTCCGGACTTGCTCAAGTATCGCGTGCTCGCTTTTTAACACGGCATTGGGCTGTGTTCTAGGAGTCAGTAAGCCGTCATCTTGGTATAAACGATCTGCAAATGCTTCAAATAGCAAGGGAACATCATAATCGTCTGCGATTTCTAAGTATTTTTCGTTTTCCTGTGAAGCTAGGATCATTAACGGTACTTTGAACAGTGCTGCCGCCTTTACTACCGCTCTAAATATCGCATCACTTTTCATCATGTCGTTGTATAGAGCACCATGAGGCTTTATGTAACTGATGTCTGTGTATTGCGCCCGGCATAATGCTTGTAAAGCACCAACCTGATATATAACCATGTTCGTAATTTCATCACCCGTCATGCTTATGCTTCGTCTGCCAAAGCCTTGTAGGTCGGCGTAACCTGGGTGTGCGCCAATATCAACATCGTTGTCATTCGCTAGGGTGATAGTGTCGTGCATGACATTAGGGTCGGAGGCATGAAAACCACACGCGATGTTCGCCATATCAACATGGGGCATCACGTCTTCATCTGCGCCCATACTCCAAGAGCCAAAGCTCTCGCCCATATCACAGTTCAATGTAAGTTGCTGTTTATTCAATGTCATACGTTTTATTTCTACACAAGCAATGGGTTTACGATGCAGGAAAATGCATCTAGGTTCAGTGACTCACTTCATTCTTCTATCATGAAAACGAGGCTTTTTGAGCAGATAGGTGACGAAAAAGATCACGTTAGTCCATAAAGATGTTGCCGTTATTTGAGTTGATCCGAATTTTGAGGTATTTCGTTTCTTTTCCATCCAATTTTTGAGAATTTAAGGTTATTTTGCATTAGCATCGTGTTAATCTTGTCGCCCTTCATGGGTGATAGATTGCATAATGGTTCTTCTGTCATTTTTGTGGTTGTCTGCGACAGGAATATATATGTCATTACGAGCGAAGCTTATTTGGCCTCTTCTGGTCTTTTTAACGGCTATCTTTGTTATCTCAAAAGGTTACACCTCGTATACTGTATACCAATCGTCTAAGCATGAACTGGTCGAGCAGACAAGAAAGCTGATTAACAATGTTTCTTTCTCAATTAAAGATGCGCTGACAACAAAGGACAAGCAAAAAGCTCAAACTATTCTCGCCAACTTTTTAAACCAGCCAAATGTAACGCGGGTCAAACTTTACGACCAAGATGACCAACCATTCGCTGTTATGGAGATAAGTGGGGCACTAGCACCCGTTCCAAGTCAAACCGAAAGAAGTAGGTTGCACGCTCTAGGCTATGCCTTATCAACCAAATTTCTTTATGTTCTAGAGCCGATTATCCATGATGGCTATGTCATTGGTAGCATGAGAGTTACGCTTTCTCATCGCCCAATTGTAGAAGCCATACAATCTATACTTCAAGATGGCGCTTTACTTCTTCTGTTTCTGATCGCTGGTGGCACTGTTTTTTACATAAGTATCGAGAGGCTTGTTCTCAAGCCCGTGATGGAACTCAACCGCGTAATAGAGAATGTGACACACGGACGAAACACGGAACATCAAGCTCGCTATTACGCCAAGGATGAAATTGGAGACCTCGCGAGCTCTTTCAATCAAATGATGAATAGGTTAACAGTACGTGAGAAGCAGCGGCAACATTCGCTAGACACACTAGAACAAAAGCGCGCATTTTCAGAAGAGGTTATCGAATCTGTTCAGCATGCATTAGTTATTACAGACAATTCCGGACGTGTTATTCATTGTAATACGGCGACCCAGCAAATATTTCAAAAAAAATTAGATGAACTTAAATATGCCAATATTCGTGATCTAATTAAAACCAAAACACCGAATGAGCTGAGTCAGATCCTGAGTCGAGGCCTAGAGTGCGATGATATTCACCTCAAAAATGCAGATAACGAACAGCAGTTGAGCCTAACCAGTCGTCGCCTCTCGACACATGAATACTTACTGTTTTCGATTCAAGATATCACCGAAATTGAAGAAGCCATAAACCGGCAACGTGTTGCGGGACGCGTTTTTGAAAGCAGCCAAGATGGTCTCATTGTTCTTAATCATCGCGGTGTCATTACGATGGCAAACCCTGCCGTCACTAAGTTAGTCGGCTTAGAGGTGGATCAGCTTATTGGGAAGTCATTCATCCAAACGCTAAAGTGGCGCAAGTTACAGGAAATGATGCCTAGTATCATCGAGTCGATAGAAAATTATGGCGTTTGGCAAGGTGAAGTTATCGAGAAGAACCATATTGGTCAGTTTGTACCGATGTTTGCTCGAGTCAATCGTATCGTTAAGTGTGAAGACTATGGTTTCTATGATCTGGTTATTGTTCTTACCGACCTTTCCGGCGCAAAAGAGATGGAACGATTGGAGCATTTAGCTCATCACGATGCTTTAACGGGGTTAGCCAATCGATCTAAGTTCCATTTAGAGTTGGAACAACTAGTACAACGCTCTGGATACTTGCGTGACGAATTTGCAGTTTTGTACCTCGATCTGGATGGATTTAAAGAAGTTAACGATACCTACGGTCATGATGCAGGTGATGAAGTTTTGAAAAAAGTTTCCGAGCGTCTAACATCTGCGACGAGACATAGTGATTTAATCGCAAGACTTTCTGGTGATGAATTTGTCATGTTGGTTAATCCCGCCAATCAAAAAGTGGTCACCCGAATAGCAGAACAGTTGCTCGAGAGCATATGTGCTCCAATTGAGTACAAAGGTCACTTACTCAAAGTTGGCGTTAGTATCGGCGTAAAATTAGTCGGCGTAAATGAGCGCGATGCTACTCGAGTTTTAAAAAGTGCGGATACGGCAATGTATCAAGCAAAGAAAGCCGGAAAAGGCCAAGCAATATTAATGGGATGCGAATTACAAGAGACAGTTTAAATCGTAACGTCAAAGCTTTAAACTAACTCAATTCGCGTCAGAAGGAATAATAAAATGAAAGTACTCGTTACGGGTGGTATGGGCTATATCGGTAGTCATACGTGTATTCAAATGATCGAAGCTGGCATGACGCCAGTGATTCTAGACAACCTGTACAACAGTAAATCTACGGTATTAGATCGAATTGAAAAGGTATGTGGTGTAAAGCCAACCTTCATTAAAGCCGATATCAGAGATAAATTGGCGATGGTAGAAGCACTAAAGTCGCACAATATTGAAGCTGTTATCCATTTTGCAGGTTTAAAGGCCGTCGGTGAGTCTGTAGCAAAACCTCTAGAGTATTACGACAACAACGTTAATGGCACTTTAGTATTGGTTGATGCAATGCGCGAAGCCGGAGTTAAATCGTTGGTATTTAGTTCATCAGCGACTGTATACGGTGATCCTGCATCTGTACCCATCACAGAGGACTTTCCAACTAGCGCAACTAACCCATATGGTCGCAGCAAGTTAATGGTGGAAGAGTGTTTAACCGACTTCCAAAATGCGAACCCTGACTGGAGCATTACACTTCTTCGTTACTTTAACCCGGTAGGTTCACATCCAACAGGCGAGCTAGGTGAAGATCCTCAAGGTATTCCAAACAACTTAATGCCGTTTGTTTCTCAAGTTGCGGTAGGGCGAAGAGAGTTCCTTTCTGTGTTTGGTAGTGATTATCCGACCAAAGATGGCACAGGCGTACGTGATTATATTCATGTAATGGACTTATCCGATGGTCACGTTGCTGCATTAGAAAAAGTAGGTAGCAAAGCTGGCCTTCATATCTATAACCTCGGTACTGGTAACGGCTACAGTGTACTGGACATGGTGAAAGCATTTGAAGCCGCAAGTGGTAAAGATGTCCCATACCAACTTGTTGAGCGTCGTCCAGGTGATATTGCAGAGTGTTGGGCGGATCCATCAAAAGCGATGAATGAGTTAGGTTGGAAAGCAACTCGCACTCTAGAAGAAATGACTGGCGATACATGGCGCTGGCAGTCTACTAACCCTCAAGGTTATCCAGACGCCTAATCTTTAATTTACATAATAGTAACAAAAAGGCGCGTGATTGCGTCTTTTTTGATCCAAATCGGAAAAAATCGTAAATTACTGGTTAAAAGGTAGCAAGTATATATAGAGCTGTTAAACTATGCCCGACTCTTAATTTGGGTTATAAATTTTCTCATAGCTATTGGGGTAGTTCATGGAACTCGGTCTGATCATCACTTTCATCATTGTAGCAGCAGTAATGGTGAAAAAAGAGATGGCAAAACAGTAAACTTTCATTTTTCATACTTTTCTTTACATTTTTGAAATGAAAGCCATAAAAAAAGCCAGCATTACGCTGGCTTTTGTGTTTTTAAGGTTTAGAACTCGTATTTAACACTAATGTTGTAATTACGCTCAGCTTGCGTTTTGTCTCGACTTAACTCAGTCTTACCGCGAACATCGTTCCAAAGATGGTATTCTTCATTCGTTAGATTCATAACACCAGCACGAATGGTTATATCTTTCATTGGTTTGTAGTACGCCGTTAAGTCAACGACTGTCGCAGACGGCAAAGCAACTTGGTCTTTGATTCCGCCTTTATCACCATCTGAGTTGATATCACTGTTCGATTTCTTAGCCGTGTAGTTTACTTTTAGGCTTGTCCCCCAAAGTGCATTTGGTGAATCGTAATTTACAGCAGCCACGGCATTCCATGGGTTTACACTGTTCAAAGGATTACCATCACCATCTTCACCTTCTGTGTATGCTGCAACAAAGCGAGTTGTTACGCCTGATGGAAGACCGGCAATAGCATGCCAATCAAGACGGTTAGAGAGCTCAACCCCTTTAATGTTTGCTTCACTAATATTGATATTTGTGAATTCAGTTAAACCACCATTGTTTGATGACGTTTGCTCAATAAAGTCACTGTAATCACTGTAGTAGAACGCTACTTCAGTTGCCGACGCTGCAGTGTTATGACGGTAACCAAGCTCATAAGACAAACTCTTTTCAGATCCCAAATTTGGGTTAGGGCGGTTGGTATAGCCATGAGCCGGATTATCGTAGGTGTAGTAAAGCTCGTCGAACGATGGCGCTCGGAACCCTTGGCTCACTTGCGCGAAGATCGTGCCTGGTTGCGATATAGAGTAAGTTGCTCCTAAACGACCAGTTAATGCAGAGTCGCTAAACTTCTCGAATGACTCTTCAGAAGTATTTGAAGGATTAGTAGAGAAGTAATCGTAACGCACACCTGGAGTCAGAATTAGCTTGTCATTAAGAAGCGAAATTTCATCTTGCAAGAATAAACCAAAGCTTTCTTCTTTTGCATCCGGTGTGTAAACGTAAACAGTATCTGGCGTGCCAGGATCGGAATTAAACTCGCGATTGGTATTACTGATGTCACTATGTTTGTACGATATTCCGTAAACAATATAGTGATTTTGAATCTCTTTATCTAACTGAGTTTCGAATTCAAATTTGTCTTCAGTATATTCGTAATCTTTTTTCTGTTGGTTGTCACCACTAGGCGGTACGTAAGGTGGGTAACCAGGGCTGGCTTCGATAAAGCGATTAGAGACGCCGTTTTCTTCTTTACCAATCCATGTAAGCTTGGACGTGATCGTATCCGAGATAGCTGCATCTGCAAACCAAATGTGCTTGAGCCCAATGCGATTTTGCTTGGTTGTGTCTTCAGCGTTGAAGTTTTTGTAACTTTTATGTGCGATCTCTGAGTCAGTCTCGTTGTAAATAACTTCTCCCAAGAACTCCAAGCGATGAGCGTCATTCAATTGAGATTGAAGTTTTACCAATAGATCGTTTTTGTAATAATCTTGGTTGTCCACAGAATAGTTATCGTAAGGCGCCTTAGAGAAATTTTGTAGCTCTGCACCATCACGGCGTGTAAAGGCTATAAGTGCTTCTGTATTACCGAAACGCTTTGCTAAAGCTACATGCTCACTAAAAGAGTTATCTTCCGATGAATAAGAGAGTTTAGCTTGACCACCAAAGTCTTTACCATCTTTGAGGAAATCCTTCGGATCTTTTGTTTCGAATGCGACAACACCGCCAATTGCATCACTACCATGTAGGCTAGAAGCTGCTCCTTTAACAATTTCGACACTCTTTAGCATATCGGGGTCGACAGTAACGGCACTAGAATTGATAAACGAATATGGTCCACCGCTGAATACACCTGGTTGAGATGCACCGTCTACTAAGATTTTAACTCGTTTACCTTCCATCCCGCGAATGTTAATACTTTGGACGCCTTGGCGTTGAGTGCCATTAACAGTAACACCTGGCGTATACTCGAATAGATCATTCAAGTCCTTTACCATGTTTTCTTCGATGTCTTTCTCTGATACAACAGCAACAGAAGCAGCAACAGTGTTTATGGTTTGGTTGGTACGGGTGGCCGACACAACGACTTCTTCAAACTTAGAAGCTTCTTCCGCATAAGCAGTATGGGAAAGGGCAACTAAAATGGAGGCTGACAAAATTGATTTTTTATACATTGGCTTCAATACCTTAGATCCATAATAGGTAACAACACGCGGATATTAATGGATCTAAATGGTAATTACTATCATTACCATTGTCATTTATTGATTTGTATTGAATCTTCTTCTTAGGCTATGAGCATTCCTAGTCTTTAGTTATCAATATGTTATATTATTTGTCGTTAGTTCTTGATAAGTTCATCCAAATACAACGAATGTGATGAATATCACATTAAGAGAGGCCGTGTGCAGAGTCCAATTACATTAGAAGCACTCCATATTCTAGATGCTATTGATCGAAGAGGGAGTTTTGCTGCTGCTGCGAATGAGTTAGACAGAGCCCCGTCATCGCTGAGCTATCAAATCCAGAAACTCGAGCAAGATTTAGACATTATTATCTTCGATCGCTCTGGTCACAAAGCCCATTTTACTGAAGCAGGTAAGCTTATTCTTGAAAGAGGAAGAGCCATTTTACAAGCCAGTGAAAAGTTAGTGAACGATGCAACGTTATTGGCGAATGGCTGGGAACTGGATATTACCATTGCCTTTGATGGCATTATTCCTATATCCAATTTTTTCCCGATGGTTGATGCGCTGGCCGAGGTCAGCTCAACTCGAGTCAGGCTGCAAGAGGAGATTCTGGCTGGTAGCTGGGAGTCTTTGAATACGGGGAGAGCTGATTTACTGATTTGCCCATCACTGGATACGCTTCCTCAAGAAGTTAAGTCAGAAAAAATTGGTAAAATGAGTATGTATTGGGTAGCTTCCGCTGATCACTATGTTCACAAGCGTAGTGGTAAGTTTGATGAAGCAGCGCGAGAAAAGTATCGGATTATTGCTATTGCAGATACCGCACGTGAGCAACCCGCGCTCTCAATTAATATCATTCAAAAACAGCCTCGCTTGACTGTCACCAACTTTACGGCAAAAGTAGAAGCGCTAACTGCAGGTTTAGGCATTGGTACATTACCAAGCCAAATTGCACAACCTCTTATTGATAGTGGTGTATTGAAACGAATCGAAGGCACTGAAGAACAGCCGATGGATATTATTTTGGCATGGCGCCGGAACACTATGGGTGAGGCAAAATCCTGGTGTATTCAGTACTTAAAAAAGAATTGGAAACTAAAGTAACAACGTAACTTTTACTTCTTAGATTCCCATTGATTATCGAATGTAAGAAGTAAAAGTCATCGCTAATGCTGCGCTTTTCAATTTAAAGGGAGCACCATATCTGCCGTACCGTCTGCAAACTGGACATCGATCTCAAACCCCAAGTTCTGAGCCAACATCAACATTCCTCTGTTTGTTGGCATGGTCATTCCAGACATTTGCTTTGTGCCTTTAACTTTGCAATAGCTGATTATTTTCTGCATCAGCACTTTGCCTAAACCTTTTCCTTTCAAATCTGAACGAACCAAAATAGCAAACTCAGCGTCACTATTGTCTGGTGTAATCAATGCGCGGGCTACCCCTATGATAGACGGTCCGTCAGTATTAAACGCTACCGCAACAAACGCCATTTCGCGGTCGTAGTCGATTTGAGTAAAGTTTGCCAAAGCCTCATGGTTGAACTCTCCAACTTCAGAAAAGAAACGCTTATAGAGATCTTCTTTCGATACGCTATTAATGAATTGAGCATGCAGCGGCTCATCCTCTGGCAAGATAGGGCGAAGCAGGATAGGTTGGCCATCTCGAAGCGTCACCGTTTCGACAAACTCTGCCGGGAAAGGGCGAATCGCTAGCCGTTTTTGGGCGTCTCCTTCGTATTTACACAGTGTGACATCTGCATCAAGGATAGTTAAATCGCTTCCGGACACTAGTACTGGATGGATATCCAGTTTTTGTATTTCTGGTAACTCAACTGCCATTTGGGAGATACGAACCAAGAACTTCGACAACTCAGTAATATCGAGCGCATCTTTGTGTTTCTGCAGGCGAATCTTTCCAGACTTTAGGGCAACAACGACAAGGTAGCGCGCAAGCGTCATGTTCAAAGGAGGAAGTGCAGCGACGGCATCTTGAGCGATATTCCACTCAGAGCCGCCTTGACCAAGCAAGATCACTGGTCCAAAGACTTTATCTACTGCAATACTAATCCGTAGCTCTTCAGCGCTGCCGAGCTTTGCCATCCCTTGTACCAACAGCCCATGTACATTGGCGGAAGGGTAGCTGAGCTTTACGGTATCTAAAATGGATAGCGCTGCGTTGGAAACTTCTCGACTGTTTCTTAAATTTAGAGCGACACCGTGAACATCCGATTTATGAGGAATGTCTGGAGAACGCAATTTAACCGCAACAGGATATCCAATATTTTCTGCCATATGAACGGCTTCAATGTCGTCAGATGCAATCCACGTCGGCAAAACGTTAAACCCGAACAGCTTAAATAATGGGCTGGTTTGATGCGTATCTAAGGTGACTGTGTTTTTATCCAGTAGTCGTTCGTTTACCCATTCTTTTGCTGAACTCACACTTCCAGAATGTAATGGCTCTGCCGTCGTTGGCGTTTCCATTAGTTGTTTCTGGTTTCGTCTGTATTCGACCAAGTGCATGTATGCTACAACCGCACTTTCAGGTGTTCTATAGGTTGGAATGCCTGCTTGAGTAAAGGCCAGTCGCGCTTCTCTCGACGTTTGTTCTCCTGACCAGTTGGTCAAGATATTAAAATGCTTATGCCGAGGGTGAGATTTGATGGCATTAATAACGGCTTGAGCAGTTTCAAGAGGATCAGAAACAGCAGAAGGACTATGCATAATCAATATCGCATCTGCACAGTCGTTATTCATCAGTGCGTTAATGGTATCAATATAGCGTTTTTGGGTTGCGTCACCAGACAGATCAATTGGATTTCGAGCACGCCAGTTGGATGGAAGTACTGCTTGTAATTGCTCAATGGAAGCGTCATCAAGCGTTGCGAGTTGGCCACCACGTTCAATCAAAGTATCAACGGACATAACAGCAGGGCCGCCGCCATTGGTGATGATCGCTAAACGCTCTCCACGAAGTGGCACAGAATGCGTGAGTGTTTCAACCGCGGCAAAAAGCTCATGCGTATTGCTGACTCGTAACATACCAGTTCTGCGAATAGCAGAATCGTAAATTACGTCAAGTGTATCTCCGTCTTGCTGCTCAAAAGTATTCATCTCTTTAGAGCGGCCCGCTTTTAGCACCAATATACGTCGGTTACGTGAAGCGGCGCGCGCAGCAGACATAAATCGGCGAGCGTCTTGGATATTATCAACATAAAGCAGAATAGCTTCTGTGTTTCCATCCATACTCAAATAGTCGAGCAAATCTGCAAAATCGATATCCTGTCCGCGCCCAATCGAAATGAACGAAGAAAAACCAATGTTCTTATCATTTGCCCAGTCTAAAACAGTGGTACAAACCGCCGCGGATTGTGAGATGAAAGCAATTTTTCCGGGTTTAGCTGCGACAGGGGAAAACGTGCAGTTAAAATTGTGCCAAGGAAGGATGATACCTAAGCTGTTTGGGCCTAAAACTCGAATGTTCAATGATGAAATATCTAAAGGCTTAGGGTCATCAGAGATAACAATCGCAAACGGTGTGCCTCTCTCATCTAGCTCTTTAAGCAACTGCTCGTTACGTGAAACGTTCGTACACAAAATTGCAATATCTGGCGTATAGGGCAGGGAAGCTACATCAGGGTAAGCGATCACGCCAGATACGGCTTTATATCGCGGCGTTACTGGCATAATCGCGCCACCAAATCCACTTTGTAGAAGGTTGCGCATCACAACATGTCCTGCTCGCAATGCTTTTTGAGATGCCCCAATAACGGCCACAGAGTTGGGTTTAAAGAGTTTATGTAGTTTATTCATGCTGACTCCTGGCCGTTTGTAAGTCACGTTGGCTTCTCGGTTTCATATCAATCATAAACGAATAATTTTCTGATAAAACATCTTCAGGCCAGACATTGCAGAAAATGTGTACGATGCTTATGGAGTTTGTGTTATTCATCACATCAAAATCACAGATTATTGTATTTGATGCTTGATAAACGGCCCTGCTATCGGCATGATTTATCGTAATATTTATCCAGAGCATTTGTTACTTCATGAAAAAAATCGCAATCATCGGCTTGTCAGTTCTGCTTTCTGCTTGTGCATCTGAAACTTACATCACGGATGTGACCTCAGAAAGTTACCGAGAGGACTACAAATCAGATCGTATCTCTAAACCAATTATGGCGTCTGAAAACGCTGTAGTAGAAAAAGACGTACAACCAACTGTTGTGAAAATGACGGCAAAGCCTGAAGAGAAGAAAGTAGTCAAGCTAACGCCAAAAGAGCAGGCGAAGCCAGTTAAGATCGTACCACCAAGTAAAAAGCAAGCTGGCATTCAACGATTCGGCTATACCATTCAAGTCGCAGCTGTGGGTAGCCAAGCTAAAGTCGATCAGTTTGCAAATAAGCTGCCACAGAACGGTCAGCCAATTTGGGAAAACTACAAAGTTGTAAACGGTACTAAGTGGTTCTCAGTTTTATACGGAGACTACGCAACAAGCGCAGAAGCCAAGCAAGCGATTTCGACTTTGCCAGCTCAATTTCAGCAGTTAAGACCATTTGTTAAAAGCATTGATGCAATCAAAAACTCAGCTTACCCAACGCTTAACAAATTAAATTAACACATCAAATAAGGGAGCGAATAGCTCCCTTATTTATTTGCTCAAATCCTATTCGAACAACATTCCTCACATTAAAATTACTGTACGTCACACTTCAAAGGTTTATCATAATAAATAGTATCTTTTGTAGGTCACGGAAAGATGGATTCATGATTAAAAATATTCTTTTACTATGCGGCGGTGGCTCTTCTGAGCACGAGATTTCATTATTGTCTGCAAACTTTGTCGAACAACAACTAAATCTTATTGAAGACGTTCACGTTACACGCGTAGAAATAAAAAACGAAGGTTGGATGACCAACCAAGGTGAGTTGGTTTACTTGGATCTCAATACCAAGCAGTTGTGCTCAAGTGAATCTAATCAAACCATTGATTTCATCGTGCCTTGTATACATGGTTTTCCTGGCGAAACAGGCGACATTCAATCTCTGTTTGAAATCGCAGGTATTCCTTATCTTGGCTGCGGGCCAGAAGCGAGTAGCAATAGTTTCAATAAAATCACATCTAAGCTTTGGTACGACGCTATCGGCATACCCAATACGCCATACTTATTCTTAACGCGAAACGATGAAGAAGCTCACGTTCAAGCTCATAAAGCCTTTGAAAAGTGGGGAAAAGTTTTTGTTAAAGCCGCTCGCCAAGGCTCTTCCGTTGGCTGTTACAGTGTCACAGAAAAAGACAAGCTTTCTAATGCAGTAAATGATGCTTTTGGGTTTTCTGACCAAGTGTTGGTTGAGAAAGCAGTAAAACCTCGAGAACTTGAAGTTGCTGCATATGAGATGAATGGCCAACTACATATCACTAAGCCAGGCGAGGTCATCGCGCCTGATGGTGCTTTTTACTCGTACGATGAAAAGTACAGCAGTTCAAGTCACTCGCTCACAGAAGTTGAGGCGAAGAATCTAACTCAAATACAATTAGATTCCATCCAACACGCGTCTGAGACGGTATTTAAACAAATGAATCTTCGTCATTTATCTCGTATCGACTTTTTCCTAACGGAAGATGATGAGATTTACTTAAACGAAGTAAACACATTTCCAGGAATGACTCCGATCTCAATGTTCCCTAAAATGCTTCAAAACAACGGGCACAAATTTCATGAGTTCTTGGAAGATTGTATAAACAGTGCAAAGTGATTAACGTTATCGAGACGCGTTTTATGATACAAGTTGTTTTCTAGAGCAAGGTTTATTCAAGCCGTATTTGAATATTGCTCAGTAGCAATTATGATTATATCAACGCATTAAACAGATGACTCAGTGGTATGGCGATTTCAAATTATAGAGGTTTTAACCTGCAGTCAGTCGGATCAGATGGCAGTGTTTGGAAGGTTAAAATCAAGAACCACGTCTTACAGGGAAGTTTGACGGCGGTAAAGAAAAGCATTGATTGGTGGTGTGACACCGCATCGATTATTGATCCCAAAGAGTTTGCTTCACTCGGACAGAGAGTGCAGCAAACAGGTGTTGCAAAATCAGAGGTCTTTAACGGCTATACTATTCAAAATGATACAGGCCAACCTAACTCTTGGTACTGTATGTTTAATGGTAAACTGATTAAGGGCAGTAAAGCCGCTATTCAACGCCATATCGAAGCTTATTTGGTTGCAAAGCAAAAAGCGATGCAAGCTCAACAACAAAAGAAACAATAGAATGACTCTGGTATATTCAACAGAAACCGGTCGAATTAAACCGGAAGAAGAAAAAGTATCTCGCCCTAAAGGCGATGGTGTTGTTCGGATTCAGCGCCAAACGAAAGGCCGTAAAGGTAAAGGCGTATGCATTGTTACAGGTTTAGACTTGGATGATGCACCTTTAAAGTTATTAGCGGCAGAACTCAAAAAAGTCTGTGGCTGTGGTGGCTCTGTAAAAGATGGCAATATCGAGATTCAAGGTGATGCTAGAGACAAGATCAAGGCACATCTTGAAAAGAAAGGCATGACAGTCAAATTAGCCGGTGGCTAATTTAATATTTCCAGTAAACAAAAATGGCGTCTAAAGAAATAGACGCCATTTTTTATAAGTTGCTAATTGAAGAGCAAGCAATCGTAGATTGATAGATCGATATTAGCTATTTTATGGTAAATAACCATTATGTTTAATGCTCACAGTAAGGCCCTTAAATTTAAAATCTGCAGGGGAATAGGAGCATACTCAGACAACATTTGGCGTACGGCGATATACAATTTAACATAATATACATAATGCGCACTGATATAGTGATTCTTTAGGACTTGCAATCACTAAGGCCAATCCAGCACAAGCCATTGAAATACTTGATAATCCAAGTCCGTTAAACTTTTTTCCTATGTTCTGCCATAGTGTCTGCGCTTCGTGCGTTTTTGCTTTATCCATCGCTAAGCCAATCAGAGCCTTTTCTTTGTCTTCACCGATAGCTTCGGCAAGCATAAGTATCTGATTTTCTTTTAAATACGTTCTTCCTTTACGCACATCAGTAAGCATTTGAGGACTTATGCCTAAGTCTGGCGCGATTTGTTTGTATTGCACGTAGTTCATCTGCTCTTTATAGGCATCAATGAGCTTGTTTGTGTACATTTTCCAATCCTGCCTTTCAATTTCTTTTCTTGATTCTAGCTTATATGTACGGGATTTATCGTATTTACACTATGAAAAATCTCGTATTAACTATACGAAATATTTCGTACTGGAGCCGTCAACATGGAACGCAACAAGCCACTTCAACTGTTATGTATGTTAGCTGGGCTCCTAGCTTTGGTTGAGGCTCAGTAATCATGAACGAAGCTCAAATCATCTATTACGACTTGCTGCCTGACTACACGGTGTCTGTGTTGGTCAAAGGTTGCGACGAATGGGATTTGCTTAAATCCATGTCTCATCTTGAGTCTTGGGCTTCGTCTCAGTTCGCTTCTTATGAGTTGGTGTCCATCACCAACACGACCGTTGAACAACGTATCAATTTGGGGGTGTTCGATGACTACTGCAACTAACATCCTCAAAAAGTTCGATGAGCAAAGCGTTCATATTGATTACCTGTGTTTTACGTTTGCCGTTAAAGACTTACGCCATTGTCATGATGCGGTTCGTCGATTGCACAAGCATGAGGAATACAAAGGCTTTGCCAAATCAGGGCTGTTACAGCGTCACTGTCGAGCACCTAAGTTCCCTGCTCCACCTGTGTTTAATCCGACCGTCGCTAAGACGTCTGAAGACATTGAAGCGTACAACAAAGCCTTTGAACTCTGTTACCGCAACTACTTAGAAGATTGCTTGCGTATCTTCACCAATCAAGTGCTTGGTTTGTCGTTGTCTGCGCCTCGCGGTTTGGGTTTCCAGTTCTACACCGAATCCATGAAACTGACTTCGCCAGATGGTGAAGACTTCTGCGGCTTCGTTGGTATCGGCGGTAACAATGACACGGTGCACTTCCAAATCAACGGAACGGGATGCAAGCATGTATTTGCCCGTCGTCCTACGTGGTCGCTTCATGACTGGCTGACCAATGTGCTTGGTGTGCAAACTCTGGCGCGTGTTGACTTGGCCTATGACGATTACGACGGCATTTTTGATTGCGAATACGCTTACAAGGCGTGGCGTGACGACTGTTTCCGCACCGCTGAGCGTGGCCGTGGTCCTGTACTTCATGAAGACATGACCATTGCCAGTATCGGCAAAGATGGCAAACCGATTTACACCAAAGAACAATACTCCATTGGTTCTCGTACCTCGCGCATTTACTGGCGTATCTACAACAAGGCGCTTGAGCAGAAACTCGCGAACACTGGCCTTGTCTGGTATCGCTCTGAAGTTGAGCTGAAAAAATGGAATGTTGATGTGTTGCTGAATCCGGCTGGCGCGTATGCCGCGCTCAATGATTTTGCTGCGTCAATTTCTACTGCAAAGAAATTCAATACCAAACCTGTCCCGACGAAACGCGCGGCGTTAGACCTGTTGGCCTCTGCGCACTGGATGCGTCGCCAGTACGGGAAAATCCTTAATTCACTTATCGAGTTCCATGAGGGCGACATTGAAACCGTGGTCGGTTCCCTTGTCCGTGATGGAACGAAATTCACCTTCCCCGATACCTACGGCAAGTTGGTGACTCACATATTGGAGACTTAACAAATGGCTAAATCCGTTTTTGTACTTGGCATGGATATCACTTGGAACTCAGCACGTGGCGACAGTGCTCAACTGAACGTGTCACGTCCTCTACGTGAAATCAACTCAGAGAAATTCAAACGCCGCACTATCGGTGAATCGGGTGATGTGAATCCCCAATGGGATCAACCTTTGATGATTGACCATGAATATGCCCTGCTTCTTGAGCGCACTGGTGCTCTTGTTCCTCGCCGCGAATACCAATTGCGCTTGGAGATTAATCCAGAAGACCCATTAGCGGGCGCTATCGTGACTGAGCTTATTCCAGTCGACCAAGAAATTAAGAAGCACTTCGAGGCTTCAATGAAACCCGTTCAAGGCTAAAAAATGTCTGTATGCGTCACCGTCGTTAACCAGTATGGCAATTTGAAAGCAACGAAAACGCCTGTTGCGGATTGCCAAGAATACGTGCTGAGTTCGGCGGTGGACTACCAAGAATATAAGGAACCAGTCCTCTTCAACGGTGACTTGTTCCTGTATGTCAGTGGCGTGCTCTTGATCAACATGGTCGTTGGTCACTGGGTGGGTCGTGTTGTTCGCCTTATGAGTAAAAGGTAAATCTTATGAAAAAACTAGAACTTGTTGTAACTAACGTAAAACACGCAGTAGTAAACAAAAAGACCGCAGCTGGCGCTGCACTGATGGCCGCGTCTGTCTCTCCGGCGTTCGCTGAAGTCGATATCACGGGCGCAATCAACTCTGCGGTATCCGGTGGTCAAGCTAACGTATCACTGGTTGTGGCGGGTCTGATTGGTATGGCTGCACTGGGCTTTGGTGTGACCATGGTTGTTGGCTTCTTGCGTAAATAACGGCTCACCTCTATGCCTCCTTTATCGGGTAATTTACTTGGAGATGTTCTCGCTATCGTTCTAGGTGTTGCCTTTGCGGGGGCATTCCTCCACGGCTTTGTGAGTGGCATCAATACTCACTAATCAATAGATAAAGGGGGCTTCGGCTCCCTTTTTTATTGGTTTTATACAATGAATTACTATCTCCGTTTTTTTATTGCCCTTGTTATTCTGTGTGCTAGTAGTCATACGTATGCTTTAGAAGCTCGTATTAGTTATATGCAAATGAGGGGGTGTGGCTCTCAAGGTGATTGGGTTGACCCTTACAAGGTGAATACTTGTTTTTTGGATACTGGGTATTTCGACTCATGCACATTTGAGAAGACACCCTATTCTAATGCGCGCTATCCCTATCAAACGGTTTGTGATAATGGGCTCGGTCTTGCTTATGACGAGGTTCGTTGTCCAGAAAATAGCGAATTTGACCCTTCAACCTTACGTTGCAAATCGGTCTGTGAATATGGTGAGAACCCTGACGGCTCATGTATGGATGCTTGCCAGTTCAAACAGTCCATTGGCGATACGGTGAAATTGCATTGGCATCCTGCGGTCTACGGCGAACTGGTGACAGGCGCGTGCTACGGTGACTACGGTGCGACTCGATGTGAAATGACCAAAAACGAATCCACCATTATTTGTACTGGCGTTCCTGATGGACAGTACACGCCCGACTCTCAATGCTCTCTGCGCTTTGCTTACACTGGACGTCAGTGTGACGGTGGCACACTTTTCTGGGGTGTGAATGGGCCTGATGAACCCATCATTCCACCGGATACGCCAGAAGACCCAACCCATGACCCCGATGACCCAACCGATGAGATTGAAGACCCAACTGTCCTACCCGACGATTCAACCAACACGGTTAATCCCGGTGTCGTTGATGATAAACCGGATGTAGAAGACCCTGACACGGATGAATCGACAGACACGGCAGTCCTTTCTGCTATTAAAGGGCTTAACGTGGATGTGAACAAAGGCATTCATGATCTTAACGTCGATATCAACCAGTCACACGCTGATATCACCAACGCGGTTATTGATGTGAAAGGCTCTTTGGTCGATAACACCCAAGCCATTCAAGAGCAGCAAATCAATGACAACAAGATTTATAACAACACCAAGGCACTCATCCAACAGGCCAACGGCGATATCACTACGGCGGTGAACAACAATACCAACGCCACTATTGGTATTCGTAACGATTTAAAAGGGCTTGGTGATTCCGTGGGCGAACTCGATAGCAGCTTAAATGCGATTGAGGGTCTATTGACTGGCTCTGGGTTTGGTACACCTACGGGCACCGCTATCACTGGCGAAATCTTCACAGCAGAAGACTTTGCCAACCTGCAAACCACGATAGATGAAAAAGCCGAATCTATTCAAGGCTATGTGGACGACATCAAAGGCTTAATCACTATCGGCACCAACTTCAACAACGGCACATTAAGCGACAAGTCTTTCAATATCAAAGGCGCAACCGTTGAATCAGGACTACAGCGTTTTGATGCGGTATCGGGTTATGTGCGCCCTGTCGTGCTGTTCATTTGTGCCTTAATCGCCCTTTGGGTTCTGTTTGGTAATCGGAGTAAATAACATGGAATACATCTACTCAGCATTAGAGTTTATTGCCAACATTGGGCAAACCTTTCTCGACTTCTTTGATGTGGCGATTGAATGGATAAAGAACGCGTTTGAATATGGCGCGATGTGGCTTATCTCAGTATGGCTCGATATCAAGATTGCCTCGATACAAATCGCACTCAAGATTGCGCAGCTGCTGCTCGAAGAATATGGCGTCTATACGCTTGTCGAAGACCGCTTTAATGCGCTTCCCTCTGACGTCCGTTATATCTTGACTGAATACGGCGTCACCTCTGGGCTACGTGTCATCTTTGATGCGTTCGCTACGTCTTTAGTTATGCGTTTCTTTAACTGGTGATTGAATGGCTACTTCATTTCGATACGGTCACGGTGGCTCTTACAAATCGGCTTGCGCCGTGTGGTTTGACTTACTGCCTGCACTGCGTGAAGGTCGAATTTGCATTACCAACATTCATGGCATGCAGCCACTTGAAGTGATTGAACAACGCCTTGGTGAGAAGTTCCCTGATACAGCTCGGCTCATTCGCATTAGCTCTCGCAATCCTGAAGGCTTCGAGCTTTGGAAATACTTTTTCTGTTGGGCACCCATTGGGGCGTTCATCCTCATTGATGAGTGTCAGCAAATCTTCTCGGTCAATGCAGGTTTCAAAATGGCGAACATACACAAGCGCCCTTTTACTGAGTTTGAGCCTCACTTACCGGAAGGATTCTCTGAGCTGTTTCACTCTCGTTGGCTAACGATTGATACATCCAGTTTGGACAATGGCGAGATAGACGATTGCCAACGCACACGCTTTGATGAGCAAGGACGCATCATCTATCCAGAGAACTTTAACAACGCCTTTATGGAGCACCGGCACTACAACTGGGACATTGTGTTGCTCACGCCTGACTTTGCTCAAATCCCGAAAGAGTTAAAAGGTGTTGCGGAGTTGGCCAAGCAACATAAGGGTAAAGATGGGATCTTCTTTTCCAACCGCAAACCGCGCATCTTGGAACATGACCCGACTCGAACGGTCACCAAACCAAGCAAAGACGATGTGGTTTATAACCTCAAGGTGCCGCTTGATGTCCACCTACTCTACGCCTCGACCGTCACGGGGCAAATCACCAAGTCGGGGCTTGGAAAGAACATCTTTCTTAACCCGAAATTCTTAGCAGCTATGGCACTGGTCGTGCTTTCATTTGGGTACTTAGTTTATGCGCTTATTGGTATGGTTTCTGATTCTGAGACGACAACTGCGGAAGGAACGCAGCTTCATCAAACTTCGCAGCAAAGTGGCGTTTCGACTTCGCAAGGTCAAGCACGTCCTGGTCAAAGTGGTTCGCCTGGTTCTGTCATGGGTTCTAGTGGTTCTGGCTGTACGGGTTCTGGTTGCGGGAATGAGTCTTATCATGACGTAGGCACCGTTCCGGCTTGGTTCCCACTGGCGAACTCAGAGAGTATCTATGTCTCTGCCGTGGAACGTTGGCACAAAGCCACCTCGATACACGTCAACGTGCATTTTGAGGTTGTCACACCACGCGGTGTGACTTACCTCGATGACGGATTCCTAAACAAGTTGGGCGTCAAGATGGAATATCTGGACGATTGCCTCGTCCAGCTGTCTCGCGGCGCATCCAACTTCTATGTCACGTGTTCGCCGTATGAGCAATATGCACAACGGCAGGAGCAAGATATTGAACTCAAACCCGTTGGCGGTTTGTTTAGTGGAGACGAAACCTAATGAATGAATACGTAACGCATGGACAGTTAGTTGAAATCATCGAGCTGTTTGATCATCTCTCGATAGTGAATGCAGTCATTGTGGTGCTCGTGTATGACCTTGCGAGATACCTCCTAGGGAAACTGGTCGACTACTTCAATTAAAGGCAAGGTGCCAGCCCCGCAGGGATAAGGAGTTGCGGAGCGACGACGAGGCACCAAGCCGCCCACCTTAGCAAAACCTAGCCTCATTACTTAATCGGCGCGGTTAGCCGCCCAAAGCTACTTGGATGCTGCCGCCCTCCTTCCTGCTAGACCAGCCTTGCAGAGACTATCCACACCAAAGGCGCGTTAACCTACCGGAACGCTGCATACTCACAACGTCAAAGCTTTGCGAGTGTCGAGCAATGCTTATTCTTCTTTTCTAGGTTCTCTCCGACGGACGCGCGGAGCAAGTGAGGACGGGCTAGGACGATTGCGCGACGTGCGGCGGGAGGCCAAACCCCCGAATCTGTATTACGGGGGTAAATTCCACATACGTACATAGGTTTGAGCTTCCTAAACAATATGATCAAAGTTTCATTCTACAACGTTGCCTCTTTTTTAGGCGTATAGGGTGACGATACCTTGCCAGTGATGCCCCTTTCACTGATAACATCCACATTTATGAGAATTCTTGTCAAAAAACACACTTTTACCATCAAAAAAACCTCAATACTTCGTGATTTTTTACGAGTAGTCTATATACTGTAGTTAACTAACTAACAGTAACTGGGGCTATTATGCTACTAACCTACGCTGTAGAAAATTACAAAGGCATCGCAACTAAACAAACTATCAACTTCATTGCAACGCAAAAGAATGAGTTTGAACAGCATCTCGTCAATATTACAAGCGCACTAAGAGTTAATACTGGAGCATGTATTGTCGGAGCAAATGGTACAGGCAAGACACACCTTTTAGAGTCTTTAAATCGACTTTCAGACTTTGTTGGTCAGTCTCCAAGAAACTTGAAAGTAGAGCCGTTCATATTGGATTATGACTCTAAAGACAAACCAACTACATTCGAAGTATTGTTATATAGTGAGTCTTTAAAAGAGCTATTGAGTTATTCATTATCAATATTCAAACAAGAAGTTGTATCTGAAAGCTTATATGCAAAAAGTCTTGAAAAAGGCGCTCAAAGTAGAAAGATTTTTGAGAGAAATGACTCTGGAGTTAAATTTAATTCAAAGTTTAAATCGTCTGAAACTTTAGTTAACTCTACTGTTGACTCTGGTTCCACACTTATAAGCTATGCCAAAGGACTAAAGGTTCAACAACTAAAGGAAACGTACGATATACTTCGTGGTATCTTTATGTTCAGTCCAATGCAAGTTAAAGCTATTGGCCCAGAATTTATTAACTTTCTTCTATTCAGAGATGGTAAAGTCAACTCTGAAAATCAAGATAAACTCTCAAAACTAAGAAATGACTTACTTGATTTCTCAGTATTACTTCTCAAATCATATGATATACCTATCAGTGATATCGAAATTAAAACAAAGGAATCAGGTGAAAACTATCTAATTATCACACCAAAAACTCTAAATGATAATGTTTTAAACCTAACTTTTTCTGAAGCAAGAGATTATTATTCAGAAGGTACATTCAATACAATTCTATTAGTAATATTAATCAGCTTAATGAGTAATGGGAAAAGAATATTATTATTAGATGAAATTGATGGCTCATTGCATCATAGACTTTCGTTAGAGTTGATTAAAATGATGAGAAATAGCCACAAAGATATTAATACACAATTCATACTATCTACGCACGATATAATGCTCTTAGACAATGAGTTTAGACGAGATTCAATATTTATAACAAGCAAAGACGATAAGCTTGAAACGATAATCTCAAGGGTATCCGATTTCTCTCTAAGAAAAGACGCCAAAATCTCTGCAAAGTATCTAGCGGACGAGTTTGGAGCCTTGCCTAAGATATTGACAGATGAATCGGAGAAGATTCTGTCAGAAATCTCTGAGTTTTCAATGGAGAGTAGCGAAAATGACTAACCATGACATGCTCGACAATATCAAGATACATGAAGACTCAGATACAAAGGATCCAATTAAAGAAGTTGATAGTATTGGAATAGACGAATTCTTGAAAACAAGGTTGATGTCCTCAACTAAGAGCGTTGTTTTCTTCACTGGTGCTGGATTTTCTAAAGCTTGGAAAAATAAGTACCCTCTCGGCTTAGAACTATTTTCCGTCGACGATTTTCAGAATGCTAGAGAAAAAAATAATTTCTTTAAATTGGCTGATGATTTATTGATTAAGCAACCTGTAAACTCAGGAGATAAAGATAAGTATGTGAAAGATTGCTACGAGTACTTCACAGAGATAAAATTTAATCTCGATATATTTAGGAGGTATCCTAGTCTTTTACCCAATTATTTAGACTCTACACTCATTAGTGCCTTCGAAGAAGAGATGAAGATGTTTATTAGGTCTAGATTTGAGGAAACTGTAGGAAAAAGCGAGTTTAACCCTAAAACAAAAACGGGTGAAAACAAAAAAATAAAGAAGTTATTTAACGAAATTTATAAGCACAATAATAGTATTGGTTTTATCAGTACAAATTATGACTTCATAATTGAAAAAATTTATTCCAACACTAACGATCTACATTTTACAAGAGGAATAATAGATCGTGAAATGTTTAGCAATAAAGATTGGTGTGCTAACAAAGTTCCTCTTTATAAAATAAATGGTGGGTTCGAGCTTTACGAAGACTCAGATGGTTTCTATTTGGATTATTCTGAGCGAAATAAAACACCACATATTATATTACCTTCTAAAGAGCAAAACTATGAGTCAAAGTATTACAAAACAACATTTATAAAGTCAGCCGATCTTCTTAGACAGTCTGATATTCTCGTTTTTATAGGATATTCTCTACCATCTGAAGACCATACTATCCAACTTTTATTAAAAATGTTTATCGACTCTCATAATAAGAACAAAGAAGTTTTTATTATTTCGAAGGATGGTGATAGTGCTCGTAAGTTAACAGCTAAGGTTGCAAATTTATTTCCTTCTATAGCCAAGGAGGATGCAATAGCGGCAGTCGACGGATCTCTTGCTGATATTGCAAATCTCGTTAAATAAGTGAAGATAAAAAGGCCCCAACTGGAGCCTTTTGCTACACTAATTTCTTTAAAGCCCTAGAATATTTTAGGATTTGATGGGCAACCCTAATATCATTTGATGCGCCAAGCTCAAGCAACGCAACCCCAATCAGAACTTGCTGAGCAGTGACCAACTGCCCAGTTGGAAGTTCTAGACGATCATGTCTCATGATAAAGTTTTCCCAATCTTCACAACTGCTCAATTCCCTACCCTTATTCATCCTCATTAAGCGCTTACACTCCGGAGGAATTGATTTCCCCTTGTCCCATTCCTTGACCGTTCTCACAGTTTTTAAACAAAGTTTGGCAGCTTCTTCGACGGTTAAACCACATTCAAATTCACGAAAAATATAGTTTTTAGTCATTTCGTGATACTTCATTGAATTGTCCCTCAAAAGAGAGACATTTTATAGGATACGCATATGCAATCGCATTCAACATAAGCGCCCATAATGCGCACTGACTTTAGTTTTAGTTACACCGATTTACGCTCTGATACTTCTTGATTTAATTTCGACTCAACAAAATATAAGTCCTTGTTTTGTCAGTCGCATTTCACCTAAGTTTGTTTTTTCTCTCTCTAATGCCTCATTAACATCACCACCCACGTGTTTTGGCCTAAGTCGTGATTTGTTAAATTTTTCGGCTTTGCCACACGAAAAAAAATTTTAAGAATATAAAGAATTTCGAGGCACATCACATGACAAAAGAGTCTTTCACTACGTTGTTTTGGCAAAACTTCACAAGCATTAAGCACGGCGCTGAGTTTTTTCACGTTAAGCCTGTCACTGTTCGTCGTTGGTTAGATGGCCGCATTTTGATAAATCCGATGGCTGAAAAGCTGCTTTTGATTAAAAGCCTCGGCTTCCTGCCAAATGACAATCGTTGGTCGGGATTTCGGATTGATGAGAAACGCGCCGTGTTGATTTGTCCTGACGGCCGTCAACTCAGCCCTACAGAATTAAAGGAACAAGCTCTTTGGCGTGATGAATATAAAGAATTGGTGGCTCGATATGGTCATATCGAAGCGCCTAAGATTACAGAGCTGCAATCTACGCCGCACCCGTTTCGCGGTGGTCGCAGAAATGCAGCTCCATGGATACCGACTAAGTTTAGAGTTGGCAAATGAAACAGAAGAGCTTCACTACAAGCCTTTAAGAATTGGAACGCTTGAACGTCAGCATCGTTTCATCGCCCGCTGACGTTGAGAATACGTAGAGTTTATCTTTTTCAACATACCCAAGGCAATTCACATTAATATCCTTAAAGGCGCCTAACATGCTGTTGTTTCCAGAATGATTTTTGGTATAACGACCACTAAAAGAAGCGCCTTTAATTTGACCTGTAATTTTGTGCTTAATCTTATTGCCATCTCCTACCACCCAAGTTACTTCAAAGTTTGAATCGTTTGGGATTTGTATATATTGGTTGTCCTCTGAAACCCAACCGCCAACAATCGAAATAGAGTCCTCTTGGTAGTAATGCTCAATATATTTTCGATAATGTAGCTGCTTCCTTGAAGCATTTTTTACTATACCATCCCATTTCTCAGCATCTTTATGTTCTCTTGAGTCAATGTCCGCAATTAACTTGTGAACATTTCGATGTACATTTTCTAACTTGGTTGCTTGTAATGCAATTTTTCTTGCCTCCTCAGAAAAACCAGCCCCTAGCAATGCATAACCTTGATTGGCCATAGCTAAAGTTTCATTCAACTCTGAAGACTTGGAGTAGCTGGTCATGGCCTTTATGTGGCAGCCGGAATTTCTAGCTTCAACTCCTAAGTTATTCCAAGCGACGGCATGATTGGGGTTTCGTTGAGTTAGGCGCATGTAGTTACTAATAGCCAACTCCTCCACCCCTGCTTGTGATGCGTTGTAGGCAGAAGTAAATAGCTCGTCATTATCTTGAGGGGAATACTCTGTTGCTTTATCTAGACAATATGCGGATATTTGTTTGTTTCCTAGCTTTTCTTCAACGTCAGCAAGTGCATGATATACCTTTGTCAATTGAATGTTGCTTGAGGCTGATTTAAGTATTGAAATAAGTATTTTTTTGCCTTGCTCCAAAAGCTCGTACTCTATGCTTACTTTAGCTAATCGCAGTTTAGCATCGAATAACAAAGAGTCTTCAGTTAGTTCATTGATTGCAGTTGTCCAGATATTAAGAGCTTTATCAAATAGCTTTTCCTTGACTAAAGCCTCGGAAAGCCATTGTAATGTCTGCATTTTTTGAGAATCTGTTTCTGCTCTTTTTAAGTGCTGCTCTAGCAAATTTATTGCCTCAAAGTGATGAGCCACATCGAATTGCATATAATAGAACAAACCTCTGTCGCGATATGCTTCGTCTAGGTCTATAACATTGCACTCCCACCGCCTAAAAATCTCTTCCGCCTTACTCACATCGCCTTCCTCAAGCGCCATAAAAGCAGCATTAAACCAACCATCGTCATTCTGAGTTTCGCTTTCAAAATAATTTTGATCCTTTGTTGGCGCAGAGGGTATTTCTTCACTTGAGTCTTCTTGAGTGCTATTCGCGGATGCTTCTACTTTTAACACTCCATTCTCATAAGAAATATTATTGGTTCGATCCAAATACCGAGTAAGAGGTTGCTTAAAGATTATTAGGAATATAGTCACAGCTACTAGAATCGTAATCATTACGATAATGTCGGAAAAGTTGTCAGCCACTATCGTCATAAGGCTGCTAACAAAATCTGATTTATCACTCATTTATTTTTGTTCCGTGAAGTACATTTTCTTTATTTTATAGTGAGTTAATTATTAAGCATTTACCACTTATTGCAAACAAAAAAGCCGAACCCCATCGCTAAGGGTTCGGCTTTTTTAGGCCTCTGCTTTGGTGGCATTCATTTGAAGCCTGTCGAGGTCAATCGACCCGCCAAAAGTATCGGCTCCCTACTCGCTGTGTAAATCGTCATTAGTAACGTTTCGAACCAGTTCGCAAGGTTTAAGCCTTAGCTTTCATTGTTGCGCGTGGCCGTTAGAACCAAAACACTTTCTCGCACTTCTTGCAGCCCTTGGGTTAGCTGCTTATTGATTGCAATCTGGTATTTCAAGTTCATACCCATCAAAGCAAACAGCACAAGCGATTCAGACGAAAAGCCCAGACCAGATAAGGCGTTAACTAGGGCGCTCTCCATCCAAGCCCCCTACTTTTTTGCTTGGTTTCCACTTGTCCGGCAACGCTTCATAAGCGCCAATCACGGCGGGAATCGCTAAGCCAACCGCACCGCCAAAATTCACGCCCGTATCGGTCAATTCCACGCTGAATAAATGGCCGTAGCCCGTTGCCGCAGCGATAACAGAACCAAGAAGCGTTAAGCCTTTTAATGTTGAACGTTCAAACATGATTATTTCCTTAATATAGTTAAACGTCATATGACGCTATCAATGACGTTTTCAACGACGTTTTAAGCTAACTCGACACCTTTCAGTACCGTGTGCTTGCTGTAATGGCGACCCACTTCCATGATGCTCATGGCGTGAAGCACTTCGACCAGCAACGGCTTGTTGTTCACTAAATCAATGCGCTCATCCATACCGACGCCCACACGACCCGCGACAAAGCGTGCATAGTTGGCCGTGTGGTTTTCGTTTGGTGGCGCAAAGCGGTGAATGATTTCGGTCAGCGTGTGCAGTTCGTGGCGTAGCTGATAGTTACGCAGCAAAATGGCTCCGGCACGAAAGCCCCATTCGGGCGCTTTAAAGGTTTCAAAGGCTTTATCGCGTGACGGCGTCACCTTGCCTTTCCATGCATTGGCGGCAATGCGAATGTTAAGCGGGTTATGGATGCGAATCCCGCGAACGCTTGATGTGGTTGAGGTTGTCATAGTAAAGGCTCCCATCCCTAAGAGTATGATGACAAAGATAAATAGCGGCATAGCTACACCGCTTGATAGTTGGCTGAGCTGAAGTAATTCAAGTGCACAGGCGATTCCGAGTAGTACGCCATGATGACAGTGGTTGCATCAGCAACCGCTCCACGCACACTGACTTGGTCATAACGGGTTTTCACCACTTCGGCGGGCAAGTTCTGCATGGTGTAATATCCTGGTGTGCCTTTTAAGCTCGCAAAGATAAGGTGCTTTTCCATGCCAAACGGCATCAAAAACTTACTCACGTTGAGGTGGACGCCCGCTTCAACATCTGCTTTGCTGAATTCGCCAAACGACTCCGTTAATCGAAAACGGCGTGTGGCGGTGTCGCTTGGCGTCAAGTCTGGAATGATGTCCAGTTCATCAGGGTTTAAAAACACGCCCGCACTGACTGGGCTTGAGGTGAACTCGCCCAAACTGGTATCTGACTCCACAAAGTAAGCGTACAAACCGCCCGCTTGGAGCTTAATGCCGTGCAACCATGCTTGTGAAAACTGGTTAAACCCTGCTTCGGCAGGAATCTGCGCTTGTGCCACATACCCGACGAAATCGCCGTTTGCATCAAGTTCAAGCAAACCAAAACGCACGGCGGTGTTCTTTTCACCACGGAAAAACAAGCTATACGATTGATTTTCTGGCACCCACGCGGTGCCCTCATCGTTGAGCGCTCGTAGCTCTCGGTCAAAAGGCGCACTGAACACACTGAAATGTAATACTCGACTGTTTGAGCCTGTCGCCAGTAAATAGGACGCTTTGGCCGTGTAGTCGAACTTCTCAATATCACCGCCCAGACTTGAGTACGCCACGCTGTGATAATCGCTCACGCCATCAATCGGCACGACTTCCACACCCCAACCCACGGGAGCCGGACGGCCAAAGCTGCGCCCAAGGTGCATTTGGTTTGCAGCTTGGTCTTTGTAGGTGTAGGCATTGGTGAGCCAACGCAGTTGATGCGGTGAGCCCATCGCCAAATCAACACCGGAATGTGATAGTTCAGGGTTTACCAATAGGTTTTGCGGTGCGTCGCTTGCACTCTCTGCACTCGCGGCCTTGGCGTCGTCGATGCAATCGGCCAAGTATTCAATTTTGTTGCGCGGGTCGCCGTTCGGTAGATTTTCTCGTACTTGTCCCATGCGTTAAATCTCCATAGTCGTGACGGTGTCACCCGCCGTACCTGTTAAGGTCATGTCGGCCGTGCTTTCAATGGTGATGCGCTCGCCCGCTTCCAGTTCAAACGCATCAATAAACACCGAGGCGCTATTGGCTTTCGCCGCCTTAATCGTGATGGCTTTGCGCGTGGCGTTGTGTGCAATGTTGTGCGGGAACACGCTCACCGCTTCGGTGATGAGGTTTCCACTGACTTGTTCATCCACTTTGACCACTTGCGCGGCTTCGAGCGTGACCGCGGGCAATGCGGACACTTCCACCGATGGTAATGACGTCACCGCCAATTTCTGATTGGCTGCCAGTTCAACAGCAGGCAGCGCAGACACTGCCAGTTGTTGATTTGCTGCAATGTGTACAGCAGGTAATTGGCTTACTGCCAGTTGTTGATTGGGCGCGATTTCTACCGCGGGTTGCTGTTCAATTACCACGTTCGGCAAGGCTTGAACCACGACGCTTTGACCCTCAACAGGCGGCGTAAACGTTCCAAAACCAAATTGAATTTCAATCTGGTTGTCGGTGCGACTTGAGATAAGCAAACGCCCAAGGTGCTTACCCTCGCCCACGTTAAACACCGACGACTTGCCAAGCGTGACGCGTTCACCGGACGATTCACGATAGATTTCGATTTCAGCTTGCGCCGCTTTCAAATACAGCCAATTACCATCTGGCGTCAGCGGGATGGCTTGACCCGCGATTAGTTGCGTGTTCATCGTTTCTTCACCATTACGTAGCCAAGCACCAACACAAGCACGATTGCCAGAACGACCATCATCTTGCTTGTTTCGACTTGCCCGCCGTCTTGTTTGAATTTCGCCAAGTCCATCATGGCTTGCAGATTCTTCGAGTTTTGTGCCGCTTGGCTGCCCGCCAATCCCGCCAACATATCGAGGTTTTCGCTGTTGGTTGAGGCGTACGTTGCCAAGGAATCGCCCGCGAAATCGGCCACTTCATCAATGGCGGTTTCGGCTATGTCGTGCGTGGTGTCCATCGCTTCAAGCGAAATACGCTCATTGCTGTTGAGCATTTCCCCGCCAAACTCAAAGGCTTGTTCGCCAAGCTCCATGGCGGCATTGACTGCGCCGTGGTCGGTCATGGTGGTGTTGATGGTCGAGTTGTTCACACCCGAAATCGCCACACCAAGGTTATCGCCACTAATGGCATTCTGACCGCTGACGTTAGTGGTGTTACTGGTATTACTCGATTTAGATTTAGAACTACCCATCTACTGCACTCCCAAATCCAAACGAATAAAGTCGCCGTCTTGCTTGGCGGTCACGCCAATTGAACGCACCAAACGGGCAACGCCATCAAAGGCGGTGTCGGCGGTCATGGATGACATGCCCGCCGCTTTCACCACTTTGCATAACTGGATAATTCCCGAACGCAGACCGTGACCCGCGACGCCCCACAAAAAGTAGTTATCCCCGTCTCGCTCACCCGCAATGATGAGATCATTTTCATTGCTGATTAGGCGATACAAACTCACGCGGCCATCCTTGACCGCTTTGCACAATTCGATATACGCATCAGGGCAAGCGCGAAACGCGGGCTTGAGCTCCCCAAGCGCACGTTTCGATTGCGTCACGACTTCAATTACTTCTTTTTCCATAGCAACACCGCCGCAATCACAATCACTACAAGAATCATCAACGTGGTGGAATTGCCCCCGCCCATATTGATATTGCCCACCGAGAGGCTGCCACTTGATTCACCATCGGCACCGCTGACCGCGGGACCACCGTTGGCGCTAATTGGCATCGAGCCGGAATTGCCTAAAAGCCCACCAATCATAATTTGAATCCTTTCTTGTACAGGACATAACACACCAGAAGCAGACCGAGCACCCATCCGATGCGGTCAAAACCGCCCGAGACTTTGATGCCCGCCCATACGCCCACCGCACCTACAATCAGGTATGGAATAAACGGCATTACTTCTTCCCCTTAGCGACGTAGAACATCGCCAATAACAACAGTACGAACAGCATTCCCATCATCAGGTGCGTGGTGGTCACCCCCGCAAACGCGGAGGTGTACACAGGCTCACCCGTGGGTTGTTGGTAGTCGTTATTGTGCTTTCGCTGTTCATCTGGATTGCTGGATTCGACGCGTTGAGCTTCGTTCTCAATCTTTACGCCGAGCCAGTCCTTGCCCAAGTCGGTGACGTCGGTCATCAGTTCGCCGCCCGTTTCTAAGACGCCATCCCAAATGGAACCCCACATGCTTTGCTCTTGCGCCATAACGCCCCCTTACTGCGCGGTAGGCACCGCCACTTGTTCGATGGCTTCAATCAGTACCGGAATGCTACCCGCCGCCGTTTTTTCCACTTCAAACGCCAGTTGTTTCATGGCCGCCGTTGGTAAACGTGCTTCGCTACCAAAACCGCAACGCGTGAAGTCCATCGAGAAGAAGCCCGCATTCTGCTCACGACCTGCCGCGGCTAAGTCGTAGGCGTTATCGGCCTTGTTGACGTTGAGCTCTTCACGTTCATCACGCAGGACGCGAACGCGTTCAATTGTGTTGTCTTTGAGGTGCAAACGCTTGATAGACAGCGCCGCGCTACGCTCGGCAAAGTCAAACGGTGTGCGACCACTTGATGCGGCGTACCACGTTTGGGAATAGATGCGCGGCATGTAGATGCGTTGGCTTTGCGCCGCCGTGGTATGAGCACGAGCGCGAATCATTGGTGCCGCGGCACCCGTTTTGGCTTTTAGCTGGATGTACATAAACCAGATTTCGCCTTGCAGCGTGACTAGCTCACCTGTACGGATACCCAGTTTGGTACGCATCGACAAATCCGAGAAGTTCAGCACGTAGCGACCCGCTTGCACGTATTCTTTCTTGTGCTCTTGCAAGTCGATAAGGTCTTGACCCGTCACGTTGACGATTTCACGGCCGTTCACTTTCACCGTGATGCGCTCAATGTCTGCCGCGTCGAGAATGTCCGTGACCAGTTCAATGTTTTGGTAAGTAGGACCCGATACCAAGCGCAAGGTGGCTTGGTTGCCCCAGTTCACACCCTCAACAGGGTCAAGCTCACGTGGACGCGGGTTAAAAGGTTGTTTTAGTGCTTCCATTAGAACCACCCATTTTCGCCGTTAAGAGTTTCACGCACTGGATTGAGCACGCTGATGTTGTTGATAGCGGCAATCACGATTAACGTGATAATCAGTGCCATCAGTAGGTTTTTGTGTTGCTGTTTCATGTTGTCCCTTTCGGTTGTACACGGTTAAAAAGTGATTTCATGAAACAGGGAAACGGGCGGGCTTGGAAGTTGGAGAAACCTATAGGTTAAGTGGTTAACCTATAGGTTGGATTTAGCGTTGAAGTGCTCCGGTTAGACAGTTGAATGCGCCTTTTTCGACGTTGCCGATACCATCCCGAACCAACAAATATTCGGCAATCGGCTTGCCAATTGCGGCTTTGTTGTTCTTGGCTGACTTCAATCCCGCCAAGGTATCGACGCACAAGCCCTTTTTATCTGCGAGCCATCGTGCATCGGCCATCGAGTTCACCGCACCAATCCACCAAACAGGCGATTGCTCGGTCACGGTCTTGGGCACTTCCTGCCCGCGTTGGAAAATCGAATGCAGCACAAGCCCATATTGACGCCCACCTCGCCATAATTCGCCCGCTTTGCCTTTGAGTTTACCGGACGTTTCCACGCAGCTTGCTAGCTCTTCGATGATCACATGCAGTTGTTTAGCGTCGCCATTACCCACCGCCCATACCGCGGCACTGAAGAACTCCAATTCTTCCGAGCAAGCCCCATCTTTGGGGATATACGCCAACTTGAACGACTTGCCGCGTTTACGTGCCATCACCAAAGCCTTGACGAACGCCACGCGAGAACTGGTTTCAAGGCATTGTTGGCCGCGGAATTTCGCCCCCGCATAGTTGCGGTAAGGGTCAAAAAAAACCGCTTGCGCGGCTTTTGGCACTAAACCTAAGTGCTTAACGGCGGAGGTTTTACCCCCGCCCGTGCCCGCCACATAGATGACATGCTCGGCATCGTGTGACGGGTTGGAGTTGACCGGATTGGGGAATTTAAGCGGCGTCTTTTTCTTTTTGCTCACGCTGTTTTTCCTCCTCTATCGCTAACAGCTCTTTTTGGTATGCCATGGTTTTCTTGGCACTGTAGACCAGCGACAACACCGCCAAGCCGAGAACGGCCTCTTGCATGTAATCACCAAACAGCGACGACACGCTGTCACTGTGTTTTTCCAACACAGGCAACGCCGCATCAATCACCGCCGCTTTGCCTTTTTCATCAAACTCAAAATCGACACCGGAAATAATCGACGTCGCTTGTTCGGCAATGGTGAACAGTACCGACAATGCGCCCTCGAACATTTCACCCGCGGGTTGGTAGTTGTCCTCGTTGGCCGCTTCGGTTGGTAAGTCGGTTAACTCACTGACTTCGGTTTGCTCCAGTCCACTGATAACCGCGGAAAAGTCACCCCAATCATCTAGCTCTGGTTGGTTTTCCATTTCATCCTGCATTGATTGGCTCTCCCTGTTCGGTTGGTTGTTTGGTTGGCATCAGTTGACGAATCGCCCAAATCAACAAGGCGACAAAGGCTATCCCCGCTAAGACTTTTTTAACCGGAAACGGCGGCTTTTTAACGGGCGTTGGAACGGGTTCCGGTTCGGTTACTTGCTCGGTTTCAACGCTTGGCGCTTCCACTTGTTCAATTACTTCAACGCTAGGCGTATCAGTGCTTGCAACGATTTCGGGCGCTGGTTCAACCGTTGGCGATTCAGCCTCAATTGTGACGGCGTCACTCACTTCTAGTTGTTCAACCGAGTCAACCATGTTGGTTTCTACAAAGGCGTTAATGCTCTTGCTCATTGGGCTGTTGCCACAGCTCGGACACTTGTAATAAAGCAGTCCTAAATTGCGTCCGTTTTTGGTGGGCTCGCCCTCGGCAATCAGCTTGCCCTCACCGACGCGATGCACGGTTGAGGGACTTTGGCAAACGGGGCACGATACGTGCCCGCGAATTGGGTTTGGGTGTTTACTCATCGGCGGCCGCCTCGACTGTTTCCAATTGCTGCATGTTGCCTTTGACACAACCACGATACTTTTCACGCACCTTGTTGTTGAGCTTGGTAAGTTGCTCAATTTGGTCGAACAACGTCGGATTCAAACCAAACGCTTCAAGCGAGAAATTACCCGTCATGAGCATCTTGCTTGCGCGTTTGATAATCGCGTTGGTGTCCATGTTTTTGAACTGGCTCAACTCCTTTTCCACACTGGCGTTGAGCTTGTCGGCCGCATCAAGCGCGGCCATTGCTTGCTGACATTCTTTAAGAGATAGCATTTCCATTTTTTAAGCCTCGGCTAGTTCTTCATCGGTGTTCGGTTTGTTCTGAATCTGTTTATTGACTTCCTTCATCCAGACCAACATGAGACGCCAAAACACGCCGCCTTTAGCGCGCTTCACTTCGGCTTCCATTTCTTGGGTGATTTTGTCGATGTTGCTCATTGGGTTGTCCTTACCTAGTTGCTGAAATCGTTGTCGCAAGCAATATCCCAAACGGGTTAAATCAGTCGTAATGTGTTGTTTTGTAATTTGATTGAACAATATTGGTCGATGGAAACCGTCGCCCCATTCGCCAACGGCTCTAATAGGCATTTCACTCCCTCAAAGCTCCATCCGGTGAGCTTCTTCAACTCCGTAATGAGTGGGGAGTTACAGTTATTTTCAGTGCTCCAAGACGTCGCTCCGCGACTTTTTAAAAGACGCTTTACGTCTTTCGTTTGCACGAGCGAATAGCACTCGCTAGCGGTTTCGATGACTTGACCGCACCACTCAAAACCAATGATTTTTTTGATTGGTTCGCCGTAGTCGTTTTTGTTTTCTTTGTAAGCCAACTTCGCCCCCTTAGCTAACTGACAAAACAGCGCCCATTTTGATGAGTCTGCCGCTTGTCTCAGTTCTTCTAGCTGATCATCTTTTTGGGTTTGTTCGGCTGTCGCACGGCGTAAACTGCGCCACAAAGACACAGGCTCACCACCAAATTGCTGAAACTGGCGAATACGATGCACCGACGCCCAAGCGCGCACTTTAAATGCGCTTTCTTCGGCTTCGGTGTCTGGCATGTGCTTACCGTTGATGTTCTTCGAGACGTACTTGGCAATGTACGCCGTTGCGCCGCCCTTGCTTGGGTCGGCCTCTTTTACGTCAAAGCGTGGCGTGATGTCGTCGCCCAATTCCTCACGGTCTGGTGCAATCGCCTCACCGCGTAGAATACGAATGATGTTGGCTTTGTCTTTGTGAGAGCAAAACAAGAAATAGTGCGCATGACTGGTTGCGTCTTTGTGTGGCTCGGCCACACGAAAGCCAAAGTATTCAATCTCTAACTTGGCCAACTTAGCGCGGGCAAGTGACCATTGGCGCATTAACTCGGCGTGTCCGTCTTTGACGCTTGAGCCATCCCACTTTGGAGAATTGCGGTGATAACGGCTCGGCAGTGTCCACGTAATGAACAGCGCGGTGTATTCCAGTTCGTCGGCCAGTTCTTCAAAGCCACGAGAGCGAACCATCATTTCAATGCGGCGGTTCTCAGGGTTAGCAATGGTGCGCTTTGCCACTTCCTCTAATGGAAAGTGCTCGCCTGTTTCCTCGTTGTACACGCTCATCGACTTCATGTATTTCTCGGAATCGCGTTGCTTGCGCTTCCAGTTACTAAAGGAAATCTCTGACACGTATTTACTTTGATGGCCTTTGTCACCCACACGGCTCATGGTGATTTGGGCGTACTCGATGTAGTCACCACGCAGACGCAGCAAACGACGTTCGACCCACTTTTCCGACTGCATTTTGAGTACCGCCGCTGTTAGCATTTGCTCTAACACTTCAACGTCTTTCACTTTGAAATTCACGTAAGGCGGCTTGATGTGAATGGTCTTAAGTAACGCTCTTTGCTCAGAATAAACCGCGGCCAACGCTTCAACAAAAGAGGCGTAACCCTCGGCATTTAGGCTTGATAAAATCTCGGCGCATTGGTCGGCGTACTTCTCCGCGAACTTCGTCAGCGCGTCGTCACGCATCAAGATATTGTGCGTCAATGGCTCGCTATGCGCACCCTTTCGACTGTCAACAAACGAGTAACGATTCTCGATATGGTGTGCGCACTTCAGGCCAAATTTCACCGCGTCTTTGGCGGTTTTAATCACGTTTTCACGTGTGGCGTTTTTACGCTGTGTGCGCGCCTCTACTTTACGGCGCACATCGTTGCGAACTATCGCGGGTAAGCGTGGGAAGAATCGGCGTGAAAAGGCACTTTGATGAATGGCATCATTGGCGAACGTCTTGCCCGCCATTTTGATTTCTATGGCTTTGGTGTCGAAGTCCATGCATCCCCCTGATTAAAGGGAAGAATCCGCGCCCACTTGGGGCGCTTCATCTTGCTTGCGGATTTCGTGTAGTGGTTGGCCATTGTTTTGCGCGCCAAGTGTCGCCATGCGATTAGCGGTAGTCGTAATATCGGCTAACGTGTCATTTTGTGCTTTGATGCAAGCGACAAGCGTCATTCCTTGGTAGAGCCAAAGCGAGGCTTCAACGGCTTCAAGCTCAAAACTATCGAAGTAGATATGAGTTCCGTTGTCTTGTGATGCAACAAGTTGGCGCTGATTGCGGCGCGATTTCCAGATACTAAGATTCATGCTACAACCCCCTGACGAAAACGTGTAGGAATGTACGTCTGTTTCTTCTTAGGGAATTGCTCGGCGAACTTCTCACGTAGTTGAGCTATCTTGTTGATAGAGTTCGCCGTTTTAGCTGGGTCTGGATTGGTGCACCCTGCCATATCAGGGCAAGGTAAGTGAATAGGATTAGTAACAATACGTTCCATGTTTGTAGCCTCCGCAAGCTTGTATCATTTTTGAACTTGGGATGACGATATACAAACCGATTATGTATTCATAGTCACTATGCATAGTGAAATCGACAAAATGATCCTCTATTATGGTGTTTGAGAGCACAGGAGAGTGAACAAAATGAACTACACAAATGAACTGTTGGATGCGGTTAAAGCTAAGTACGAATTGACATCAGAGTACAAACTGGCTCAAAAACTAGACGTTAACCACAGTCGTTTGTACTGTTGGCGAAAAGGCAAAAACTCAATGGATTGGGAAGTCGCCTTTAAAATTGCCGATATGTTAAATTTAGAAGATCAATGTGTCGTCAGTGGTTTAATTGACGACAAATACAAAAACCCCCGCCTAATCAACGCTTTACATCAAATCTCAGCCGCCTAATCGACGTTTTACCAAGCTATACATAATGCGCACTGATATAGTGATTCTTTAGGACTTGCAATCACGACAGCTAATCCAGTGCAAGCCATTGAGATTCCTGATAATCCAAGCCCGTTAAACTTTTTTGCAATTCCTTCCCATACTGCTTTTATCTGCGGATTATCATTGCGATCAGCGTGACACCCCAACAATGCAATCTCAGGGTCTAAACCTGATTGCTCTGCAAGAAAAATTGCTTGTGTATCAGTCATATAACGCTTTCCTTTGCGAAAATCACTGATTCTCTGCGGCGGCACATTCATATCCGCTGCAATTTGTTTGTCTTGTACGTAACTTTGAGCCTTTTTGTAGGCATCTAATAGTTTGTTCTGATACATACCGCTTCCTCCGTTTCCGTCAGTTTAGCTTATCAATCACCATTTTTGGTGTCTTGCGCTAACCAATTTTGGTGATTACGCTAATAACCAAATTTGGTTACTCACTTAAATTAGCTTGGTGTGGTTATGCTTACGGAACAAATCAAATCCCTTATCGAAAATGAATGTGCGCTTAGTCCTCGACTTACTGGCGTGTTCTTC